>NZ_JAMXBK010000001.1:0-1037 GCF_023913815.1 Pseudarthrobacter cellobiosi
CGGTCCCCGTCCTTGACGAAGGCGATGGGGCCGCCGTCGACAGCTTCCGGTGCCACGTGGCCGATGCAGAGGCCGGTGGTTCCGCCGGAGAAGCGGCCGTCTGTGAGGAGCAGGACGTCCTTGCCCAGCCCAGCGCCCTTGATGGCGCCCGTGATGGCGAGCATCTCGCGCATGCCGGGGCCGCCCTTGGGGCCTTCGTAGCGGATGACCACAACGTCGCCGGCCTTGATCAGGCCATCATCCAGGGCGGCCAGGGCACCCTGCTCACGCTCGAAGACGCGGGCGGTGCCCTCGAAGACGTCGGCGTCGAAGCCGGCACTCTTCACCACAGCACCCTCGGGAGCCATCGTGCCGTGCAGGATAGTGATGCCGCCGGTCTTGTGGATCGGGTTGTCCATGGCACGGAGGATCTTGCCGTCCAGGTCCGGCGGGTTGATCGCAGCGAGGTTCTCGGCCACGGTCTTGCCCGTGACGGTGAGGCAGTCGCCGTGCAGCAGACCGGCGTCGAGCAGTGCGCGCATGATGACCGGCACGCCGCCGATCTTGTCAACGTCCGTCATGACGTAGCGGCCGAAGGGCTTCAGGTCACCCAGGTGCGGGATCTTGTCGCCGATGCGGTTGAAGTCCTCCAGGTTCAGCTCGACTTCAGCTTCGCGGGCGATGGCGAGCAGGTGCAGGACGGCGTTGGTGGAGCCACCGAATGCCATGGTGACGGCGATGGCGTTTTCGAACGCCTTCTTGGTCATGATGTCCCGGGCGGTGATGCCAAGGCGGAGCAGGTTGACCACTGCCTCGCCGGACTTGCGGGCAAATTCATCACGACGGCGGTCGGCCGAGGGCGGGGCGGCGGAGCCGGGGAGGGACATGCCCAGGGCTTCGCCGATGCAGGCCATGGTGTTAGCGGTGTACATACCACCGCAGGCGCCTTCGCCGGGGCAGATGGCCTTTTCGATGCGGGTCAGGTCTTCGAGGCTCATCTTGCCCGCGGCGCATGCACCGACGGCTTCGAAGGCGTCGATGAGGGTGACTTCCTTTTC
>NZ_JAMXBK010000002.1:0-1584 GCF_023913815.1 Pseudarthrobacter cellobiosi
CGTTACCTTTTTAGTAGCCCCTTAACGAGTAAGAATTGGGGTTGTTGGCCTGTCGGTCTCGGCATGATTAAGTCCCCCAGTCATCAATGATCCGGGGGGTGTTGTCACCGGGATTCGATAGGCGCCAGGGGATCGCTAATGGGGACCGGACCAGCGCAATGAAACACCGCCTAGGTCAGCCGTAACGTGGATGCCGAGCCTTGCCGCCGCAGGACATGCCAACACAGATTTGACGGACACAAATTCTGGGAGGTTTGCGTTGATCAAAGACCATGAACTCGTCGACATCTTCATCGGTGTTGACGTCGGCAAGAGCAATCACCATGCGGTCGCCATCGACCGCCAGGGCAAGAAGATCCTCGACCGGGCACTGCCCCAGGACGAGACCAAATTACGCTCCATCATCAGGGCCGTAGCGGGCAAGGGACGGGTTCTGTTGGTCGTCGACCAGCCCTCCACCATCGGCGCCTTACCGGTGGCCGTGGCCCAGGCAGAGGGCATCATGGTCGGCTACCTGCCGGGGCTCGCGATGCGGCGCATCGCGGACCTGCACCCCGGTGAGGCCAAAACGGACGCCCGAGACGCGGCAATAATTGCCGAAGCCGCCCGGTCCCTGCCGCACACCCTACGCTCCATCGTGGTCGCCGACGAGCAGGCCGCGGAGCTGTCGATGCTGTGCGGTTTTGATGACGACCTGGCTAAGCAGGCCACGGCCACCTCCAACCGTATCCGCGGGCTCCTGACCCAAGTCCACCCAGCCCTGGAACGGGTCATTGGCAAGCACCTGGACCACCCGGCCATGGCCGAACTGCTGATCAAATACCCGACGCCGGAGAAGCTGCGCAAGGCTGGCCAGAACCGGGTCGCCACGCTCCTGTCCCGCCATGCGCCGCGGGCCGGGAAAGGCTGGGCGGCGGACGTCTTCACCGCGTTGAATGAGCAGAGCGTCGTGGTCGCCGGCACTGGCGCGGCAGGCATCGTCCTGCCCCAGCTGGCGGCGATGCTCAAACAGCTGCGCACCGCCCGGGAGGAGATCCTCACCCAGGTCGAAGCGCTGGTGGAGGCCCACCCTCTTCACGACGTCCTGACCTCCATGCCGGCGGTCGGGGTCAGGACGGAAGCCCGCATCATCACCGAGGTTGCGGGCAAGGAATTCAAGTCCGCCGGACACCTCGCCTCCTACGCCGGACTCGCCCCCGTGACCTGGCGGTCGGGAACCTCAATCCGCGGTGACCACCCGTCCAAGAAGGGCAACAAGAGCCTCAAACGAGCCTTCTTCCTCTCCTCATTCGCGGCGTTGAAGGACCCGCTCTCACGGGCGTACTACGACCGGAAGCGCGCCGAGGGTAAACGGCACAACCAGGCCCTGATCGCCCTCGCCCGGCGCCGCTGCGACGTCCTCTTCGCGATGCTCCGCGACGGCACGCTCTACGACGCGCCGAGCCCCACGACAGCCTGAGAGGCCAGAGACGTCAGCCGGCCGGGGAAACCCCGCCGGCCGTTGGCTCCTGCCCAAAAACGATCCGCCACCATCTCGAAGGAAAACCCGTCCCAACGCTTGACAAAAAACATAGGGACACCCCC
>NZ_JAMXBK010000003.1:0-1667 GCF_023913815.1 Pseudarthrobacter cellobiosi
CCTTGATCCACCGATCCGCCTGGGCGGATGAGCTGAATTCGGTTTCGGCTCGTTGTGCGGGCGAAGGGCGTGCTGGGGTGCCGGGCCTCGCTGCCCCTTGAGTGTTCCACTGGTTGTTCTGGTCGCGCCGTGCGGCTGGGTTGACGGGGGTCAGGCAGGTCGCGGCGGCGGGTAGAGGTGGTCGGACAAGGCCTGCCATGGTGTTTTCCAGGGCCAGGCTTCGGGCAGGTGAAGACGGATCCGTCGGGCGCTGGTGGCGATCCTGGCCGGGACGTGGATGAGTTTGCGGCGGATCGTTCCGGTGCGGGCCTTGCCGAAGGACCCGGCCGCGAGGATCCCGGCGGCGCGGGTGAGGTTGTAGGCCATGACCGCGGCGACGAGCCAGGCTGAGTTCGCCGCGAAAACACCTGAAGGCAGGTGCGCCAGGGAGCTGTCCTTAAGGTCGGCGTTGACCTGCTCGATAATGGCGTGTTTCCGGTGGGTTTTGTCGGCCGCGACGGTGTCCAGAACTTCGGCGTCCACGGTGGTGAAGAACGCGTGGTGCCGGTGCGTGTCGAACAGGGTTTCCTGCCCGTCGGCGGTTTTCGGGTTCAGTTCCGGGATGCGGCGCACGACCAGCCGACCGGTGATCTGCTCGGCCTTTCTGCGGGAGGAGAACGCGGTGAACACGGTCTCGGCGACCTCGGCCTTGGAGACCCAGGTGCTGGCGGCCTCGTCGAAGACCGCGTCGGTGTATTCGATCGTTTCCCACGCCGTGTCCGGGATCCCGGCGATGGCGCGTTTGACGGCCGGGTCCATGCGCGCGGTCACCGAGACCTCCGCCCCGCCGGCCAGGGCCGCGGAAACCGCGGCATGGCCGTAGAAGGCCGAATCGAAACGGCAGAGCACCCGCCCGCCGACGTGGACGCGCTTGAGGGTGGACAGGGCGTCGGTGATCAGACGGTTGGCGCCGCGGGCCGAGTTCGCCGCACCCTTGCGCAGCCGCTGGGCGGCGATCACCGGGGCGGTGTCCTTCGTCGAGGCTATGGCCAGCAGCGCGTTCAGGCCGCGGACCCCGGAGTACCCGTAGCCGGAGCCCTGCTTGGAATAGCCGTGGACCTCGATGATCGTGTCGTCGACATCCACGAACACGAAGTCACTGGCGGCGGGTGCTCCCAGCAGCGGGGCCCGGGTCCCCAGATTGGCCAGGAAGCGGGACGCGACCGCGTCCAGCTGCCGCACGTGCCCGAAAGTGAAGGACCGCAGAAACGAACCCAGCGTCGAGGGCGCGTAACAGGCGCTGAAGAGCCGCTTCATCCCGCCGTGGCGCAGCAAGGCCATGTCCTCGATCGAATCGGCGCCGGCGACCATCCCGGCGACCAGGGACGCGACCTTCAGCCCGGCGTTCGCGCCCTTGTCCGTCGGGACCGACAGCCACTCATCGGCGAGCCCATGCAGGCCGGCGTCTCGGGCCAGCGTCATCACCGGGAGCAGCCCGGCAGCCGACACGAGGTTCGGCTCATCAAAGGAAACTGACACAGCGGACGGCTTATGCGAAACTTGCACTTACGAGATGCCTCTCTTTTCGGTGGTCAATGGGTTCTAGACAAGCTCCATTTTCCTTGAAAAGACGGGCATTCTCGGTTTAAACCGCCGTCGGCGCCCCGAGCAACATCGGTGGATCAAGG
>NZ_JAMXBK010000004.1:0-1683 GCF_023913815.1 Pseudarthrobacter cellobiosi
ATCGACAGTTTTTGTCACGCAGTTAACCACCCATTCACGCCGCCCTTACAAACTGTCCAACCGGCCTGCCTACGGTCGAAGCCATGGATAACATTTCACGTAGATCCCTCCTTTCCGCCAGTCTCGGGGCCGGGCTCGTCGCCGCCTGGCCGGGTGCCGCCGTCGCCGTTTCCACAGCGGACGACGCCGGCCTCCGCACCGATCCGTTCCTGCTGGGCATCGCCTCCGGCGAGCCGTGGCCGGACGGCTTCGTGATCTGGACCCGGCTGGCTCTGGACCCTCTGGCGGAGGACGGCCAGGGCGGCATGCCCTCCCGCAACGTCGCGGTGGCCTGGGAAGTGGCCGAGGACGCCGGCATGCGCACCGTAGTAGCCCGCGGCGTCGAGCAGGCCCGGATCGAAACCGCCCACTCGGTGCACGTCGAACTCAAGGGCCTGCGGCCGGGGCGCGAGTACTTCTACCGGTTCCGCACCGGCCGGCACGTCAGCGTGGTGGGCCGCACGCTCACCAGCCCGGCGCCGCACGAGACGCCGGCGGCGCTGGCCATGGCGTTCGCCAGCTGCTCGCAGTACGAGCACGGCTACTTCACCGCCTACTCGCGGCTCGCCCAGGACCACCCGGACCTGGTGCTGCACCTCGGCGACTACATCTACGAGTACAAGAAGGACAGCTACGTGATCGGCGGCGGCAACCCGCGCGACCACCAGGGCCCCGAAACTTCCAGCCTGGCCGGCTACCGGCAGCGGCACGCGCAGTACAAGTCCGACGCCGACCTGCAGGCCGCGCACGCGGTCGCGCCATGGCTGGTGGTCTGGGATGACCACGAGGTGGACAACAACTGGGCGGACGAGATCCCCGAAAACAAGGACGCCGCCCAGCTCAACGACACCACCGAGCGTTTCCGGCAGCGCCGGTCCGCCGCGTTCCAGGCGTACTACGAGAACATGCCGCTGCGGGCCTCGTCCGTGCCGGCCGGGTTTGACATGAAGATCTACCGCACCATCCAGTGGGGCCAGCTGGCCAACTTCCACATGATGGACACCCGGCAGTACCGTGACGACCAGCTCGCCGGGGACGGCTGGAAGAAGAACGTCACCGAACGACTGGCCGAGGACCGCACCATCACCGGCGCCGAGCAGGAGAAGTGGCTGCTGGACGGCTTCAAGAACTCCACCCAGCGCTGGGACATCCTGGGCCAGCAGGTCTTCTTCGCCGAAAAGGACCGCAACCAGGCGCCCGAGATCGACGACGTCTCCATGGACGGATGGGACGGCTACGCCGCCTCACGCCGCCGAATCACCCAAGGCTGGGTGGACGCGAACGTCCGCAACGCCGTGGTCCTCACCGGCGACGTCCACCGCAACTGGGCCAACGACCTCAAGGTCGACTACAAGGACCCCGCCTCCCCCGTCGTCGGCTCGGAACTCGTCTGCACCTCCATCACCTCCACCGGCAACGGCACCGGCTCCACCACGGACCCGGTCATGGCCTGGAACCCGCACCTGAAGTTCTACAACGACAACCGCGGCTACGTGAACACCCGCATCACGAAGGATGCAATGACCGCTGACTTCCGGGTGCTGGACTACGTCACGACGCCGGGATCCCCCGTCAGCACGAAAGCCTCCTTCGCCATCCAGGACGGAGTGCCGGGGCTGGTCGTTGGTTGAGCCGGTCGAAACC
>NZ_JAMXBK010000005.1:0-1793 GCF_023913815.1 Pseudarthrobacter cellobiosi
AACGACTACCGACCCACGCTCCCAGTGAGGCTTCGCCTCTGACCGCCGAGGTGGGTGATTGGCTGTCGCTGATGACGCCCGGTCCGCTGCGGTGCATTCTGGAAGCATTCGGAAAAGCGGTCGACGAATGTGGTGATGGTGATGGTCAATGTCAATGTCAATGAGATCCTCGACGGCCACGTGGCCCTGGATATTCAGTGCCTGGACCGGATCTATCTCAACGGCTACGTCCCGAACCTGCAGGTCGGCGGCCAGGTGGTTTCGTTCATGACCAGGCATCTGGGCTATCGAATCCCTTCCCCGGCGATCCTGGAAAAGATCGGAACCGCCTTCCGCCGCTCGGTGAATTCCTTCGCCGAGACCAACCACATCCCGTTGATCCGCTTCGCCAAGGAAGACCGCAAGATCGATGTTATGCGCCGCTATATGGCCGCCCAGGAACGGGTCGGACGGTCCGGCGTCGTCGCGATCGGGGTGGCCCAGGAGTACCAGAATGTCTTCGCCTCGACCCAACGCGAGGGCACCAATGGAATCCCGTGCTTTGGCTTCCATAAGGCCGACCGGAGGGTGACGTGCTTCTACTTCTATCTCTGGGATGTCGACTTCGGACCGGCGTTCATCAAGATCTGCGCGTACTTCCCGTATCCGATCAAGGTCTGGATCAACGGGCACGAGTGGGCCAAACGCCAGTGCCTTCGGGAAGGCATCGGGTTCACGGCCCTGTCCAACGGATTCGCCAGCTGCCAGGACCCCGCAGCGCTGCAGGAGATCTGTGACCGGCTCGGCCCGGGCACCATCGAGGTCTTCTTCCAACGCTGGCTCGCCGTGCTGCCGCTGCCGCTGACCGACCACGACGCGGACGCCGGATACTGGTGGGAGCTGTCCATGCGCCAAATCGAAATCTCCCACACCCTGGTCTTTGACGCGCCCCGACGCGCCCGGGCCTTCTTCGAAGCGCTCGTGGTCGACAACCTCGACCTGGGACGGCCCGAGACACTCGAGCTGATTTTCGGCCGGCAGATCCGCCGCGGCCGTCTGCGCCGGACCCAGGACGTGTTCAAGACCAAGGTCGTCACCCGCGACACCGACGTCACCATCAACGCGTTCTACAAGCATTCGCGGATCAAGCAGTACCTCAAGGACGGCCGTGCACTGCGGATCGAAACCGTCGTGAACTCACCGGACGACCTGGGGTGCAAACGCCGTCTGGAACACCTGCCCGAACTGCAAACCAAAGCCCGTGACACGAACGCCCGTCTGCTCGATACTGAACGTGTCGGGCAGGGCTGTGTCCTTGCGAGCCCAGCCTTTGAGCGGGTCGCGCTCCCCACGCTTACCGCGGAGGGGAAGAGGGCTCCGGCCTTGCGGTTCGGTGACCCCCGGGTCATGGCCCTGCTCGGCGCCTTATGTGTCAGCCTTACCGCCCTCGGATTCACCCATCGGAGCCTGCGTGCCCGGGTGACCCATCTGCTGGGCACCGGTTACAGCGCCAACCAAATGAGCTACGACCTCGCACGCCTGCGCCGCAACGGACTCATCGACCGCCGGCCACACAGCAACAACTACATCCTCACCGCCGAAGGCCAACGCGTCGCCCTGTTCTACACCAAGGTCCACAACCGGCTCCTGCGACCCCTGCTGGCAGCAGACAATGCCCCAGCACCGGCACCACTACGCCAGGCCCTGGCCACCATCGACCGCCACGTCAACGGCTACATCGACAACGCCCGAATGAAAAACGCTGCCTAAAACTCAAGATCAGTGTCAAAGTTTGGAACACCAAGGAACGCTAG
>NZ_JAMXBK010000006.1:0-1916 GCF_023913815.1 Pseudarthrobacter cellobiosi
AATGCTTCCAGAATGCACCGCAGCGGACCGGGCGTCATCAGCGACAGCCAATCACCCACCTCGGCGGTCAGAGGCGAAGCCTCACTGGGAGCGTGGGTCGGTAGTCGTTAAAACGCCGGTCGAAATTCCGGGTCTTTGGCGTGTGGCTGGAAGAATCGGTGCATGGATGCCGCTGGCCAGGACGGGTTGTTTGAGGAATCGCTCGTGGAGCGTATTGAGCCGGTTGTTGATGACGGTCTGGTGGAAACCGGTGCCGGGGTGAACAAGCGGTTCAAGGCGTTTGAACCGGACGTGGTGATGCTGGTGCCGCCGTCGCTGGATGAGTGGTTGCCGGGCAATCATTTGGCCCGGTTTATTGCCGAGATCGTCTCCGAGGAACTGGATCTGTCCCGGTTCTACGACTCGTATGCCAAGACCAAGGGCCAGCCGCCGTACGATCCGCGGCTGATGGTCCGGGTCCTGCTCTATGGCTACTGCGTCGGGGTGCGTTCCTCGCGGGAGTTGGAACGGGCGTGCGTGGACGTGGTGGCGTTCCGCTGGCTCGCCGCGCAGCAGGCCCCGGATTTCCGGTCTATCGGCAGGTTCCGTCAGCGTCATCTTGCGGCCTTGGGGAACGTGTTCCTTCAGGCCCTGGAACTGTGCCGGGCCGCGGGCATGGTCTCGTTGGGCCGGGTCGCGTTGGACGGGACGAAGGTGCGGGCCAACGCGTCCCGGCGCAAGGCGATGAGCTATGCGCGGTTGACCGAGAAGCAAAGGATCCTGGCCGCGGAGGTCTCGGACATGCTCGCCGACGCGCAAAGTGTTGATGCGAACGAGGATGCCAGGTTCGGGGCGGATAAACGCGGGGACGAGCTTCCGCAGGCTCTGGCGGACAAGGAATCGCGGTTAGCGACACTGGCCGCGGCCCGTGAAGCCCTCGAAGCGGAAGCTGCGGAAAAGGCCCGCAGGGAGGCCGAGCGCAAGGCACGCGATGACGGGGATGATGACGGGGCCGTCACGGCCAAGGGCGATCAAGCCGCTGCTGCCGCGATGGTGAAACCCGGCGCGCAACGCAACTTCACCGATCCGGACGCGAGGATCATGAAGACCTCTGACGGGTCTTTCCACTACAGCTATACCGGCCAGGCCGTGGTCGATGCCGATCACCAGGTCATCGTTGCCACGGAATTGAACAACATCGCCGTGGACGTGCAGCAGCTGGCCCCGATGATCGAACGCACCCGGCAGACGCTGGGACAGCTGCCCGCCCAATGGACCATCGATGCCGGGTATTGTTCAGCCGCCAACCTCGAACACGTCCGGCAGATCGAGGCCGAGAGCGCCGGAAGCACCGAGTTCTTCATCGCGACCGGCCGGCTCAAACACGGCGAAGAGATCCCCGAGGCACCCCGTGGCAGGATCCCGGGCAACGCCACGTTGAAGGAACGCATGGCCCGGAAACTCAAAACCAAGAGGGGCCGGACCATCTACGCACGGCGCAAGGCCATCATCGAACCGGTCTTCGGACAGATCCACACCCGTCAGGGCAAGCACCTGCTCCTGCGCGGACTCGAGCAAGCAGCCCACGAATGGAACCTCATCTCCGGCTGCCACAACCTGCTCAAACTCTTCAAATACCGGGAAAACACCCGGACCCTGGCCGCGGCAGGAATCTAAAGGAAAGGCAGCCGAGCCACTGACCCCTGCAGGACCGCTCCGCGGCCAAACACAGGGCATGACCGGCCCGGACGCCCTCCCGCAAAGCAGAAAACCACCACAGGCAAAGACCCAAGCGCAGCAGCTACAGCAACACGACGTCATGCCACCGAACGACTACCGACCCACGCTCCCAGTGAGGCTTCGCCTCTGACCGCCGAGGTGGGTGATTGGCTGTCGCTGATGACGCCCGGTCCGCTGCGGTGCATTCTGGAAGCATT
>NZ_JAMXBK010000007.1:0-2172 GCF_023913815.1 Pseudarthrobacter cellobiosi
AAAGGTGCAGACAGATCCAGGTTCATATTCTTGGAAATTGCTTCTTATAAAAGATGCTCGCGTCCACTATGTAGTTCTCAAACAACAACCCCAAACCACACACCCCACACACCCAAAAGTGCGTGATCGATGCAGCCAGGAAACCAGAAACAAACAAACCCGACAAAACAAACCACAACCCGTAAGCTGCAGCCCATCCCGACGGCCCTGTTGCCTCAGGACCCAACAGTGTGCCAAACACAAAACCACCCACCCCGCACCCACACCGTTCCAGGCAGACCGGCCATCCCAAAAGGACAACCAACCACCGTACTGGGCAAGGAGCAAAACAAGCGGCCGCTATTCGTTGATATTCCACCCTTGAGCACCCGCCGCAGAACAATCGTCTGCGCAACGGGCATATACTCCTGACAAACCCCCCACACCACATACATGGCATGAACAATCCGTAGGTGCTCCTTAGAAAGGAGGTGATCCAGCCGCACCTTCCGGTACGGCTACCTTGTTACGACTTAGTCCCAATCGCCAGTCCCACCTTCGACAGCTCCCTCCCACAAGGGGTTAGGCCACCGGCTTCGGGTGTTACCAACTTTCGTGACTTGACGGGCGGTGTGTACAAGGCCCGGGAACGTATTCACCGCAGCGTTGCTGATCTGCGATTACTAGCGACTCCGACTTCATGGGGTCGAGTTGCAGACCCCAATCCGAACTGAGACCGGCTTTTTGGGATTAGCTCCACCTCACAGTATCGCAACCCTTTGTACCGGCCATTGTAGCATGCGTGAAGCCCAAGACATAAGGGGCATGATGATTTGACGTCGTCCCCACCTTCCTCCGAGTTGACCCCGGCAGTCTCCTATGAGTCCCCGCCATAACGCGCTGGCAACATAGAACGAGGGTTGCGCTCGTTGCGGGACTTAACCCAACATCTCACGACACGAGCTGACGACAACCATGCACCACCTGTAAACCGACCGCAAGCGGGGCACCTGTTTCCAGGTATTTCCGGTTCATGTCAAGCCTTGGTAAGGTTCTTCGCGTTGCATCGAATTAATCCGCATGCTCCGCCGCTTGTGCGGGCCCCCGTCAATTCCTTTGAGTTTTAGCCTTGCGGCCGTACTCCCCAGGCGGGGCACTTAATGCGTTAGCTACGGCGCGGAAAACGTGGAATGTCCCCCACACCTAGTGCCCAACGTTTACGGCATGGACTACCAGGGTATCTAATCCTGTTCGCTCCCCATGCTTTCGCTCCTCAGCGTCAGTTAATGCCCAGAGACCTGCCTTCGCCATCGGTGTTCCTCCTGATATCTGCGCATTTCACCGCTACACCAGGAATTCCAGTCTCCCCTACATCACTCTAGTCTGCCCGTACCCACCGCAGATCCGGAGTTGAGCCCCGGACTTTCACGGCAGACGCGACAAACCGCCTACGAGCTCTTTACGCCCAATAATTCCGGATAACGCTTGCGCCCTACGTATTACCGCGGCTGCTGGCACGTAGTTAGCCGGCGCTTCTTCTGCAGGTACCGTCACTTTCGCTTCTTCCCTACTGAAAGAGGTTTACAACCCGAAGGCCGTCATCCCTCACGCGGCGTCGCTGCATCAGGCTTTCGCCCATTGTGCAATATTCCCCACTGCTGCCTCCCGTAGGAGTCTGGGCCGTGTCTCAGTCCCAGTGTGGCCGGTCACCCTCTCAGGCCGGCTACCCGTCGTCGCCTTGGTGAGCCATTACCTCACCAACAAGCTGATAGGCCGCGAGTCCATCCAAAACCACAATAAAGCTTTCCACCCCCCACCATGCGATGAGGAGTCATATCCGGTATTAGACCCAGTTTCCCAGGCTTATCCCAGAGTTAAGGGCAGGTTACTCACGTGTTACTCACCCGTTCGCCACTAATCCCCCCACAAGTGAGGTTCATCGTTCGACTTGCATGTGTTAAGCACGCCGCCAGCGTTCATCCTGAGCCAGGATCAAACTCTCCGTTGAAGTAAAACAGACACAACCACCAACCCCGGAAATAACAGGATAAAATGGCTGCACAAAATTTGAAACCAGCTGTAAAAACCAGACCACACCACGGGGTGGCGGATCCAATCAATTCAACCAATTCAATACAATAAATTGGTATCAACAAACTTGGCACACTATTGAGTTCTCAAACAACAGACACA
>NZ_JAMXBK010000008.1:0-11115 GCF_023913815.1 Pseudarthrobacter cellobiosi
CTCTTTTCGGTGGTCAATGGGTTCTAGACAAGCTCCATTTTCCTTGAAAAGACGGGCATTCTCGGTTTAAACCGCCGTCGGCGCCCCGAGCAACATCGGTGGATCAAGGATAAGCCCGCCAAGGAGAACGGCGGCGACGCTGAGAACGGCAAGCCGGGAGGCTGTGGTGCCTCCCCTCCTTCGGATCTCTCCTGGTGCCCGGACGTTGTGGTGGATGGTCATGATGCTCTCCCTGTCTTCCGTGTCGCGACGTTGCTTCATGGGCAAGCAACCCATGGGTCAACCCATACGGGGTCGTGGGAGCGCTCTCACGCAGAGTAGGCATCCCCGCTGGAAAGCGCAAGGACTTTTTTCGGGTGGGTGACGGAAAAGTGAAACGGGCCCAGCAGGCGGGCCCGGGTTCTAAGTGGTTGGCCCTGCAGTGCTGCCGCGCACCACGAGCTCGGCCGGGTAGATAACCGGCTCCAGAGGCAGCTCCGGATCTTCAATGGCACGGATCAGGAGCTGCCCGGCCGTCACGGCCATGTCCACCATGGGCTGTGTCACCGTGGTCAGGCCCAAGCCGTGGGCTGCCAGGAGAGCATGATTATCGAACCCCACGACGGCTACATCCTCCGGCACCCTGCGGCCTCCGCTCCGCACTAACTCGATCACGCCCAGCGCCATGAGGTCTGAGGCGGCGAAGACGCCGTCGAGCTCCGGCGCCTCGGTGAACAGGTTCCGTGCGGCATCGGCCCCGCCCGCCGTGGTGAAGTCCCCGTGGATGACGGGCCCGGGCTCCAGCCCGGCCTCCCGGAGCCCCTGCATCCATCCCTCCAAGCGGTCAACAGCGGCTGTCATATCGGCCGGGCCGGCCACGGTTCCGAGCCTGGTGCGCCCGGTGGCGGCAAGGTGGCGTGCAGCAAGCCGGCCGCCCTCGAAGTTGTCCACGTCCACATAGGGAACCCCGAACTTTGTGTTCCAGGGCCTGCCGATGAAGACCGTGGGCAAACCTGTGGTGCCTGGGGTCTCCGCCCAGTCGTCCGCCTCGTGGAACGAGACGACGATCGCGCCGTCGACGTGGCCGCCGCGCAGGTACCGTATGGTCCGCGCGGAGTCATCGCCTGCGCGGGACATCAGCAGCACCAACTGCATGTCGGTACCCCGGAGGGCCTCATTGACGCCCGTAATGACGGCGGCGAAGAAGGGATCCATCATGACCCGCGCGTCGGGCTCCGGAATCACCAGCGCAACCGAAGCGGTGCGCTTTGTTACCAGACTCCGCGCCGCCCGGTTGGGTGTGTACCCGAGGGCCACGACCGCGGCGTCGACGGCGGCCTGGGCTGCGGGGCTGACCTTCAGTCCGCCGTTGATCGCCCTGGACGCGGTGGAGCGGGACACTCCGGCAGCCGTGGCTAGATCCTCCAGCGTCGGACTGGGCCGCCCTGCTTGCAGGAGGGCAGGGCGGCGGGTGTTTTCGTTCATTACACAGACAATACGACACCAGACTCCGAAGACGGCACGGGGATGCTGCCGGCCGGGATGGCGTTGGTGGCCGCCACCGCCGCGTACCACACTGCGCTGGCTTTCGGGATGCGTTCCTGGGTTGAGTAGTCCACCCGGACCAGGCCAAAGCGCTGGTGGTAACCGAAGGACCATTCGAAGTTGTCCAGCAACGACCAGGCCAGGTACCCGCGGACGTCCACGCCGTCTGCGATGGCGCCGTGCACCGCCTGGAGGTGGGCTGCAAAGAATCCCAGCCGGTCCTGGTCGTCCACGAACCCTACGTCGTCAGGGACGTCGTCGTAGGCTGCGCCGTTCTCGGTGATGTAGATGGGAATCCCGGCCGGGCCGGTGTATTCGGCCTGCAGCCGGTTGAGCAGGCGCCGCAGCCCTTCCGGCTGGACTTCCCAGCCCATTCCCGTCACTGGCAGGCCGCGGGATACCGAGCGCGCGCCGTCGGCTGCCACGAACGGGGAGGACACCGGGCGGGCCGCCTGTTCCGGGTCCGCCGCCGTCTTCTGCTCCGCGTGGTCCTCCGGGTCCGCAGGGTCTTTGGTGAGCGATTCCCCGTGGTAGTAGTTGACACCGAGCAGGTCCAGGGGGGTGGAGATGATGTCCAGGTCCCCGTCGTGGACGAAGTCAGCTATTCCCAGGTGTGCCACGTCCGCCAGAAGGTCGGCCGGGTACTCTCCCCTGAACAGCGGGTCCAGGAAGATCCTGTTGAACTGGCCATCAATTCGCCTGGCGGCGTCCTGGTCGCTCCCGCTGCCGGGGTCCCGCGGATCGGCGACGGTCAGGTTCAGGGTGATACCCAGGGCGGCGTCGGAATCCAGGCGGCGGAGTTCACGCGTTGCCAGGCCGTGACCGAGCAAAAGGTGGTGGGCCGCGGCCAGTCCTGATCGCGGTTCCTGCCGTCCCGGGGCGTGGATACCTGCCGTGTAGCCGAGGAATGCGGAGCACCACGGCTCGTTGAGGGTAGTCCAGAACCGGACCCGGTCCCCCAGCGCGTTATGCATGAGAGCCGCATACTCAGCGAAGCGGTAGGCAGTGTCCCGGTTGGCCCAGCCACCCTTGTCCTCCAGGGCTTGGGGGAGGTCCCAGTGATACAGGGTCAGCCAGGGCGTGATTCCGGCTGCCAGCAGTTCATCCACCAGCCGGGAGTAGAAGGCGATGCCTTCGGGATTCGGCGTGACGCCGTCGGGCATGCACCGCGCCCATGACGTGGAGAACCGGTAGGCCTTCATGTTCAGGTGGCTCATGAGCGCCACGTCCTGCTTGTAGCGCCGGTAGTGGTCACACGCCACATCGCCATTGTGGCCATCCGCCACGGCACCGGGCAGCCGCGCGAAGGTGTCCCAGATGGAATCCTGCCGCCCGTCGATGTGCGCAGCGCCTTCGATCTGGTAGGCGGCTGTTGCCGTGCCCCACAGAAAGTCCTGCGGAAACGGAAGTAGGGTGGAATTCATCCTTTTACTGCTCCTTGCATAATTCCTGATACGAGTTGCCGGCCTGCCGCGATAAACAGCAGCAGGAGCGGGACGGTGGCCAGCACTGCACCGGCCAGAACCACTGAGTAGTCCACGAAGTGGGCAGCCTGTAGCAGCTGCAGTGCCACCGGAAGGGTGGGGTTCGAGGGGTCAAGGACAATGAAGGGCCAGAAGAAGTTCGTCCAGGTGGCCACGAACGTGAAGAGGGCGAGCATGGCCGCTGCAGGCCGGGCCGCAGGGAACCCTATGTACCAGAAGGCCTGGATCATGGAAGCCCCGTCCATCCGTACGGCTTCGATCAGTTCATCCGGAAGGGCGTCACGGAGGTACTGGGTCATCCAAAAAACCCCGAAAGCGGTCACAACACCGGGAATGATGACGGCCCACAGCGAACCGGTCCACCCCAGATTGGACATCACGATAAACAGCGGAACGACGCCGAGCTGGGTGGGAACGGCCATGGTGGCGATGACAAACACCAGCAGCCCCTTGCTCCCCCGGAACCTAAGCTTGGCAAAGGCGAACCCGGCAAGGGTGGAGAACACCACGACGGATGCCGCCGTCACGCTGGAGACGATGAGGCTGTTGCCCATGGCCTTCCAGAACGGGATGCTGTCGAAGACCTTCCCCGCGTTGGCCAGGAAGTTCCCGCCCGGCAGCAGCGGGATTCCCCGGCTCAGGACGGTGTTGTCATGGCTGCCTACGAGGAAGGACCAGTACAGGGGAAAAAGGGATGCGAGCAGAACGGCGCCGAGGAACCCGTACGTCAGGAACCCGGGCCGGCGGACGCTGGAGGAGCCCGTTCGGTGCCCGGCGCCGGGCCCCCGCCGTGCCGCGGCCCGGGCGGCGCCCTTGCCGGCGCTCTGTTCGATCATGGGGATGGAGCTCATTTGCGGCCTCCCTGGCTTGCGATGCGCTTGGTGATGATGAAGTTGAGCAGGGCTATCAGCACGATCATCACGAAGAGCAGCCACGCCACGGCGGAGGCCCTGCCGAAGTTCCGCTGGCCCCAGCCGAGTTCCCAGATGTACATGGTCAGGGTCTGCCACTGCCTGTCGGCCCCGCCCAGCCCGGACTGGTCGAAGACCCGCGGCTCGTCGAAGATCTGCAGTCCGCCGATGGTGGACGTGATGACCACAAAGATCACGGTGGGCCGCAGCATGGGTACGGTGACGGAGAAGAACTGCCGCAGCCGGCCGGCGCCGTCGATGGTTGCCGCTTCGAACACGTCCCGCGGGATCGCCTGCATGGCAGCGAGGAAAATCAGCGCGTTGTAGCCGGTCCAGCGGAAGTTCACCATGGTGGAGATTGCCAGATGGCTCGCAAGCGAGTCGGAATGCCACCGGACCGGGTCCAGCCCCACAACCTTCAACATCTCGTTGATCAGCCCGAACTGGTCAGCGAAGAGGTTGTTGAAGATCAGGCCCACCGCCACTGGTGCGACGACGAACGGCACCAGGACCCCCATCCGCCAGAACGTCCTGGCCCTCAGGTTCGCGTCCAGCACCGCCGCAATGACCAGGGCGATAACAACCTGGGGAACGGAGGACAGGATGAAGATGCTGAAGGTGTTGCCCACGGCGTTCCAGAAGTAGGGCTGGGCTACAACGAATGCGTAGTTTTCCAGTCCGGTGAACTTCCCCTGCCCGCCGATGAGGTTCCAGTTGTGCAGAGAAACCCACCCCGTGTACAGCAGCGGGAATAGCCCGGTGACGGCAAACAGGAGAAAGAACGGCGAGATGTAGAGGTAAGGGGAAAGCCTCACGTCCCATTTGGAGACCTGCTGGGAGAAGGCCAGGCGCCGGACACTTTTTGTGTCCTCCGGGGCCGGGGACTGTCCCCCGGCGCTCCGGGGCTTGACCCGGTCGGTGACAGCCATGCTTAGAGGGACTTCACTGCGGTGACGAACTTCTCCCAGGAGGAGGCGGCGTCGTCCGACTTGTCAACGTCCACGCGGGTGAGGGCCTGCTGCATGGCGTCGTTGATGGCGAAGAACTTGGTGCCCTTGAACGGCGTCACCTCAACAGCCTTGGCGCGTTCAGCAAAGATCTGGCCGGTAGGTGCGCCGTTGAAGAACGCATTTGTCTGGCCGAGCAGCTCGCTGCTTTCCAGTGCCTCCTTCTGGCTGGGGAAGGTGCCCTTCGCGGTGAAGGCCTTGATCTGCTGCTCAGGGGCCGTCAGCCAGCCCGCCAGTTTCTTGGCCTCGGCCTGGTTTTCGCCTTGTGTTGGAACGGTCAGGTATGATCCACCCCAGTTTCCGCCGCCACCGGGGAAGACATTGGCGACGTCCCAGCCGGTGACACCGGCTGCGTTGCCCTCAATGACCCCAAGCATCCAGCCTGGGCAGAGGGTTGTGGCGAAGGCGCCGGTCTGGAAACCGGAGGCCCAGTCATCACTCCACTGGCCCAGGTGGGCTGACAGCCCGTCCTTGGTGGAGGCTTCCAGGACCTGGTTGTAAGTGTCCTTGACCTTCTGGTTCTCCGTGGCGATGACGGTGCCGTCCTCGCCCTCATAAACCTTCTCAAGCTGGTTGCTCATGCCCTGGTAAATTGCCCCTGCGGAGTCGAACCAAGCTGCGTCAGGGTTGGCGGCCTTAAACTTCTTGCCGGCCTCAAAGTAGCTGTCCCAGGTTGTGCCCAGCATCTTGGCAACTTCCCCGCGTTCGGTGGGCATTCCTGCCTTCTTAAGCAGTTCGGCGTTGTAGCAGACGGCCTCGGGGCCGGAGTCGGTCCCATAGCCCAGAAGCTTGCCGTCGGCAGTCTTCGCGGCGTCGGCCTTCCAGTCCAGCCAGCGTCCTTCAACAGCGGGGTCGCTCAGGTCGGCAAAGCGGTCCGGATACTGCAGCAGCTCGGGCAGCCAGTCCACCTCTACGCCTTCTATGTCGGACAATCCGGAGCCGGCTGCCAGGCGGGTGGTGAGGTTGTCCCGGGCTTCGTTGGTGGTGGCGGCCTTCTTGTGCTCGATGGTCACGTTGGGGTTCAGCGTTTCGTATTCTTCAAAAAGCTTTTCGTAGCCGAACTCGTTAAACGTGCCAACGGTCAGGGTCACCGGCTTGGAACCGGTGGCCCCGTCCGCACCGGCCTTCTCGGGGGCGGATGAACCGCAGGCCGTCAGCGAAAGGGCCAGGCAGGCGGCCGCAGCCGACAGCACAGAGAACTTGTTTGGGTTTTTCACAGGGAAGACTCCTTCGTCAAGATTCCATCCGGTTCACAGCGCTGGAAGTCGCCGTGGCCGGTGGGGGGTCAGCCGCACCGTCTGCGGGCTGGGCGATCGCGTGGGAGCGCTCTCACGAACATAGTGTCCCACCTCACATCCGCTTGTCAAGGCCGGGCTCCTCCGGGGAAGCAAACCCTTGCCCGGGGCCTCGGGCGATGTTACGCTCCAGTGCGGGAGCGCTCCCACGACGGTGGTGGTCCAGTCGGGATCAACCGCCTTTCCCGCCGAACGCGACGAAACCCGCCCTCAGAGAACAGGACCAGCAATGCCGCTAGCCCATTTCCCCGCTCGTTCAGCGGGCACCCCGGCCGACGTTCCGCAGCAGCGGCGTCTCCGGATCCGGTCCATTGCCGGCACTGCCGCACTCCTCATCGGCCTCATCGGCAGCGGCGGCGGCGTTGCGGCTGCCTCGGTGGCGGGAGCGCCGCAGCCCCCCGCGCCCGCACCCCGCCAGGCCCCGGCCCCGGCCGCCTCGCAGGCGGGCGACCCCGGCTTCGGCCCCAATGTCCGAATCTTCGACCCCAGCATGCCGGTGGCCGATATCCAGGCCACCGTCGACTCCATTGCGGCCGAACAGGTCGACGACGAAATGGGATCCAAGCGGTATTCCCTGCTGTTCAAGCCCGGAACCTACGGCAGCGCCGAGGAGCCCCTCATTGTCCAGGTTGGCTACTCGACGGAGGTCGCGGGCCTGGGCGCCTCACCCACGGACGTCACCATCAACGGGCACGTTGACGTCTACAACCGGTGCCTGACCGCGGACAACTGCATTGCCCTGAACAACTTTTGGCGCTCATTGTCCAACCTCACCATCAACGTCACCGGCCTCGAGGGCTGCCGCAGTTCGGCCAACTTCTGGGCTGCCTCGCAGGCCTCCCCCATGCGGCGGGTCAACGTCACCGGCGGCAACCTTTCCCTCATGGACTACTGCACCGCCGGACCGCAGTATGCCAGCGGCGGCTTCATTTCCGACTCGAAGACCGGCCCTGTGATCAACGGTTCACAGCAGCAGTACTTCGTGCGTGACAGCAGCATCGGCGACTGGTCCAACGGGGTCTGGAATCAGGTCTTCTCCGGAGTGGAGGGCGCCCCGGAGCAGTCTTTCCCGAATCCGCCGTACACCAATCTGGCGAGCACCCCGGTCAGCCGGGAGAAGCCATACCTCACCCTCGACGCCGCGGGCCAGTACGGCGTCTTCGTTCCCGCGGTCCGCAAGGACTCCGCCGGGACGACGTGGGAAAACGGCCCTACGGCCGGCCGCAGTATCCCGCTGTCCGACTTCTACGTGGCCAGGCCCGGTGATTCAGTCAAGACCATCAACTCCCAGCTGGCTCGCGGCAAGAACCTGCTGCTGACCCCCGGGGTATACGACATCGACCAAAGCATTGAGGTCAAGCGTGCCAACACGGTTGTGCTCGGACTCGGCATGGCTACCCTCACGGCTGTCAATGGCGCCGTGCCACTGACGGTCGCGGATGTCCCCGGCGTCGATATCGCCGCCATCACAGTTGATGCGGGCGAGGTCAACTCGCCCGCGCTGATGCGAATCGGGAAGGCCGCTAAACCTGAGGCCGGCGCAGCCCGGAAGTCCCTGAATCACAGCAACCCGGCCAATCCCACCACGCTTCACGACGTGTTCTTCCGCATCGGCGGCCCGCACGTGGGCAAAGCCTCGGTGAGCCTGGAAGTCAACAGCGACAACGTGCTCCTGGACCACATCTGGGCCTGGCGGGCGGATCACGGCAACGGCGTCGGCTGGACCACCAATACGGGGGACAACGGCGTCATCATCAACGGCGACCACGTCACGGCCACCGGCTTGTTCGTGGAGCACTACCAGCAGTACAACGTCATCTGGAACGGCGAACACGGCAGGACGGTGTTCTTCCAGAACGAACTGCCCTACGACGCTCCCAACCAGGCAGCCTGGCAGCATGACGGGGTCCTTGGCTGGGCGGGCTACAAAATCGCCGATTCCGTCAAGACCCACGAACTCTGGGGCGGGGGAAGCTACGTCTACAACAACGTCGACCCCACGATTCACGCCACCCGGGGCTTCGAAGTACCGGTCACACCCGGAGTGAAGCTCCACAGCCTGCTGACCGTCAACCTCGGCGCAGGAACCCTGGACCACGTCATCAACGACACCGGCGCTCCGGTCTCGACGGACGCCGTCGGGGTGCCCAGCTACGTACCCAGCTTCCCCTGACCAGCATGCGTAAGGCACTTAGGGCGTGTCTCCCAATTGGTTATTGTCTGCTTTGGCATGCTGGAATCATGTCGCGAACTGCCCGTCCTGCCCGATGCCCAATGGGATCGGATTGAACCGTTGATGCCCAGTTCCGACGGGAGCCGTGGGAGGCCGTTCCAAGACCACCGTCCGATCGTCGAAGACATTATCTACCGTTTCCGGGCGGGAATTCCCTGGCGCGACCTGCCGGAGGCCTTCGGCCCGTGACAGACAGTCTGGAAACGCCACCGCCGCTTCAGCGGCGACGGAACCTGGGACAAGATCCACTCCCGGATCCTGGCGGAGGCCGACGCGGCCGGGATGACCGACTGGGAAGTCTCCTCGACTCCACGGTCAACCGGGCCCACCAGCACGCCACGAACCTTCCCCGCCACACAGGGGGACCTGTCGAATTACATGAATCTGTTAGAGGAACCGCCTGACCACGGGATCGGGAGGTCCCGCGGCGGGCTGACAACGAGGATCCATCACCTCTGCGACGGCAAGATGCGCCCACTGGTCATGTTGCTCGGTCCCGGGCAGGGCGGGGACTCCCCAATGTTCCCGCACCTGCTGGACTCCCTCAGCGCTCCCCGGCTGGGTCCGGGCTGGGACCGTTCCCGCCCGGACCCAGCCCTGGCGGACAAGGCCTACTCCTCAAAGGCCAACAGGGAACTTCTGCGCCGGTGCGGCATCCAGGCGGTGATCCCGGAACGGTCCGTTCAGGAAGCGAACCGCAAACGCCGCAGCAGACCAGTAGGGCTGGACAAGGAAGCCTACAAGCGACGAAACGTCGCCGAACGGTCCTTCAACATCTTCAAGCAAATGGCGTGGCCTCGCCACCGCGACGACAAGCCCGCCCTGACCTACCGCGGCGGAGTTGTGCTCCGCGCCATCACCATCTGCCTCAAGGAATTAGGAGACATGCCCTAGCCTCGATCTTTCATGAGGCGGGTTTTCTGGCGTCACGTCAACATCATTGGAGAGTCGGATGCCGGGAAACTGGCACGTCCGGTTCGGAGGGAGGCCACGCGGAAAAGGACCCCATCAAGGGCACCTCGCCGCGTGGCCGACCCACCCGGCAGCGTTAATACCGAGCTGTTGACCGAACTGCCCGGACACCTGACCCGCGGACACCCGCAGCCGGCACCGGTGCTGACCCTCAAAGAGCTAGACACGGCCATCTGCCGTTTCATCACGGATGACTACCGCCAGCGCGAGCACCTCGAGATCAAAGACACCCCGCATCTTGCCTGGGTAGGCGACGGCTGGCTGCCCAGGCTCCCGGCAACCATGGACGAACTGAATCTATTGTTGCTGACCGTGGCCAAATCCCGGATCGTCCACCGCGACGGCGTGCACTTCCAGGGGCTCAGATACGTCTCGCCACTCCTGGCCGCCTACGTCCGAGAACCGGTCATTGTCCGCTACGACCCGCGGGACATCACCGAGATCCGCGTCTTCCACAAGAACCAGTTCATCTGCAGGGCCGTGGACCCTGACCATGAAACCTCCACTCTCACTTTGAAAGACATCCAGGCCGCGCGATCGGCCCGCCGCCGGGAACTGCGCGGACAAATCAACCAGCGCATCGCAGTCGTGGCCCGGCACCTGCCGGACCTGGCATCAGCGAAACCGACTCCCGCCCCGGACGCTGTTGATCCACCCAAGAAGCGCCCAAAGCTAAGCACCTACCTGGAGGACGGCCAATGACTACACAGAGCTTCATCGCAACGAAAGAGCACCGCCGGTTCGCGGAATCGGCAAGACCCTCTCCGCCAGGCGCTACGCAAACTGGCACAAGGCCGAGAACCTCCTGATCAGTGGGGTCCCCGGGACGACTCTGACTACCAGATCTATGCAGCGCTGGCCCGGGGCACGCAGCGTCTTCTACACCCCCGCTGCGCTCACCTCGCCCAAACAGATCCATGCCGAACTCGAGCACATCAGCACCCGCGTATCGATCTGTGTTGACCAGCATCTGGAAAAGATCGGCAAGAAGACAGGACCACCCACCCGCACCGGCAAGCATGTGGAGCTGCTCATCATTGACGAATCCGAGCGGCTCAACGCCACGGCCCTGGAGCTGTTGCGTGACCGCTACGACCGGGACAACATAGCCCTGATTCTCATCGGGATGCCCGGGATCGAAAAATGGTTCAGCCGCTACGCACAGCTCTACAGCAGGGTCGGCTTCGCCCACGAATACCGTCCGCTCGCCCAGGAAGAACTGCACTTCGTCCTGGAGCGCCGGTGGCACAAACTTGGCCAGACCCTGAACCCGGAAGACTTCACCGACGCCCAGGCCATCGCGGCCGTCGCCCGGATCACCCGCGGCAACATCCGCCTCATCGACCGGCTCTTCACCCAGGTCGAACGGGTCATGAAAATCAACGAGCTCAACACGATCACGGACGACGTCATCGAGGCCGCACGCTCAACCCTCGTAATAGGAATCAGCTAACCGCCAAAGCGAGCTGTGAAGAAACCGCCATTTCGAACCAACAGTCACATCTGTGTGCTCGAAGAAGATTTCCCGGCCGTTGCACGCGTTCAGCAGCTCAGGGTGGTCAAGCACTATGTGGGAACCTTTAGCCTTGATCCACCGATGTTGCTCGGGGCGCCGACGGCGGTTTAAACCGAGAATGCCCGTCTTTTCAAGGAAAATGGAGCTTGTCTAGAACCCATTGACCACCGAAA
>NZ_JAMXBK010000009.1:0-11193 GCF_023913815.1 Pseudarthrobacter cellobiosi
AGGTCCAGGCCCAGGAGGTTGGGGTGCCGGTGGAGGTGTCGGTGAAGCTGACGTTAAGTGGTGCTGTGCCGGTGGTGGGGGTGGCGGTGAAGGCTGCCACGGGTGCGGGCGGTGTCACCGGACCCAAGGGGCGGTCCGAGAACCAGTAGCGTTTTGCGACGTTGTCGCTGGCCATCACCACAATGCCGGTGCTGTTGTTCACGCTCTGCTTGGAGCTGGTCACGTCGTTCATGTTCGACGACGATGCACTCTGGATGACGGGTGTCCCGCGGCCGGCAGCGAACACGGGATTGTCCATGGACGCAGTCTTCTCGTAGATGCTGCCCGCCACGCCGGAGAAGGCACAGCCACTGACTGATGTTGGTGGCGCCGTCTGGAATGCCCGGACGAGATTGTTCTGCGTGTCCAGCACGATCTGTGGACGGGTCACACAGTCGCCCCCGACGGAGATGGTGGACTTGGTAAAGGACCCGGTTCCTGGCTTGAAAACCAGCAGGAGAAGCTCGGGAAGTGTCGGGTCGGACGATGTATCGTTCAGGCTCGTCTTGATTGCTGCGAAGACCCGGCCCGAGGTGTCCGCCTGCAGGGTTTTGAGGTTCAGGTGGTCATCGGACTGTTTATTGCCCTGAATTGCCGGCTGAACCTTCCACGAGGAGGTCGACGCCGGGTCCGTTCCGTCAGTGCGGGTTGCCCAATTGACGGACTCGGTGAGTTGGTCGCTCCACATCACCCCGATCTTGTTCTGGCCGAAGGCCACGACGGCTGAGATATCGTCAGGTGCCGGATTCGGGTTGGCGACAGGAAGCACGAAGGGGGTGGTCCAGTTGGTACCTCCAGGCAAGGAGTTGTTGACATAGACCGTGCTGGTGAACCCGGCGGTCGAATTGCCGGCAACCTGCGTCCAGGTGGCCCAGATCGCACCGGTGGTGTCCTTATCGATGGTCATCGTTTCGCTGCTGTTGGTGTTGATGGTCGTCGGGAAACCATTGTCCAGCGTGTACGTGCCAGCGGAGTAGCTGTACCTGTACAGCCTGGCCTGTTGGCCGGACTTCGACACACTTTTGGCGACAACGTGGGAGGCGATGTAAAGATGCTCGCCGTCCCACAGCGTGTCCGCCAATGTGCTGTTGCGGCTGTCATTCCGGACCCCGGTGTCCACCCATGTCCCTGTGCCGCGGTCCAGCCGGAAGATGGACCAGCCGGTGCCGGTCTTCCACATGTCCGCCCACCACGAGCCAGCGTTCCACCACAGCTTGCTCTGCGGCTTATCCGACGTCGGCGGATTGCTGACGCCCGAATAGCTCAGGCTCGGAGTGCCGTAGGCCGGGTCCGCCGATGCCGCCGGCGATGTAGCCAGAAGCGATCCAGCAACGATCATGGCCGTAACAAGCGTTTGACTCAGCCACCTGACGGGACGCTCGATATTCATCGCAGGGCTCCCTGGCACTTCAATATCGTCGATCTGAAGTCCCAATTTGCGCACTGGCCCAGAAACAGCGGTGGAACCCCAGTTAAAGGCCAAGCGTAGACCCGAAAAGTGAGCCCGCGCAATGAAATCCCCTATACCTAAAATGTGGGCTGAATAATAACCCCTATACCTAATATTTGGACCGACGGAAAACCCCCGTACTTGGAAAGCAGACGGTGATCCGCCCCCTCAAAAGTGAGTACCTACTACTGGTGACAGCCTCATCACGCCCCCAATAGGCTCTTCCTTACGGCCAGAGTCGAAGGCTAAATGAGAGCTGGGGCCAGAGACCAGACCCATGACCGGATAAAGCGCTAGTGCCGCGCTCGATTTCCCCGTCGAGCGCGGCGTTGAACTAAATCCGCAAACGTCATGAAGTGGTGAGGTATTTGTCCATTTCCATCCAGCTCCCAATTACATTTACGATGCCAGCCGTCGAAGCCACCAGGGCCTCAGTAAGCGTCGTCATTCCAACCTTGAACGAAGCGAAAAATATTCCGTGGGTTCTTCGCAGGATGCCCTCGTACGTTGACGAAGTGGTCATCGTCGATGGCCGTTCCACCGACAACACAGTGGGCGTAGCCCAAGCAATCCGCGACAACCTGGTCATCGTCAATGAGCAACGCAAGGGAAAGGGCGTGGCCCTTCGCTCCGGGTTTGCGGCAGCCTCGGGAGACATCATCGTCATGCTGGACGCGGACGGCAGCATGGATCCCCAAGAGATTGGTTGGTTCGTTTCCCCGCTTCAGCACGATTACGACTTCGTCAAGGGCTCACGCCACGTCACCGGGGGAGGATCCGAAGACCTCACCCGCCTGCGGAAGGCCGGCAACCGCGCGCTGACCGGGTTGGCCAACGCGGTCCTGCACAGCAACTACTCCGACCTTTGCTATGGATATATAGCGTTTCGACGGGAATGCCTGGAGATCCTGCAGCTGGAATCGGACGGCTTTGAAATTGAGACCGAGCTGATTGTCCGGGCGGCCAAGGCCGGTCTGCGGATTGCTGAAGTCCCCAGCCTGGAGCTGGATCGCATCTCCGGCGCCTCGAATCTGCAGACGTTCCGTGACGGGTGGAGGGTTCTGGGAACGCTCGCGCGCGAATGCACCATGTGGGAGGCGCCCACCGCCGGCGCCAGGCCCGAAGCGCTCCGCCGGGTGAAGTATGCCTACGCAAACGTCAGCGTCCCGCGGACGCCTACGGATCCCCAGACGGTTCTCTCCCTGGTTCGGGGAGAGTAGCATGCTGGATCGTGCTGCACGTCCCAGCGTGTCGATCGTCATTTGTGCTTACACCGAAAGGCGTTGGGACCGGTTGCTGGACGTCATAGCGTCCGTCCGGGCCCAATCAATTGCACCCCAGGAGGTCCTGGTGGTGATTGACCATAACGAGGACCTCTACGAGCGGCTCACCGAAATTGTTGATGACGTGACGGTGGTCGAGAGCAGCGGTCCACGCGGGCTGTCCGGAGCACGCAACACTGGCGTCGGCCTGGCCGACTCTGACATTGTGGCCTTCCTCGACGACGACGCCGAGGCAGCCCCGGACTGGCTTGAACGGCTGCTTGCCCTTTACGACGACCCTGACGTACTGGCCGTCGGCGGGCGCGTGGAACCGGTGTGGGAAACGGGCCGTCCGGGCTACTTCGGTGAAGAACTCGACTGGATCGTTGGGTGCAGTCACCGCGGAATGCCCAAGGTGGCCTCCGAGGTCCGGAATGTCATTGGCGCCAACATGTCCTTCCGGCTTGAAGCCCTCCGTCAGGTTGGCGGCTTCAACCTTTCGCTGGGACGCCAGGGCACCTTGCCCCTTGGCTGCGAGGAGACCGAGATCTGCATCCGCTCAAGGATGGGCTCACCCGGATCGCGGATCGTTTACGAACCCGCGGCTTTGGTACGCCACCACGTTCCGGCGGAAAGAGGGACATTGCGCTACATGCTGTCGCGTTCCTGGTCCGAAGGTATCTCCAAAGCCCAGGTCAGCCGGGTGGTAGGCCATAAACGGGCTCTGGGCCCGGAACGGCGGTACGTGCGCAGCGTCCTGCCACGGGCCGTTTTTGCGGGAGTGCGCGATTGGGGCCGGGGCGACAATCCACAGGGGCTGGGTCGGGCGGGAGTCGTCATTGCAGTCCTGGCATGCACGGCCGCCGGGTACATACGCGGACGCCGGATAGCCCACGTCGAGGGCCGCCCGCTGTCCGGGACCGCCCTTGCGGGCGCACCGTGGAGGGAGGTCCAGTGAGCGAACGTGTCGATGAGCTCCTACCTGTAGGGGAGCGGGCTGCTTTTGAGCTGGCACCGGCCATGGAGAGTGCCGTCCCGCCGGAGTGGTCGGGAGCCCGCTGGATCGGTGCCGTTGATCTGGAATGCCTCGCCAATCACACGCAATTGCAGCTGCTCAGTCATGCGGGCTACGACCGCGCACGGTTGTTGGTGCGCCAAGGGACAGCGGTTCGTGGCTTCGTCGATGTAGAGGCACCAGGGGGAATGGTCCAGCGGGACGCTCTGGAGGAGGCTGTCGCTGGCCTTCCGGCGGTTGTGCCGATGACCGCCGGGGCCGCAATACCGTCCGTCACCGTTATCGTCTGCACGCGTGACCGATCCGCACTGCTCAGGGGAGCACTGACTGCCATCCTTAAGCTCGACTACCCCAATTTCGATGTCCTCGTGGTGGACAACGCGCCACGAACGGCCGAAACCGCCGACATGGTGCGCGACGAGTTTGACGACCCTCGGATCAGGCTCATCACCCAGCCCGTCCCGGGACTCTCCCAGGCGCGGAATACAGGCCTCCGCCACGCACAGGGCGACATCGTGGCCTACACCGATGACGATGTTGTTGTCGATGAGGCGTGGCTGCGGGAAATTGCCACCGGTTTCGAACGTATGCCCGGCACGGCCTGCGTCACGGGACTCGTGCCGGCAGGGGAGCTGCGTTCACCGGCCCAGGGATACTTCGATGACCGCGTCAGCTGGTCCAAGAGCGTGGCGCCGAAGGTCTACTCTTTCGCCGATCCGCCCCAGGAGCTTCCGAAGTTTCCGTTCTGTCCGGGCGCTTTCGGAACCGGAGCGAATTTCGCGCTGGATCGCCGTACGGCATTGAGCCTTGGCGGCTTCGACAACGCTTTGGGGGTCGGAACGCGCACCGGCGGCGGTGAAGACATAGACATGTTCACCCGGGTGATTATCGAGGGCTACAGCCTGGTGGTTCAGCCGTCCGCAATTGTGTGGCATCGCCATCGTGATGGCCTGGACGACTTGAGCGCCCAGGCCCGCGGCTACGGCAGCGGTCTGGGTGCATGGCTCACGAAGATCCTCCTGAACCCCCACACGGCCCGGCTCGCGCTGGCCCGCACTCCGGGCGTCGTCTGGAGTTTCCTGCAAAGCACGGGTGCACCACAACAGCCGACAACCGGGCCCAGCCAAGGCCATGATTTCTGGGACGAGCAGCGCGCCCAGGTTTTACGGCTTGAGCTGCACTCGCTGGCACGCGGTCCGCTCAACTATCTGCTTGAACGCTGGGCAGGGGCTGCCAAGACGTTGTAAATAGCCGCTTCGGCTGTTCATGGGAATCACGCTGGACATTCACTCACACCAACCCAGGAGGTTGCGCCGATGGCTCTGCTAATCCGAGATGATGTTTCCCCGGTGCTGCCCCACGCAAATTCGGCGGCCAAACATCCGCGGTACTTTGATGCGGGGCTGGCAGTACTCGGACTCGTGGCAGCTTTCCTGATCCTCATGGACATCGGCGGAGCGCCCCTGGCTGCCTTTAAGCTCATGGTCTGCCTGGCATTGCCGGGGTGGGTGCTGCTGTCTCGACTTTCCTCCGTGGACCGGGCGGCGCGGTTGGTCTGGACGCTGACGGCCAGCGCAGCGCTCTACACCACACTGGCTTTGGCGATGGCGTGGACCGGCTTCTGGTATCCGCGACAGGTGGCGGCCGCCGTCGTCCTTGCCGCAGTGGGCTTCATCGTCCTGAAGCCCGGCCCCTACTTACCGGGCACGTTTGTTCGAGGCGCCGCCCGAGGCGGCCCCGCTCTCACCGCCACCGGAGGACGGGGGCTCCAGCGGCGCTCCCGGATCAGGGCGGTGTTGCCTTGGCTGACCCTCGCTGTCGCGGCTCCCCTGTGGGTCTTTGGGCTGGCCACTACCGGACATGGCCGGCTGGGCGATTTCGGGCTGTTGTCCGAGTTTCCGCTCGCCTGGTACATCGCCGTCGGGCTTGTAGTGGGCACGTGTGTTTACGCAGTGGTGGCCCGAAAGACGTTCCCTACGCTGCTGATGAGCGTCTCGGTCTCCAGTCTCGTCGTTGTCCTCTATTCAACAGCGGGCCTGCTCGCCGAGGTGCCTCGGTTTCCCTGGACCTACAAACACATCGCCGTCACGAACTTCATCACAGCCACCGGGAATGTAGATCCCTCAATCGATATCTATAACCGGTGGCCGGGCTTTTTTGCGCTCAGCGCCTACCTGGGCGAAGTGATGGGATATCGGAACGCCCTTGACTACGCTGCGTGGGCCGAAACAGGATTTGCGCTGGTTGATGCGGTTCTTGTCCTCGCGATTGTGCGAACGATCTCCAACAGGGCGCGCATTTATTGGACTGCGACCATTGTATTCACTCTCGCCAATTGGGTGAACCAGAACTATTACGCCCCGCAGTCCTATTCCTACTCCCTGTACCTCGCCATGTGCCTGATCGCACTGACTTTCCTGAGGGGCGTGCCGTTTAAGTGGATGGCCGGCTTCGAAATGCGCATCAGGAGGTCGCGGATCGTGCAACGGGTGAAGCAGCGGCACCCCGTGATCATGCCCAGCATCTGGGAACGCCGTGGTACTCCGAGGCAACTACTTGCATGTGTGGCCATTCTGATAATTCAGGCAGTGATTGTGGTAAGCCACCAGTTGACGCCCTACCTGGCGGTCTTGGGGCTATTCCCGCTCTTTATGTCGGGCTATTTCAGGCCACGTTGGATGGCTCCGGCTTTGCTGGCAATACCCCTAGCATACTTTATTCCCAACCTTGCCTATGTCAAGGGAAAATACGGACTTTTCAGCGGCTTCAACCTGTTCGCGAATACGGGTTATCGCCCGCCGCGAACCGACCCGCTTGTGGTCGGAGGTTGGGTGCTGACGGGGCAGTCCCTGGCGCATCTTGCTGTGGTGCTCACGCTGGCCACGGGGGTGCTGGCCGTCGCCGGCTTCGTCCGCCGGTTGCTGCATGGCCACGTGCGTACCACCTTGGTGGTTGCCTGGCTGGCTTTCGCGCCAGCACTCGGGCTGCTGGCCCAGTCATACGGCGGTGAGGCGCGCTTCAGGGTCTTCCTTTTTGCCTTGCCCTGGCTATCCATCGGCGTTGCCTGGCTGTTCTGGTCCGGCCCCGTCAGGACCGGCAGGACGGTCATTGGTGCGAGTGCCGGGCTGGCCGCCATGGCCATGCTGTTTACCGTGGTGCACTTCCAGCCTGAGGCCGATTACCGCGTTCCCAGGGACGACGTCGTCGCGAGCCAATGGCTTGACGCGAACACCAAAGCGGGGGACATCGTTTTTGATACGAAGTACTTCTTCCCGCTTCTGGTCGGATCAAATTATCCGCACTATCTCAAATGGGGAAGTGTGTCCTCGCTGGTCGACTACTTCAGGGAGGCCGACGGAAATATCAGCGTTGAAGGACTGCGTGCATACGCCGACCATCTTCGCGGGGCGGAAAATAACTACGTGATTATTACTGACGAACAAAAACTTCAGGCCGTAGAAAAGAAGCGCTTTGAGGCCGAATATTTACCGGAGCTGGAGGGAATGCTTGAGAATGGAGTCGGCGTCGAGAATGTCTTCAGCAACGATACGGTCAGAATCTACAAATTCAAGTCCGCCGGCTAGGCGTTCCCGGTTCCGAAAAAGTCTCGGTGCCGCCATTGCCGCGGCAGCGGCACTCAGTACGGGGACAGTCTGGATTCCAGCCCTGATAACCGAAAGGTCAACAGAAATGCCCGTTGGAGATCTTCCTGGATGGAAGCAAACGGGTGCGCAGGATTTCACGACGGCGGCCGGCCGCGGTGCGGTGGACGAAGTCTACGGCGCGGAGATGAGAGGATACGCCGACTTCGCCGACAGTTCGGGCAGGGGGTCATACGCGCCGGATGAAGTCCTTTCAGTAACTGATGGAACACTTGACTATTTTCTCCATACAGCATCCGGTTCCCCGCGGGTGGCAAGCGTCATTCCGTTTGGTTATGCCGGTCAGACCTACGGGCGATACTCCATCAGATTCAGGTACGACTCCACGCCCGGCTACAAAATGGCGTTTCTGTTGTGGCCTGTCAGCGATAACTGGAATGAAGGTGAAATTGACTGGCCGGAGGGTGGCCTCGACGGACCCCTCTACGGCGGCTCGGCGATAAAAGGGTCCTTGGCGAACGGCCCGATGGAGTTCGATCCGCCGGCACGCACTCGGACGCCCACGAGCCCTGGCGATTGGCATGTGGCGACGACAGAGTGGACACCGGGGAAGGTCCGATGGTTCTTTGACAGCCGTCTTATCGATCAGACGACACTGCCGGCAGGAGTTCCCGATACTCCGATGCGGTGGACTCTGCAGGCTGAGACTTCGGATCGTGCCAATGACACCTATCCCTCCGAAAGAACGTCCGGCCATCTGCAGATCGATTGGGCGGTGCAGTATGCCTACGCGCCCTAATGCCATGGAACAGGTGCCGGTTATTGAACCTAACCTCACCGCCGCCCTTCACGCCCTCGACGGGACGGGCATACCGTGGCTCCTGTTGCGGGGGGAAGATGACCTGGCCCGTCCCTCCGGCGACGTGGATATTCTCGTCGCCAGCGAGTTGCTGCCGGCTCTGGACGGTTTGCTTGAAGCCGCCGGCTTCCGCCGTGTCCTGGCACCGGGCCACGGGAGCCACCGCTTCTATTTCTGCTATTCCGCCACCGCGGATGCCTGGGTGAAGCTGGACATCGTTTCGGAGATAGCCTTCGGGCAATATCAGCAATGGCGGACCTCTTTGGCTCGGCGCTGCCTGGGGCGACGCGCGCGCAGTGGTCCCTTGTGGCTCCCGACGCAGGCGGATCAGGCGTGGTTGCATTTGCTCCACTTATTCCTGGACAAAGGACAGATCGCGCCGCCGAGGATTGAGGCAGCCAGGAATGCGGCCACGACAGCTTCGGGGCATGATTACATTGCCCGCTTTGTTGACCGCCGCATGGGGCCGGGCACAGCCGCGACTGTGTTGGAACTGGTCCGGACAGGCAGGTACGACGACGTGCCGGCCGCTGCCGCTGCGATGACGTCCAGGTGGGCCGGCGGCCCGGCAGGACCCCGGCTCGTCGCCGCCAAGCAGAGGGGCCTTCGACTGCTCGGCGCGCGGCTCCAGGATCGTGGGCCCATGGTAGGCGTGATGGCTCCCGACGGCGCCGGCAAGACGACGTTGCTCCGCGGACTTCAGGCAGCCGTGCCCCTGCCCACCAAGTATGTGTACATGGGCATGTGGGGCGCGGGCCCCTGGGACTCCTGGCTCGGGAAGCTTCCGGGAGGACGCACTGCCAAGAAGGTCTACCGTGTAGTCCGCGGCGGCCTGCTGGCCAGGACCTACAGCCTGCTGGGCCGGATGGTGCTCATGGACCGCGTGCCCTATGACGCCCTGCTGCCCAGGCCCGGTTCGGACGCCGCCTTGGAGGGCGCCTTCGGCCGCATCCTGGAGAAGGCCACGAATGCCGTTGCCTTTGCGGTGGTGCGGCCTCCTGACCTGCTGCTGGTCCTCGACGTTTCCGGCCAGGTCATGTTCGACAGGAAAGGCGAGCATTCCCCCAAAATTCTGGAGGACTGGCGGCGGGCCTACCGGGACCTTGCTGACCAGCTGCCGGGCAGCAGCGTGATCGACGCCACCCAGGCACCGGAGCGGGTCCTCAGCCAGGCGACCGGAATCGTGTGGCGCTGGCTCGCGCCGGCGCTGGGGGCCGGGCCGGATTCCGGCACCGGGCCCGTCGCTTCGTCCGCTGTGCCCGGCCCGGAAGCAGCAGGCGCACTGTCATTGCATCTGTGGCGGCTGCTGGATTGGCGGTTCCTGCTCCCTGACCTGCAGACCTACAGCGTGGGGTATGGCGGCTCAACGGGCCCGGACCTGGAGTCCGCCCTCCACTTGCTTGACCCCTCGGCGGCGGTTCTTTCACCGGACCTAAACGGGAACCACGGCAGTACCTACGAAGTTGTCCTCCTCAGGGCCCCCGATCTGGCGGACTTCAGGACCGCCGCGGCAGCAGTGGAACCCGGCGGCTGGGTGTGTGTCGAGGCCCGGCGTTCGCTGTTCCGGCGATCCGGGCCCCGCACTCTGAAAGGCTGGAAGCAAGAGTTTGTCCGCAATGGCTACCAGGACGTCAGCGTCTACTGGAATGCGCCGTCCCTGGACCGGACGGCCCGCATCGTTCCGGTGACGTCGGCGGCAGCGATCAGGGACACCCTGGCACTGCACAAGGATGTCCGTTTCGGTGGAGCCAAGGCCCTCGCCGCCCGCGCGGCACTGATGCTCGGCCTGTTTGACCTTGCTGTTCCGGAAGGTACCGTTACGGGCCGTCGCCCATCCGCGGGGCCGTCATGACTTTCGTCGACCGTTTCCTGGCGGAGCATTATGAGGAGCTCGGGTTGGAAAAATACGGGATCGGCAGGCACTGGGAAAGCGTCCTGCTGACGCCGAGATTCGTCACGTCCAGGCATGTGGTGGCTCTGATTTTCGCGGCTGGAGCCCGCGAACCGAGTCTTGTGGTCAAGGTGCCCCGGCAACCGGGCGAGAACGGCAGCGTGCGGCATGAGGCCGAGGTCCTGAGGCAGCTCAGCACCGGGAGGGAAGGGCCAGCCATCGGCGTTCCAACGGTGGTGACCGTCCAGGACGTCGGCGCCCACACAGTGCTGGTCGAAACGGCGGTGACGGGAGCACCCCTGGACCCCCGCCTGGTGGCGGCGGACTTGCCCGGCGCGGTCAGCGCGGGCACTGCTTTTGTGGACGCCTTGCCATGCACGCAGGCAGCAGCCCAGAATGACGGCTGGTACGAACGGACCATTATCCGTCCGCTGGAGGCCCTCAACGGTCTCGTGTCCCAGGAAGTCGAGACCACTGCGCTGGTGGAACGGACCCACGAGATACTGGCGCCGCTGCGCGGTGCGCAACTGCCCGCCGTCGTCGAGCATGGCGACTTGAGCCATCCCAATCTCTTCCTCAATCCCCAAGGAGGGTTGCAGGTGGTGGACTGGGAACGGGCCCGCACCGATGGCGTTCCCGGGCATGACCTGGTCTTTTACCTCCAGTATCTGAGTGAATCACGCGAACAGGCTTTCGATCGCGGCAGCCAGCTCAGGGCCTTTGAAAAGGCTTTCGGCCCCGGCGGGTGGGCGCTGGCACCCCTTGCCGGGCACCTGGACCTGCGGGAGGTGGACGCTGCCCTGCTTCCGTTGCTTGTCATCGCAACGTGGGCCCGGTCCGCGGCCACGCTGTCCTATCGGCTCGAGGGCCAGTCCGATCCCGGACGCGGAACAGACCAGGTGCGTTCGGCAGTGGCGGCCGACCGGGATTTCTGGCTCTGGCGCCACGTGGTGAGAAGCTGGACGGCTTAGCCTTGATCCACCGATGTTGCTCGGGGCGCCGACGGCGGTTTAAACCGAGAATGCCCGTCTTTTCAAGGAAAATGGAGCTTGTCTAGAACCCATTGACCACCGAA
>NZ_JAMXBK010000010.1:0-14847 GCF_023913815.1 Pseudarthrobacter cellobiosi
AGGGATCTACGTGAAATGTTATCCATGGCTTCGACCGTAGGCAGGCCGGTTGGACAGTTTGTAAGGGCGGCGTGAATGGGTGGTTAACTGCGTGACAAAAACTGTCGATTTGGAGCAGTTTCTACTTCCTGGAGTTCAGCGCGTCGAACTGCTCCTGCCAAAGGGCCAACTCCTCATCGACGTAGCGTCTGTGGGCAGGAGTCCATTTGGGCCAGATGTCGGGCGAGGCCGGGACTGGTGCGGGCCGCAGTGCCCGGTCTCGAACCGGGGATGCTGCCCGGGTCGGAGCCGGGTCCGGGACGGGGCGTTGGACCCGGGGCGGGTCTCGTCTGGCGCTGGTAGCTTTCTTCTGACTGGGCCGGGGCTTCAGGCCCAAAATCCAGAACGCCAGACTGGACAGGGCCCAGAGAATGCTGGCCAGAACCAGCACGACAAGAAGGAAGGCAATCCAGAGCAGTAGTCCGATGGCTGGGAAGACCAACATGGTCTATTTTAGCGTCCGGACCCTCGATTGGATCAGGAGTATTTTGAGGCTTCGGCCCCCGAACCCTCGTTGCGACATCGTCCAGTTAAATCGTCCGTGACCATCTACAGCTTCCCGCCAGCCCAAGCGAGCTTCCACTTTAGGGGCCGGGTTCAAGCTCCTTGGCGAGCCTGTTGAACTCTTCGTCCCACGACTGGTGTTCTTCTTCCCGCCACTTTCGCTGCAGTTGCTGCAGACGCCGCATTTCGTCCCACGGATCGCGGACGATGGGAGCTGGCGGGGGCGGCTTGGGAGGGACCAAGGCCCGCCGGGTTTTGGCTGCGGGGGCTTTGGAGGTCGGACCACCTTGGCCGGCCTTGGCTTCCTGACTGGCCTGCCCTGCGAATCAACTGGGATGTGAGTATTGGCCAGAACAAGGCATATTAGGAGAACCACCAGGATCAATATCGCCCATGGCTGGCCCGCATGAGACGGGTCGTCCGTACGAAGCAGTTGGTACTCGCTGACGTACGCTCGTGGCCCTCCTGTGGCGGGGCGACGACGCGGGGCTGAACAGGGGATCCCTCAGCGGGCATCGAATCTCGTCGTCGCCTACCGATCGGGGACTCGTTTGGATGAGGTTTGTTCGGCTATGCAGCAGGTTCTGGCAGGGGCGGCTGCATAGTTGCCGCCCCTGCCCACATGTAGTAGCCGGCCGCCACCATGGCGAGTCCAAAAGGTATGGCGAGTAGGACAGCAGGTGTTTGTTCGTTGGCTGCCAGCAGAGCGACAGTGCTGACCACGAAGAAGATCCCGAGCCATCGTGGAAGAACACCTGAACGGAGAATGAAGACCCCGATCATCAGGAGGCCTGCGGTGATAGCCAGCAGCCCGGGGATGACAAAATAGGGCATCCCTGGGAAGTCGCCGGCGAAGAATGCCGTCTGGATCAGCGCGCCCGTAAACAGCAGGATGAACCCAACTGCGGCCGTAATCAGGCCAGCGTTCGCAAGCTTGAGGTACTGGCCGGATCGCCGTGCAAGGAGTGTCATACCGGCAACGCCAACCAGTATGAGAAGGGACGCGGCAGAGGCTGCCAAAGGGACAAACCCGGTTGATGTACGCATGGCTCTTGTCTCGCATTCCAAGCCGATGCAGCCGATCGGTTCCAGATTGTGTAGGAATGCGGCCAAGACGCACAGCACGCCGCCGAGCATCGCTGCGGCCCCAGCCCATCTGGGGAATTGCCCTGCCCAGAATCGGTCGTCGAAATTTCCCCGGGCCATCGTCAACCGCCATCTCTCTGGAGACCGCCAGTGTGTCTTCCTATGCTGGACCGGGCCGGTGTGGCGGTCAAGAGCCGGTCGCCAGGCACAGAAGGATCCGCATGAATTCATTGAGGCGGTCGCCGACGAGGTCGCCTGGGCCATCAATCAGCGGGAAGTTTCAGTCAATGCCGATCGTCCCGTTCTTCGGGTGGATTCGTGGCCAGCACCATCCGCAAGGTCGTCGCGGACCGCTGCCTCAGCCGTCTCCATCCAGCGCATTCGGAGCGGCTCGATGAAACCACCTCCGGATCCCAGTTGCCCCTTCCAACGCTCTCTCACTTCCTGCGCGTTTTCCCCAAACCCTTTCTCACTTTGCGCACGCAAGCTCCTCCCAGAAAGTGAGAGGTGGTTGCCCAAAAACGTGCGGGAAGTGAGAGAGGGTCCTGGGGTTCCTGACCGGTCGGACGGCGGGGCCGGGGGGAATTGCCCTGATCGGCAGGCTCAAGCGGCGGGCAACTATCGTTGCAGCTCCAGGCGGAACACCCAGAGAAGGACGTCCTCGCCGGGCACGTACCAGTCGCGCTTCGGAACCCTCTGGAAACCCAGGGATTCGTAAAGAGCATGTGCCCGTCCCATAAACGTCGCGCTCGTAATGCTGATCGCCCTGATTGCGGGCAGCGACTGCGCGTGTTCAATGACCCTTCGGACTACAACGCGACCAATCCCGCCGCCCTGAACCGCAGGATCAACGGCCAGCATCCGGAACTCCAGCTCATTGTCCACCGCGATCTCGCTGTACGGCTGGCCTGCGAAGGTCAGCGTCACGGCCGCGACCACCGCGCCGGAGGCTTCGGCCACCCACACTTCGGCATGCTCCGCCCGGTGTTCCACGTCCTCAAGCACGCTCATGTACGGGTGATCGGCGGTGAAATGCCCCGCATGGAGGTACGCCTCCCGAGTGATTCTCCGGACCTCTGAGTGATCGGCGGGCGTTGCCTGCCTGAAGACCAGATTCACCGTCCAACAACCCCGGCCCCAGCGACCCGGGCAACGTACTCCTCGAGCTGTGCCAAATCCGGCTGCGAGGAGGGATGGCCCACGGCGTCCGCTCCCACAGCGTTGGCCACGGCCAAGGCATGGGTGTAATCCAGCCCCTGTCGCAGGGCCAGGACCAGGGCGGCGCAGAATGCGTCGCCGGCGCCCACCGTGTTCGCCACCGTCACTGAAGCTGAAGGCGCTTCGGCGACTTTCTGCCCGTGCTCGAACATCGCGGAGCCGTCCTTGCCGTACGTCACGGCCACCAGCTTGGCCGCGGCGAGGGCGGGGATCAGGGCGTACTCGCTCTCGTTGACGATCACCAGGTCGCAGCGTTCCAGCAGCTCGGCCGGCAGGTCCATCGCCGGTGCGGCGTTCAGCACAAAGTACCCGGCGGACCGCCTGGCGGCCTCCAGCACCACGGGCAGGCCCACCTCCAGCTGGCACAGCACCGTCTCATCGGGGCCGAACTCCATACCCTCCAGGGAGAGGCTGGAGTTGGCGCCCGGGCAGACGACTATCTGGTTCTCGCCGTCGCGGTCCACCACAATCAGTGCCGTCCCGGTCGCCCCCGGCAGGACGGCCACGTCAGCGGTGTCGACGCCGGCACTCGCCAGCGCGTCCAGCATCCGCTGCCCCTGGGCGTCGGTGCCCACGGCGCCGAACATGCGGGCGCTCCCGCCCAGGCGTGCAGCTGCTACGGCCTGGTTGGCGCCCTTGCCGCCGGGCTGTTCGGAGAGCTCCGCGCCGCCGATGGTTTCGCCGGCGGTCGGAAGCCTTTCGGCGGTGGCGATCAGGTCCAGGTTGATGCTGCCGACGACGGTGACGGCAGGAAGTCGATTGCTCATGGGGAGTCTCTCTCGAGGGGAAGCCGGAAGCGGCCGGATTAGGAAATAGTGTACGGCATGGTTGTACTTGTGCGTCATACATGGTTGTATAACAACTCGAATCGCCATTCCGGACGATCCAGCTCGAACAAAGGAGTTTGATGTGAACACCCCAACGTCTGTTGCCGCCTCCCCGCCGGTCAGCGTGGAACAGCCCGCCTTCGCCGGCCGCCGCGCCGCCCTGCTGATCTCCACCCTGCTGCTGGGCGTGCTGTCCTTCCAGCTCAACGCCAGCATGGTCACCCCCGCGCTGCCGCAGATCGCCGCCAGCTTCGGCCAGAGTGCCGACAGCGCCGCCCCCGTCCAGTCCATGTTCTTCCTGGCCGGCGCCATCGCCGGGCCCGTGATCGGGCGCTGGAGCGACTTCATCGGCCGCCGCGCCGCCCTGCTCCTGGTGCTCGGCATCATGGGCGCCGGTACCATCCTCTGCATCGCCGCCCCCACCCTGCCCCTGCTCGTCACCGGCCGGTTCCTGCAGGGCGTCTCCAGCGCCGTGTTCGCGCTCGCCTACATCGTGCTCAGCGAGAATCTGCAGGCGAAGGTCTTCGGCACCTCCGTGGGCATCATCGCCGCCATCAACGGGGGAGTGGGCGGCGTGGACGGTTACGTGGGCGGGCTCATGGCCGAGACCCTGGGCTTCCGCTCCATCTTCGTCGTCGTGCTGGTCCTCACCGCCATCGCCGCGGCCTGCATCATCAGGATCGTCCCGGCCGGACGGCCCGCCGGAGTGCGCGGTGCCATGGACTGGTGGGGCGCCGGATCGCTCTCGCTGTTCCTGGTGTTCATCACCTACTTCGTCTCCGGCGGATCCGCCGCGGGCTGGACCGCGCCCAGCACCCTGGCCCTGCTCGCTGCCACCATCGCGTCCTTCGCCGCCTTCTGGATGATCGAGAAACGCCGCACCCACCCGCTGATCGCAGTGCACCACCTGCGCTCCCGCCAGGTGTGGCCCGTCATCGCCACCACCGTCCTGACCCTGGCCGGGATCTTCGCCATCATCAACTTCACCGTAGTGCTGCTCAGCCAGGACGCCGGCGCCGGCTTCGGGCTGACCGCTTCGGTCTCCGCGCTGCTCTTCCTAACCCCGGCCGCCCTCATTGGCGTCTTCGCCGCACCCCTGGCTGGCTGGCTCGCCGACCGGCGCGGCTGGATCAAGACCCTCCGCGCCGGCACCGGGCTGAGCCTGGCGTGCGCCATCGCCGCGGCCACGTTCTCCGACAACCAGATCGCGGTGCTGATCGCCGTCGCTGCCCTGGGCATCTTCTACAACGGCTTCTTCCTCACCGCCATCAACGGGCTCTCGGTGCTGCTCTCACCCAAGGAAGCCCCGGCTGCCCTGCCCGGCATCAACGGTGCCTCCTTCGGCATCGGGGCGAGCCTCGGCGTCGTCCTCGTGGCGCCCTTCGCCGCCCAGGCCACCGCCGCCGGCTACACCACCGCCCTCTGGATTTCGGTGGCCATCACGGCCGCCGCGTTCATCGTCAGCCTCTTCGTCGCCGCCCCCAAGGGCGAGACGGTCTAACCCCCTCTACCGAAAGAGAACCACCGCCATGACCGACACCTTCCCGTTCTACCTGGACTGCGATACCGGGATCGACGACGCCCTCGCCCTGGCCTACCTGCTCGCCGCACCCACGGCCGACATCGTGGGGATCGGGACCGTCAGCGGCAACGTGAGCGCCGCCGTCGGCGCCCGCAACACCCTGGACCTGCTTCAGCTCGCCGGCCACGCGCACATCCCCGTGGCGCTCGGTGCCCACGATCCCCAGGCCGGGCAGTTCGGGGGAGGGGCGCCGTGGGTCCACGGGGACAACGGCATCGGCGGGGTTTTCCTGACGACGGCGTCTGCCGGGCTGGCGCCGGAGACCGCCGCCCAGATGCTGGTCCGGCTCGCCCACGAACACCCCGGCACGCTGCGGGTGCTGGCCATCGGCCCGCTGACCAACATCGCCGAAGCCCTCCGGCTGGAACCGGAGCTGCCCTCGCTGGTGCACGAGATCACCATCATGGGCGGCGCCGCACTGGCTCCGGGCAACATCTCGCCGGTGGCCGAGGCCAACATCCACAACGACCCCGAGGCCGCCGCCGAGGTCCTGGCCGCCGGCTGGGACGTCACCCTGGTTCCGCTGGATGTGACCATGGCCAACGTGCTGGAGGAGAGCCACCGGCAGGAACTGCTCGCTGCCGCCGGTCCGGTGCCGCGGGCGCTGGGGGAGATGCTGGGCTACTACTTCCGGTTCTACGAGGGCATCTTCGGCCGGCGCTGCTCCGCCATGCACGACCCGCTGGCGGCGGCGCTCGCGGTGGGCGGCGTCAAAGCTGCGGTGGCCCCGGTGGTGCATGCCGCCGTCGACACCACCGACGGACCCGGCCGCGGGCAGACCGTCTGCGACCTGCGCGGCTCGTACCTGGGCTACCCGGAGCAGCCCGGCGCCCGGTGCCGCGTGGTCCTCTCGCTGGAAGGGGACTTCGCACCGCACCTGGTGGAGACGCTGCTTTCGTTTGCTGAAAGTACGACGGCGGCTGTCATTTTCAGGAGTCATCTGCACGGAATCTCAGAAGTCGTCTGCACTCCTTGAAGGCGAACGACGATGGCGGCCCATATACGGCCCGATTGTCCTCCGGCTCCAAGTCGCCGCCACAGATGCGCTTCTAGGCCTGAGCCGATGGCCGCGTGCTCTCCCCGCCAGGCAGAGTACCTTGCGAAGGCTTGGATGGAGTACCTTGGCGCCACAGGATGCAAAGTTTCTCAGGCGACGCGGGACGTGGGGTTGACGTGGACAGCGAGCATTTCGTCGGAGAAGTAAAGCATCATGCCGAAGCAGTCTCCCCTGGAATCGTCCGCCAGATCGTCGGGGTTGCCTCCATCGAAGGCAAGATACCCGTGGTCTTCTCTCTCAACGGGTATTCAGCGGCGGCCCTGGAAGTGGGCCGGAGAGGCGGAGCCGCCCCGGTGAATCGGTGAATCGAGGATAGAGCCTGCTGCTCCCCTAGCTGGCGGCGAAGGTGGCCGAGTGGGATAATTTGGGCATCCTTCGAATAGGGGGGCCATCATGGCCGGCCTTGGTGCTCTTCGACCTGGCCGCCGCTCCCGGGCATCCACGCCCCGGCTCCTGGCGGTTTTACTTGTGCTCGCACTCGGCGTGCTGTTCGCTGCACCCGCAAGAGCAGTCGACTACGGACATGACGTTTCGTGGCCACAGTGTCCGGGCGGTCTTCCGATGCCGCCGGAAGACACGGAGTTCGTGGTCGTGGGGCTGACGAACGGACTCGCGTTCACCGAGAACCCCTGCCTGGACGGGCAGTTCCAGTGGGTGCTCGACCGCGGCGTCCGGGCTCAGGCCTACGCCATGGCTACGTTCCCCACCACCGCGCAATACGACACCTACGGCGACGACGGCCCCTGGTCCGCGAGCACCAGGCCGGACCGGCTGCGCAACGTCGGGTACGCCGAGGGTCGCGCGGCTCTCGCGTCTCTCGATGAGGTGGGATGGCGACCGGAGAGAATCTGGGTCGACGTCGAGCCCCGTCCGCAACAGCCCTGGCCCAGCTCGACATCAGCCCAGCGGCAGGAGAACCGGTACGTCATCTCCGGGCTCCTGGCCGCACTCGCGGACGCTGGGTACCCGCACGGGATTTACTCCTATTTGAGCGGTTGGGAGGCCATCACCGGATCGTGGCAGCTTCCCGACGTTCCCGTCTGGTCACCGGCAGGGCGTCTCGACTTCGCCAGTGAAGCATCCGACCTCTGTGTGAATCGCAGCTTCTCCGGTGGCACCGTCCACATCGCGCAATGGACCGACGGCACCTACGACTACGACATGACGTGCATCGGGGTCTACCAGGCCCACGTCGCGACGATCGGCTGGCAGTCGAGCGTCTCGGACGGCGCCACCGCAGGAACGACCGGCCGGTCACTGCAGATGGAGGCGTTGCGCCTGTCGGTGGCAGGAGACCGCCTGTCGGGCGACATTCTGTGGAGGGGGCATGTGCAGAACATCGGCTGGCAACCATGGACGACGTCGGCGTCCCCGATCGGAACAACCGGGCGCGGTCTGCGCCTGGAGGCGTTCGAGCTGCGGTTGACGGGGGATCTGGCCTCGCAGTACAGCATCAGGTATCGAGCCCACGTGCAGAACGTCGGCTGGCAGCCGTACGGGATCGACGGAGCCACGGCCGGCACCGTCGGGCAAGGTCTGCGGTTGGAGGCCGTTACGATCGAGTTGGTTCCGAAGGTCGCCCCGGCACTCACTGCCGTGTACGCCACCCACGTTCAGAACCTCGGCTGGATGGCGAGCGTTTCGGATGGGACCGTCGCCGGGACCACGGGTCGGGCCCTTCGGGTCGAGGCGTTGCGCCTCAACGTGTCCAGCACGGCTTATACCGGGGACATCGAGTGGCGGGGGCATGTGGAGTCGATCGGCTGGCAGCCGTGGACATCCTCGGCCAATCCCATCGGCACGACCGGGCAAGGGCTACGTTTGGAAGCGTTTGAAATCAGGCTGACCGGTGAGATGGCGAACCATTACTTGATCCACTACCGCGCCCACGTGCAAGATTTGGGCTGGCAGTCATGGGTCGCCGACGGCGGAACGGCGGGCACGACAGGTATGGGCAAACGGATCGAGGCCGTGCAGATCCTCCTGGCACCCAGGACCGGTTAGGACACCATCAGCGGAACCAAAGCCACGCGCCCCGGCCTCGCCCAGGCCATGGACCAACTACGCATCGGTGACACCCTCGTCGTACGGAAGCTGGACCGACTAGGGCGAAGCGTTAAAGACCTGCTGGACTTCGCCGCCGGGTTAAGCGACAGCGGCATTGGTTTTATCAGCCTCACCGATGCGATCGACACCACGACCGCTTCCGGGCGCTTCTTCTTCAACGTTATGGCTTCCCTGGCCCAGATGGAGCGGGAGCTCATGGCCGGCAACGAAGACCGCCAAGGTTCCAACTCCGTAGCCGCTGCTGTTAGTGCACGGGACTTCTGAAGATTCGGATGACCGTGCACGGGACTTCTGACAACCCGAGTCAACAGTCCTCTGCACTCGCCCCCCACTTCCGCGGGATCCAGTACAGCGGACTTCTGAAACTGACACCCGCACCTGCCTCCGCGGTGCCCGCACCTGCGTGATTAGGTAGGGCGATTTGCCGCGCCGCCCTATCCAGCCGGTGACTGTTGGAGCAAGATAACCCCATGAAAAAAACAGTTATCGCCGGTCTCGCAGCGCTCATGATGGGGCTCGGCGCCATCACTTTCGCAGGCCCAGGCAACGCAGTGCCCGAGCCGTCGCTGATCGCGGGGCAGATCATGGTCAAGTTCCGAGACGATGCGTCGGCGGCCGGGGTACTGCGCCGCCATGGCCTCAGCGACGGCCCGGGGATTGGCAGTACCGGCGTCCATCTCATCGCAGTGCCGGACGGTAAGGAACTCCAACTCATTGACGCCCTCAGCCGGAACCCGGCCGTGGAGTACGCCGAGCCGGACCTGGTGGTTACCGCCGCTACAAACGACCAGTACTTCCCGAGCCAGTACGCCCTGCAAAATGTTGGTCAGCCTTTTACCAACACCAAAGGCGACATAAAAATAGCCGCAGGCACGGCGGACGCCGATGTGGACGCCGTCGAAGCGTGGACCTTCACCACCGGAAGCGGCATCAAGGTTGCTGTCCTCGACTCAGGTGTGGCCAACGACAACCCCGACATCAACCCGAAGGTTGCTGCACGGGCCAACTTCACCAACGGGGAAACTGGTGACGACAATTACGGCCACGGTACCCACGTGGCCGGCATCGTTGCCGCCAGCCACAACACCCAGGGCGTGGCCGGGACGTGCCCTGCATGCACCATCCTCGACGGAAAAGTGCTGAACGACAGCGGGATCGGATCCAGCTCAGGCCTTGCGGACGGGATCAACTGGGCCGTCAGCAACGGCGCCAAGGTGATCAACATGAGCCTCGGGGTGCGGGCGTCCCGCACCCTCGAAACCGCCGTCAATAACGCGTGGAGCAAGGGTGTGGTGCTCGTTGCGGCCGCAGGCAACGGCGGCAACCAGACCAAGATCTACCCCGGCGCGTACCCTAACGTCATCGCCGTCGGCGCCACCGACAACTTCGACAACAAAGCATCGTTCTCCACCTACGGAGCCAGCTGGGTGGACGTCGCAGCGCCGGGGGCCAACGTCTACTCAACGTTCCCGAACCACGAGTTCGTCCTCAGGGCGCAGTACAACCGCTCTTTGGGATACGACGTCGGCAATGGAACCTCAATGTCCTCAGCGGTCGTCGCCGCCACTGCCGCGCTGGCCTGGAGTTCCCACCCCGGTGCCACGAACATCTCAGTCCGCGCCAACGTCGAACTGACCGCCGAGAAGATTACCGGCCAAGACTCCTACTGGGAACATGGCCGCGTGAACGCCTGCAAAGCAGTCGGCGGTTGCCCATAGCCCTGGATGCGGTCTGAGTCAGGACTGGAGGGACTGCATCACCGATAGGTGCCCGGCGCGGGCGGCGATGAGGCACTTGGCCAGGTAGAAGGGCCGGTTCGCGTGCCTGACGTACTGCGTCAGCACGAGGACCGGATCCGGCGCCCTCAGGTCGAGGAGCTTGGCGCGGCTGGGCCCCACCTGGCTGAGGCTGATCTGGCACTCGCCGGGCCCGAGAACCTTGCCGAAGCGGTTGTTCAGGCTGGCAAGCAGGGTGCTCCCGCCGTCGTCGTCTATGTCCAGCGGCGCGGCGGCGGAACTGCTGCCCAGGCTCACGGGCAGGGCGGAGATGTTTTCCTGCAGGTGGGCGATTGCCTCGCCGTCGCGGATCAGGACGGATTCCCAGAGCCAGCAGTCGGCGCCGGGCTCCACGCCGACGCCGGGGGCGACGAATTCGGAGGCGGGCTGCCGCTCGCGTTGGATGCGTTTGATTTCGAGGTGCTGGCCGGGGCCGCCGAGGACTTCCTCGAACGGGCGGATCCGTTCGATGCCGATGCGGGGGAGGGTGTCCGAGACGAAGCGTCCGACGCCGCGGCGGGCCCGGATGAGGCCGTCCTCTTCGAGCAGCATGAGTGCTTCGCGGACCACGGTGCGGCTGACCTTCATGTCCGCGCCGAGCTCGGTTTCGGTGGGGAGCATCGAGCCGGGCGTCAGGAGGCTGTTGCGGATGGCTTCGGCGATCCGGGAGTACACCGCCACGCGGAGGGGTGAGCCGGGCTGGGCGGCCACCGGCTGGGACAGGAACCGGACGGCGTCCTGGTGCACTTTTTGCCTCGCTAAGTGGTGATGGAGGTTCCAGCCTAACAAGTGCTACGCGTTTGTTGGACAAGGACAACCTGGAGGCATTTTTCGGCACCGGCGCGGACCCTTGGCGGGAGCCAACCGGGGAGTTTTCCGGCCCTCTTGCGGGGGTCATCCTCCGAGCGGAGAATGGCCTCACTGGCGGGGTTCCATATCCTACTCCGCCGTGGATATGGGGCTTCGCCGAAGCCCTATTCCAGGAGATATTTATGAACATCAAACGCACCTCCGCTGCCGCGGCTGCCGCAGTATTTGTCGTGCTTTTTGCAGGGGCGGTCCCTGCCTCAGCCGATATTGCCGACCCGCACGCCGCCTGCACCGGACTGGGCATCTCGGACCATGCCGTGGCTGACGGACCCGGGGCCGTTCCCGCCATCATCAACGAGATCAAAGGGGCTGCCGCTTTCTTTGGTTTCGATAATGCGGGCCAAATTGTGAGCAGGTTCTCGCAGGTCCATGCCGGCACGCACGTGCCGGGCTGCGAGGAAGCCATTGAGGACATTCTCGTCGCCGGACCATGACCTCATTGAATCGAAAAGGGCTAAAATTAAGGGAAAGAAAATGAACACAACCAAGAAATCACTGGCGGTTTTCGCTGTCGTTTTTGCCGGGTCGCTGGGATTCGCTCCTTCCGCCTCGGCGACCATCCATCCGATCGTGGAGTCATACGATTGCGCGAGCGGAACCGCTTTCGAGAGCCATCCGCTGGGCGACGTGGCCGACCCGCCGGGAGTCACGCCCGGCTACGGCAGCCACTCGGATACGAGTACGCTGCGGTCACTGCTCGCGACGACGGACGAATTCACGGACTTCTCGAGCCCGGCATGGTCGGACTTCAAACTCAACGGCGAATGCGGGCATTCTGGTCCGTGAAACGCCGACGGGGCGGCCCTGTACGGGGGAGGGCCACACCGGCAGTTGGCAAAGAGCAGTCGCGGGAACCTTACCCAATAGACCACGCCACGCCACAAGCCCCGGTCCCGCCACGGCCGAAGGCTGGCTGCGCCAGCAGTGAACATTTGTGCACGCGCTCTTGGTCCGTCTGGGATCCCGATGCGGGACTAAAGGCTACTCACCAGTAACAATGAGGTGGACGGAGGTGTTTGCCGAGGGAAGAGGGCTCCGCTGAGGAGCCCTTTTTCGTGCGCACATTCGTGCAGCCTGTGCCGCAAAGGCTTTCAGTCTGCCTAGCATGTGAGAACCCCCGGCCAAGGCTTGGTTGACACGAAGAACCACAGCACCGGCCGGCCCCACCCCGTTGACACATAAACAAAGAGGTTTCGATGTCACTGCTTTCCAGGACCCTGTCCATCACCGCGGCCGCCGTCCTTGCCGGTTCCCTGGTTACGGCTCCCGCCCAAGCGGACTTCGTTGAGGTTTCCCCACCGGGAGCCAACGACTGGTCCTGCAAACCGACCGCCGAGCATCCGTACCCGGTCATCCTGGTGCCGGGAACCTTCGAGAGCATGGAGAAGAACTGGTCCACCCTGTCGCCGTACCTCAAGAGCGCCGGGCACTGCGTTTTCGCCCTCAACTACGGCGAGACGAACGGCGTGTATGCCACCGCCCCGGTGGCCGACTCGGCACAGGAACTTGCCCCGTTCGTGGACGCGGTCCGCGCCGCCACCGGCGCCAGGAAAGTGGATCTTGTGGGCCACAGCCAGGGCGGCATGATGCCCCGCTACTACATGGGCTTCCTCGGCGGAGCCAAATACGTCCACCAGCTCATCGGCATCGCCCCCTCCAACCACGGCACAGAAGGCGTGATCGTCCCGCCGCCGGGCTTCGTTCCTGATCCGGACTTTACCGGCCTGGGCTGTGCTGCCTGCGCCGACCAGCAGGCGGGATCGGCTTTCATGCAGAAGCTGAACTCCATCGGCGATACTGTAGCGGGACCGTCCTATACCGTCATCTCCACGGTTTACGACGAAGTTGTCATTCCGTACAACAGCCAGTTCCTTGACGGACCGGCACGGCAGGTAACCAACATCACCATCCAGGACAAGTGCCCGGCTGATGTCTTCGAACATGACCAGACGCCGAACGACCCCGTGGTACACCAGATAGTGGCCCATGCACTCGGCAAGCCCTCCGGCCCAGCGGACCCGGCCTACCAGCCCGCCTGCGTCTAGCCGTCGTGCCGGCGGGAGTTCAGGGCGTCGAATCAGCCCGACGCCGCAGGCTACAGTGTCTCGGGAATCGCGCGCCCCAGGAAGAGCGTCGAGTACTGTCTCCGATACATTCTGCGCCCCACGAATCGGTAGGGAAGGCGGACCGCCCGGGAATCCTAACAGCCGTCGTGCCACCTGCCTGTGCTGCTCGAGCAGCTCGCCTGCCTGGCGGCTGAAGCCAGCCACAGCTGACTGAACAACAGCGGCGGGCGGTCAGATGAAGAGCTGACCGCCCCGCCGTCGTCTCAGCTGGTTACTGACAGGCTCAACCACCGACCAGGCCGGCACGCCGTCCTGGATTGCGAAGGAGGCCTTCGTGCTATCTCCTGTTCGGAGCCGGTGATGGTGCGGTCCTCGGCGAGGCGTTCGGCCACGTTCTTCTTCGGAAGGCGGTGCAATGCGCAACGTGTGCCATGGGGCACGGCACGGTTAAGGGAGCGGCTGCCGCTAGCCGACGGCTACCGCACCGCCGAGCGTGACGTACGTCCGCCGTCGTCGTTCCGGCCGTCTCGCACTGGCCGTCGGCCCGGGCCACGCCTTCGCGGCGCTGTTGCCGGGCGAAGCGGCGAAGATCCACACGTCCGGCAATGTGGGGCGGTTTCCCGCTCGCTGAGGCAGGTCGTACCTTCACTGACGCTGCGGGGCGGTGCCTCTCCATGCGGAGTGTTGGTCGAGGGGGTTCAGGTTCAGGACGGACTGCACTACCTTTCTCGTATGGCCATGGGCAAGCAACGGTGCTCTGACCCCCTGCAGGAATTTCTACTCAGAAGGAGTGGGAAAGGTCATGAATCAACGAACCAAAATATTCTTTGCTCTCGTCGTCCTGTTGCTTGTTGTTGGCGGGGCGGCACTTTTTGTCTCCGAAAACACCAAAAGGAGCCGGGCCGGGGAGTACACCCCGCAGGTCAACCCTGCCGATTTCAGCACCAAAATCACCAATAAACACTTTGCCCTCCCCGTCGGCAAAAAGATGACTTACGAGACCACCGAGCAGGGAAGCGTCACCGAGAGGATTGAAATCGAAATCCTGCAGGAGACCAAGACCATAGAGGGCGTTGAGACGGTCGTCTATCTGGATAAGGAATACAAGAACGGGCAGCTCGTAGAGGAAACCCGGGACTATCTGGCACAACACAAAAACGGTGACGTGTGGTACTTCGGCGAGGACGTGAACAACTACTGGAATGGGATGTTGCTGGACCACGCCGGCAGCTTTCTCCACGGAAAAGATGGGGCAAAAGCCGGCATCTGGATGAAGGCCGAGCAGCGCGTTGGCGATTCCTATAGGCAGGAATTTTACGTTGGTCATGCAGAAGACATGCGGGACGTCGTCGCTACTGGCGAGACCGTCGCCACGAAAACCCGCACCTACACCGACTGCATCAAGGTTTACGACTGGACGCCGCTCGAAAAGAATTCCCGGGAGCATAAATATCACTGCCCCGAGGTCGGTGCGCTGGTCCTTACCGAGGACCTGCAGACAGGAAGCCGGTCAGAACTTGTGAAAGTTGTCCAGCCCTAGCCGTCCCACCGCACATCCGCCTGCCGTCATGCCGCACGACGGAACGTCCGGCCGGTGTGCGCCCGGCCGGACGTTCCGCTAAAAAACAGTTGTCGAGCCTACCCCCGGGTTTCGACCGGCTCAACCAACGACCAGCCCCGGCACTCCGTCCTGGATGGCGAAGGAGGCTTTCGTGCTGACGGGGGATCCCGGCGTCGTGACGTAGTCCAGCACCCG
>NZ_JAMXBK010000011.1:0-32150 GCF_023913815.1 Pseudarthrobacter cellobiosi
GTTCAGGAAGGATCTGCGGCTGCCGTCCTCGGGCACCGGCCGGTCCGTTGTGACGGGGCTGGGCGTGGTCGGCTACGTAGCAGAGGGCATCGCACTGTTTCTGGTGGGATTGCTGGTCATCATTGCCACAGTTAGCGCCCACCCTCAGGAGTCCACCGGCTTGGACGGCGGATTGAAGGCCCTGCGCGAGCAGCCGTATGGAGTTTATATGCTGACCGCCGTCGGCGCCGGTCTGATCTGCTATGGCCTTTACCTGATGGTGAAGGCCAAAGTCGCGCGGATGTAAGCCGCCGGCCGACGCGGCCGGCTCCTGCTCCTGCTCCTGCTCCACTGACCTGGGGGAACGGCCGGCCCGCCCGGGAGCCGCCAGGAGCGCGTCGACAGGCGAAGGGGCAGCGCAGCGGGAAGGTCACCAGACCTCACCGGTGCCGATCTGCACGAAGCGGACGTGAGCACTGCCGATCTTTCGGAAGCCTCTGTTCACACACGGATCCAGATCAATGCGGCCGCAGACGATTGCAGGACAGAACGACCTGCAGCACGCAGACTCCTGCCGACCGTGCTCAGGTCATCCTGCGCCCCATGAAGAAGCCGACGGCAGCGAGGATCAACAGCACCACGCCAACCCAGATCAGGAAGTTCAAAGAAGGAACCAGCCCGGCTCCTAAGAGGAACAGCACCGCAAGGACCGCTACGACGATCAGAAGGACGTTCATGACCGTTACCCGCCTTTCTTGAAAACGTTCAAGCTCATCGAGCCGGCGGTCGAGATCTTCGGGAACGCGCAGATTCATGTCCATACCCACGGTACTAATGACGTCATGGAGGCGTTCACGTTCCGTCGGCTCGTGAACTTGGGTGCTTGAGTCACGTCATGTCGCTTGGACCCGCGAACGCCATGGAGAAGGAACAAGCCAAGACCTCGTCCGTAAGGAAGGAGCGCGGCCACAGCAACGGCCCCCAATAAAAAGGCCCCCGAAGGGGCCCATGAGTGAACAGTTTGTGCACACTCAGAGGCCCACAAGCCCCTTAACAGGGAAAACACGTGCCCGAGGTGGGACTCGAACTGCATTCCAGCCCCTGCTAACACTGGGAACTCCCGGAAACATGCGGAATCCGGACCGATCCGACCCCAGTACGACCCGATCCGAAGCCCAGGGTGTGCACATTGTGCACACCCCTTTTTGCCCACTTTACGACCAATCGCAGGCGTCCACGCTGCACACCTTGCTCTCCAGGGGAAGATGTCTTGCCCGACTCATCCGGTCTCTGGATAGCAGCTCAATGCTCTTGCTCCCGCGAATTTGTCGATAAGGCGAGTGGTTACACGGTTTGGACGGACCCGTGGACTCTGCTTTAGCCCATGCGGCTACTTCGGTGATTGGACCTAAATAGCATCAGACTCCCGGACAGACCCGAGAAACATCCGTAGGCAGTTCCGTTCGCCTGCTGGTGCGCATATGCTCGGCACACAGCCACCGCTAATGGGAGCTGCAGACTAGGAACAACCAGGGGATTCACCTTCGAAGGAGAATGATCATGGATGCGGAAGCCAAGGTTCTTGTCGGTGTGGACGGTTCGGAATCGTCCATCCAGGCGCTCCGTCTGGGGGCACAGCTGGCGCCGGCCCTGAACGCCACCATTGTCGCTATTGCCTGTTGGGATTTTCCGGAGATTTACGCCGGATATGTTCCACCCGATTTCGCCCGGTTTGAAGCGGCTGCGGCGAAGACTCTTGCGGACGCCTTGGAAAAGGCGTTCGGTGAGGAGACTCCGGAAAGACTGACCTCGCAACTGGTCCGCGGACCGGCTGCGGCGAAGCTCGTGGAAGCGGCGGCCGGCGCTTCATTGCTGGTGGTTGGACGCCGGGGCCATGGGGGTTTCCTTGGCATGCACCTCGGCTCCGTGAGCTCTGCGTGTGTTGCCCACGCGGACTGCCCCGTCTTGGTGCTGCATGCCGAAAGCAGCCACCGCTCCCATCATCTATGGAAGGGCTCCAAGGCCAAAGGGCAGACCCCCGGAAAAGCCGGGATTCCGCCTCTCAAGCAGTAAGACACGGCTTCTCACAGGAACCGGGTCCCTCTCATTTCGCCGCTCCGTCCACTCGGTTGCCGGATTGGTCGAACTCGTGGCCTTCGATTTCGTGGCGGATTTCGGCGGCGATGGGGTCCAGTTTCCGGTTGGAGTAGCTGACATACCAGCCCGTAATGGCGAAGGTGGAAACAAACTGAAGAAGGCCCATGATGAGCCCGATGTTGATGTTTCCCCAGACCCTGATGGACATGAATCCGGCGGCATAATCAGCCAGCAGGACGTATGCGAAATACCAGAGCAGGAATGCGATGGCCATGGGAAAGACAAAGCTACGGTGGCGTTTGCGAAGTTCCTGGAACCGCTCGGTCGACTGGACTTTCTTAAAATCCACGGTCTCCGCTGCTTCCGGAGTTTCGGCTTCGTTACCCATCGTTCCTCCTCATTGAGACTTACAGTGCACACCGGCTGAACAGACGTCCGGCCAATGTGACTGCTCTCACTGTGGCGCGTGGCGGCCGCCGTTCCCATTGTCTCGCATAGCCCCGATTTAGTCTCACCCTAATGCGACATCAGCCGAATTGAGGCGCACAGAAAAGAGATCATCGCGCCAACCCAGCCGTTCCGAAGCCACAATCACCTTCTTTGGCACTGAGTATCAATTGACTTGACACTCAGTTTCACTGTAGAACGGTGACATGGTTCCTGACAATGTCGTAGAAACTGCCTCACTCACGGGCGCTGCCGTCGACGCCTGCAAGTCGCCCGGAAAATCGGTGCAGGCGTATGCCGCGGCCCTACTGGACACTCAACGGCAGCGACCGGCGGGCGCACCCAGCGCCGATCCCCGCCCCGTCCGAAGCGTTGGCGTAATCGGGGCCGGGCTCATGGCCGGCCAGCTTGCCCTTGTTTTTGCCAAACAGCTCGGCGTTCCTGTCCTGATCACGGATCTTTCCCAGGCAAAGGTGGATGGCGCGCTTGGCTGGATCGCCGGGCACTTGGAGAAGTTGGTGAGCCGGGGGCAACTCAGCGAAACGGCGGCCCGCGACCTGGGAAGTCTTGTCCGCGGCACAGTGGATAAGCGCGAGTACCGGGACTGCGATGTGGTCATCGAGGCGGTGTTCGAGGAGTTGGCCCTCAAACGCGCCGTCTTCGCGGAGATCGAGCCCCTGCTGCGCACTGATGCGCTGCTCCTGACGAATACGTCGTCCCTTTCCGTGACGGCGATGGGTCAAGGCCTGGCCCATCCGGAGCGCCTGGTGGGACTGCATTTCTTCAATCCGGTGGCTGTGCTGCCGCTCGTGGAAATCATCAGCACTGAAAGCAACGATGACGTCAGCGTCGCCACCGCTTGTTCGCTTGCCCGGCTTCTGGGCAAGACTGCGGTCCTGGTAAAGGACACTCCGGGCTTTGTCGTGAACCGGATCCTGACCCGGCTGTTCTGCGAACTGCTGCAGGTCATTGATGACGGAACGGACATCGAACTGGCGGACCATGCCCTGGACCCCCACGGGCTACCCATGACTCCGCTGACGCTGCTGGGTTTCATCGGACCCGCGGTCCAGTTGCACATCTGCGAGACCATGCACGCCGCCTACCCTGACCGGTTTTATGTCAGCACCAGCCTGGCAGCCATTGCGGATGCCCGGCTGCGCGGCTACCTCGCTAAGTCCGGCATGGTGCTTCCCGAGGCGGCCGTCCTGCTGCCGGCTGCCGAAGCCGGAGGTTCAGCGCCGGCACCGGATGCGGAGGCCATCAGGGCAGGGATACTTGACGCCCTGGCCGAGGAGGTGGGCCTGATGCTCGCCGAAAAGGTGGTGGCCGGTCCGGCGGAAGTGGATTTGTGCATGCTACTCGGCGCCAACTTCCCCCAGCATCAGGGAGGCCTCACACCGCTGCTAGACCAAAGCGGCGCCTCCCGGCGTGTGTGGGGACGGGATTTCCACCCCGGGTCCGGCTTCGCCGGATAGCCAAGGGCGCGCGGCCCGCCCAAACAAGAGCCGCGACCTCCGCGCCATTCTTCAATTCCTCCCCAAAAAAGGATGCAAGCCCATGCCCGACTATGACGTCGCTGAACCGCTGGACACGGACTACTACTCCGTCTTCGCCAACATTTCCGCACCCGACCGCGAAGCGTGGAGGCGTGCCCGGGATTTCACAGCGGAGGCCCTGCCGCAGATGAACGACTACTGGGAACGGGCCGAGTTCCCCGCCCACCTGGCCAAGCGGATGGGCACCATGAACCTCCTAGCCGATGGCATTGACGTACAGGGCCTGGAGGCCATGTCCGCGCTGGCCGCCGGCCTGGTCAACATGGAGGTCTCCCGCGGGGACGGTTCGCTGGGTACGGTCATCGCAGTCCAGGGCGGCCTGGTACTGCGGACGATTGCCCTTTTTGGCTCCGACGCCCAGCGCAGGACGTGGCTCGGTCCGCTGGCCCGCGGCGAAAAGCTCGGCGCCTTCGCCCTGACGGAACCGAACCACGGCTCCGATTCCGTGGCACTGGAAACCACCGCCTCGCCCGACGGGGAGGACTACGTCCTCAATGGCGAGAAGAAGTGGATCGGCAACGGCTCCGTAGGCGATGTCACGGTGGTCTGGGCACGCGATGACGACGGCGACGTCCGTGGTTTTCTGGTGGAACAGGACCGGGAGGGTTACGAGGCCGAGACCATCACCGGAAAGGCCTCGCTGCGCGCAATCCATCAGGCCCGGATCAAGCTCAACAACGTCCGCATTCCAAAGGCCAATCTTCTCCCCGGTGCCCGCACTTTCAAGGACACGTCCGAAATCCTTGTTGCCACCCGCCTGGGGGTGGCCTGGTCCGCCCTCGGCCACGCCACCGCCGTCTACGAATCCGCGTTGAACTACGCCACGCAGCGGACACAGTTCGGCAAGCCGCTGGCAAAGTTCCAACTTGTCCAGGAGCGCCTGTCGTACATGCTCTCGGAGCTGACCAGTATGCAGCTGCACTGTTTCCACCTCGCGGGGCTTGATGCGGCCGGCCAGATGCGCCCCACCCAGGCCTCGATGGCGAAGTACCACAACACGCGCAAGGCCCGGGAGTTGGCGTCCATTGCCCGCGACATGTTGGGCGGCAACGGCATCCTGCTGGAAAACCACGTGATCCGGCACCTCCTGGACATCGAATCCATCCATACCTACGAAGGCACGCAAAGCATTCAGACCCTATTGATCGGCCGCGATGTCACCGGACAAAGCGCCTTCGCCTAAGGATTCGCCATGACCACAATTGAGCTTCCCAATGAAACCCCGCTGAGCCCCCTGCGGTTCCTGCAGCGCTCCGCCGAGGTGTTCGGACAGAAGACGGCGATCATCCACGGTGACCGCTCCTATACTTACCGGGACTTCGCCGCCGAAGCCCAGGGGCTGGCCAAAGCAATCATGAGCAGGATCCAGCCGGGCGACCGGGTGGCCTTCCTGTGTCCTAATGTGCCGGAACTGCTGATTGCCCATTACGCCGTCCCGCTGGCCGGGGGCGTCCTGGTGGCCCTGAACTCGCGGATGTCCGCCCGGGAACTCCAATACATCCTGGAGCATTCCGAAGCCAGGCTGCTGTTTGCCGATTCGGAACTGCTGGCCACCGTGGCTGGACTGGACCTGGGCCTGACACAGCTGGCTGAGGTGATCGAAGTGCCTGACAGCACCATCCCGTATCCGGAGGTCCCGACAGGTATGGGCACGACGCAGTACGCGGACTTCCTCGCCGCGTCCGGACACCAGGAAGCAGATCTTCCGTGGAGTGTCGAGGACGAACGGGCCCCGATCACCCTTAACTACACCTCCGGCACCACGGGCAAGCCCAAGGGCGTGCTCTATTCGCATCGCGGCGCTTACCTGAACTCGCTCGGGGAAACCTTCCACAATCACTTCACCGGCGACACGCGCTACCTCTGGACCCTTCCGATGTTCCACTGCAACGGCTGGTGCACCACTTGGGCCGTGACGGCGGCCGCAGGCGTCCACATCTGCCTGCGGGCAGTGCGCGCCGACGCCGTCTGGGACGCCATCGACACTCTCGGAGTCACCAACCTCTGCGGCGCCCCCACGGTGTGCAGCATTATTGCCGGCGCACCCCAGGCCCACGAGCTGAAGGCGCCGCTGCGTATCACGACGGCGGGCGCGCCGCCGTCGCCCGCGATCATCACGTCACTGGAGTCAATCGGGATCAGAGTGGTCCACGTTTATGGGTTGACCGAGGTGTACGGCCCGTACACGATCTGTGAGCATCAAACCGAGTGGGATGATCTTTCCGCCCAGGACAGGGCCGTCAAGATCTCCCGCCAGGGGGTGGGGATGCTGCAGGCCGAGACGGCGCGCATCGTGGACCTGGACATGCTCGATGTCCCGGCCGACGGCGCAACGCTGGGCGAAATCGTGCTGCGTGGCAACAACGTGATGCTCGGTTACTTCAAGGATCCCGAGGCCACGGCCGACGCCTTCCGCGGCGGCTGGTTCCATACCGGCGACCTCGGCGTGATGCATCCCGACGGCTACATCCAGCTCAAGGACCGGGCCAAGGACATCATCATCTCCGGCGGAGAAAACATCTCCACTATCGAGGTGGAACAAGCCATTATGAGCCACCCGGCGGTGCTGAACGTGGCCGTGATCGGCGTCGCGCACGAGAAATGGGGCGAACGCCCGGTGGCCTTTGTCATCCGCAGCAGCTCCAGCTCGGTCACGGCCGAGGAGATCAGCTCGCACGTCAAGGGCCTGCTCTCAGGATTCAAGGTTCCGGACAGGATCCTTTTCCCCGAGGGGCTCCCCCACAACTCCACCGGCAAGGTCCTGAAGTCGCGGCTACGCGCCCTGGACCTCAGCGCCCCAGCCCTCAGCAAGGAACCCACCAAATGAGCAGCCAGGACATAGTTGTTGTGGGCGCGGCCCGCACCCCTCAGGGAAAACTGATGGGCCACCTGGCTTCACGGAGCGCTATACAGCTTGGCGCCGCGGCCATCGCCGCGGCTCTGGAACGCTCCGGGGTTGGGCCGGCCGCCGTCGATGCGGTCATCTTGGGCCAGGTCCTGACGGCCGGCGCCGGCCAGAACCCCGCGCGCCAAAGCGCCGTCGCGGCAGGAATACCGCTCAGCGCCCCCGCCGTCACCGTTAACAAGGTCTGCCTCTCCGGGCTGAGTGCCATCATCCAGGGCGTCAGGCTGCTCAAACTGGGCGAGGCGGATGTGGTGGTCGCCGGCGGCCAGGAATCCATGAGCCAGGCACCGCACCTGCTCACCGGCTCGCGCGCCGGCTACCTCTACGGCGGCATCACGGCCGTGGACTCGGCCGGCCATGATGGGCTCACGGATGCCTTTGACCACGAGCTCATGGGCATTGCCACGGACCGCGCCAACGCGGACCTACAGCTCTCCCGCGAGGCGCAGGACAATATCGCGGCGCTGTCCCACCAGCGGGCGGCCGCGGCCCGGGCCAAGGGAAGATTCAGCGCCGAAATCGTCCCTGTTTCGGTGCCGCAGAAGCGCGGCGCGCCCGTGCTGGTAAGCGATGACGAGGGCGTACGCCCTCAATCCACGCAGGAGGTACTGGCCGGGCTGAAGCCGGCCTTCACCGCGGCGGGAACAGTCACCGCCGGAAATGCTTCGCCGCTGAGCGACGGCGCCGCCGCCGTCGTGCTGGTGACCCGCGCCTACGCCGATGTCCACGGGCTCGACGTGCTGGCCGTCGTCGGGCCCGCCGGGCAGATCGCCGGGCCGGACACAACGCTGCCGGACAAGCCGGCACAGGCAATCACGGCGGCCCTTGCCCGCGCCGGCTGGACGGCCGGGGACCTTGACTTCGTGGAGATCAACGAGGCCTTCGCCTCGGTGGTGGCGCACTCCGCAGCGACCCTGGGGCTCGGTTTGGACAAGGTGAACGTCAACGGCGGGGCCATCGCCATTGGACATCCGATCGGCGCCTCCGGAGCGCGGCTGGTGGTCTCGGCCGTCCATGAGCTGATGCGGCGCGGCAGCGGCAAATCCGCCGTAGCGCTTTGTGGCGGCGGCGGACAGGGTGACGCGCTGCTACTGTACCGGGATGGCATCAGTGGCTAATTTCCGTTCCGGCGTGGCCGAGGCCGCGCTGGATCTGTTCACCGACAATGGCTACGACCCGACCAGCGTGGACGATATTGCCCTCGCTGCCGGAATCTCCCGCAGCACCTTCTTCCGTCAGTTCCGCGCCAAGGAAGACGTGATCTTTGCGGACCACGAAGCCCTGCTCGCTGAGCTGACGGTCTACCTGGCAGCCAGCCATCCCGATCCGTGGGAGGCTGTGTGCCAGGCCGCGGTGCTGGTCTTCGTGAAATTTTCCGAACGCCGGAAGTTGTCCCAAAAGCGCTACCACGTGGTGCAGGCGGTGCCCGCGCTGCGGGACCGGGAAACGATCATGGTCTCCCGCTATGAACGGCTTTTCTCGGACTACCTGCGCCAGGCACTGCCGGGCATATCAACGCTTGATGCAATCCGGTTCGCCGCTGCTGTCACGTCAACCCATAACTATGTGCTGCGCGAAATGATGCTGGACTCCTCCCGCGGTTCCCTCCAGAACCTGGAACACGAGCTGTTGGCGGTGCGCCGTATGTTCGGCGTACTGCCGCAGGGCGACCCCGCATCCGTCCCGGCCGGGGACGACCTGGTTGTGGCCGTTTTTCCCCGCTCGACACCCACTGCTGAGCTGGCGCGGCGCATCCAGGACAAGCTCGACGGCCGCTCCGTCTAGCCCGCTGCGTCCAGCTGCACTTCTAACTGCTCCATCTAACCGGGGAAGGGCCCTATGACAGGGCATGACAACGACGTCTACCGTCCGAGCGACCGCGACCTGCTGAAGCGGGCGATCCGGGAAACCGCAGCCCGGACGGGCTCAGCGGTGTTCTTCGCAGGCCTCGTGAACCGCACGGAGCTCATCATCACCGAGTTCTTCGGCACGACGACGCACGGTCTGAAGAACCTCAGCGTGCAGCCCGGAGAGGGGGTGGGCGGGCGCGCCCTCTCCCAGGCGCGCACCATCGGGGTGGCCGATTACTTGGACTCCGACAACATCACCCATCATCACGACGACGCCGTACGCATCGAGGGGCTGCGGACCATGGTGGCGCTCCCCATCCTCGTGGACGGCCGTGCCCGGTGTGTGCTCTACGCGGCAACGCGGGAGCGCACATCGATCGGCGAGTGCGTGGTGACCGAACTCAGCGCCGGCGCCTCGAGGATCTCGCGGGAACTGGCCATTCGGGACGAGGTGGACCACCGGGTCGCCATTCTCCGGGTCGTCCAAAGCCTGGCCGCGGAGCCACCGGAACGGGACCTCATCGAGACCGTCCGGCTTGCGCATGCCGAGCTCCTCTCGGTGGCCAGCACCACGACTGATCCCGAACTCGCCCAGCGCATCCTCGCCGTGACCGCACGGCTCGAGGGCTCCGACGTGGCGCCGGCCGGCGTCCCGCACCTCACACGACGGGAGACGGATGTGCTCGCCCAAGTGGCGCTCGGCTGTTCCTATGCCGAAACCGGCAAACGGCTCTCACTCAAGGCAGTCACGGTGAAGAGCTACATGCAGTCGATCATGGCGAAACTGGACGTGCACAGCCGCACGGAGGCCGTGGTGGCCGCGCGCAGGCTCCGCCTTTTGCCCTGACCGGTGGCGCGAAACACCTCCATCGGGAGGTGGTGGCGAACGCGCGGCGCTGGCACGATGACATCTTCGCGTCGAAACAAACCTCGTCTCGACGACCGATGTCAAAGGAGATATCGCATGCTCGAAAGCCTCGCACCGGTTGTGAACCGGTCCGGTCCGCGCCCCACCTCGATGGCCAGGGTCGCCGTCGCCAGCTCGATGGGCAGCATCATCGAGTTCTACGACTTCCTCATCTACGGCACGGCTGCGGCCCTCGTCTTCCCCCAAGTCTTCTTCCCGGCGCTCGGCCCGGCCGCCGGCACTCTCGCCTCGTTCGGAACCTTTGCCGTGGCCTTCGTCTCGCGCCCCCTTGGTGCCGTCCTGTTCGGCCACTTCGGTGACAGGCTGGGGCGCAAGAAAACGCTCGTCAGCACACTGCTCATCATGGGCATCGCGACCGTCACCATCGGGCTGCTGCCCGACGCCAGCGTAATCGGGATCGCCGCGCCGATCATCCTCGTTGTTCTCCGCTTTCTTCAGGGATTCGCTGTCGGCGGCGAATGGGCCGGCGCGGCACTGATGGCCGCCGAGTACGCCCCGCCCAAACACCGAGGCCTCTTCGCAGCCTTCCCCCAGCTGGGCCCGTCGATTGGCTTCGCCCTCGCGAGTGCAACCTTCCTCATCATCAATCTGTCACTCGGCGACAAGTCGGAGGCATTCCTCACGTTCGGCTGGCGCATTCCGTTCATCGGAAGTGCCGTGCTCGTTATGATCGGTCTCTACATCCGCCTCAAGATCGAAGAGACTCCGGTCTTCAAGGAGGCCAGCGACTCGAGCGCCGTCGCGGCCGGGCCCCGCAAGCTGCCCGTGTGGGAGTCGGTGCGAAACCAGCCACGCCAGATCCTCTTGGGCGGCGCCTCCACCATGATGCTCTTCGCCTTCTTCTACATCGGCACAGCCTTTCTCAGCAGCTATGGCACAAGTGCCGAGGGCCTTGGCCACAGCCGGCCCACCATCCTCTCGCTGGGAATCGTCGGCGCGATGTTCTTCGCTGCAGGAACTATTGGCAGCGCAATGCTCTCCGACCGGATCGGCCGCCGAGCCGTGATCGTTGGCTCGTGCGTCGTGGCGATCCCCTGGTCGCTCCTGCTCTTCCCGATCCTCGACATCGGCACCACCTGGTCGTTTGCAGTCGGGCTGTCCGGCACGCTGCTGATCGTCGCCGGAATCTACGGTCCGGTGGGCGCCTTCCTGCCGGAGCTCTTCGCCACCCGCTACCGCTACACAGGCGCCGGAATGGCCTACAACCTCGGAGCGCTCGTCGGCGGTGGCGTCACGCCACTGGTGGCGGCATCGCTCGGCGCCAGCCTGGGGAGTCCCGCCATCGGGCTGCTTCTGGCCGGCGTGAGCCTGGTGAGCCTCTTCGCCACCTTCGGCCTCCCGGAAACCCGTGGCATCGACCTCGCAACCTCCGGAACCACCGCCGCAAAGTAAGCGTACAGCCGGCCACCGGGTCGGCGCTTCGGTCGCGGTCGACGTCGGCGGTGGCATCTATGAGGGCCCGGTAGCCGGTCAGCTTCGTCTCCCGCGAATCGATTCGGTCCCGCTTGTGCGCACGTCAAGTTTTTGAGACAGTTTCGGCGTTGTATTTCGGTTAGGAGCTGGTGGAGCCTGGCTTCGGTGAGCGGTTCGGTGTCCACGGCGTTGATTGCTGGGGTGGCGGCATTCATTGCTTCTCTCATCATGTCGAGGGTGGCAAAGGCGTAGAAGGCTGAGGTTGTGCTCATGTGAGCTCGAAGCCGCCTTCTCGGTCCTCGTCCGGGCAGCCGCCCGCCTGGACGCGCCGTCGAGGGTGATGAACGCCTGGACCACGATCGAACTCACAGGTTTCTCCCTGTCTGTTGTTGATAGGCGGCGGCGTTATGGTGGCCGTCAGGACTCAACCTGGGCGTAGGCGACGAGAACGCCGCCGTCGCTCAGGGTCGTCACGCTCTTCAGGTCCAGATCCATTCGAGTCTCGATCCCGTCGAAACAGACGCTCCCCCACCTCGACGATGACCGCAGCTGTTCGACTGGCGGGTGCAGAATCTGGAGTACGTGCCAAACGTACATGAGAGGTCGCCGACCCGTCGACACCCTTCCCCTTGTGCAGGCGACCTCAGACAAATCGTGCAGGCGACTCCGGAAACTGACAGCCCGCATCCGATTCGCATCACCGAATCGTCTCAACCGGGTTTAGCGTTACACTCCACCGCATACACGGGAAGCATTACAGAATGAGCCCCCTGGCTCCGCCATTCTGCAAAGTCCCCTCGGAGTGTCTTGCGAACGATCGTTCATTTGACGGAGTGCCCGACCGGGCATCACGGTTGGGGAACCCATCGGCATCAAGAATATTGCGGGTCTGGGCGAGCATCTTCCCCTTTGTTTGTTTGCTGGGTCCGCCTGAAACGGGGACAGTCGACACGGCTGCCTGAGCGTGTCTAGTTTTCCGTCAGGGGGTTCTGTAACCGCAGTTTTCCCAATAATTTGGCAAATTGCTTGATTATTCCGGGCTGCTCTTTTATTGCCATGCCTATCACTCGTCTGGGGACCGGGCTTTCATGAATTGGATCGCCCTTAGATCTTTTTCGTAGAAAGTTCATGGGGGAAATGAACCTTTTCCAGCGCCGTCGCGAGCCTGCCTTTTTCCGATCAATTTCCGCAGCAAGTCCTGGTATCCGGGCCTTTCTGGTTTTTGTGGTGGCGCTGGCGGTTGCTCTTTACGGGTTCGCCGTCCCCGCGTCTGCCGCGCCGGCATCTGTTGCACCTCCGGCGCAGGCCGGTCCGGCGGTGGTGCCGGCGCAGTCAACGCCGTCGGTGCAGGCCGGTGTGTTCGTCCCGGCGCAGGGCCGGGCGGTGGATACGCGTTCGGGTCTGGGCGGGATCACTGGTCCGGTGACAGCCAATACCTGCATCGAAGTTCGGCGTGCGTGGCCTCACCAGGAGTGCTGCCCTGGACCTCGGCCGCCATGGCATCAGAGTCAATTCCATCCATCCCGGCGTCATCTCCACCCCTATGACAGCAGGAATGGCGATGGACATGAGCCACGTGGCGCTCAGCCGCATGGGCCATCCAGGGGAAGTTGCGGACCTCGTCCTGTACTTATCATCCAACGAATCCTCGTTCGTGACCGGTGCCGAGTTCGTCATCGATGGTGGCGATACCGCAGGAATAGTAACCCCGCCCGAGGCAGCGTAGCCCCCACACCAGCAAAGTCTAAGAAAGGAATGTGGGCGGTTTCATCATGACGGTCCTCGTTGCCAATATAAGTGCGCTGGGTCCACCCGGGAGATAGCCCAACGGATGGCCTCCCGTTTTGCACCCGAACGACCCGTCTGGGACCGGTCAACGACCTGCAACCCTTCCTCGATCTCGAGGTACGCGGTCACACATCCTCATGGCAGGTGAGGAGCTCCGCATCATGGCTCATGACGAAATCCAGCCCATCACCGAGGTCACAGCTGCGCCGGTGACGCTGCAACACAAGCTCTGCGTCCTGAGCAGCAGCTCGGACTCGGACGCGTGCTCCTCGGCCGCCAGCTGCTCCAGCCGCCGGCCGTCTGTTTCGAACTGCGGGCCAGCAGCCGTGACATTGCCAATATCCGGTAGCGGACGACGGCGCGTGGTTGCCGTCGCGGTGGTGCTCGCCCTGGTGGTACTCGCCGTGGTGACCGCTGTGGTGATCGCTGCCCAGCCCGGCAGGCCGCCGCCCGTGACCGTACCTCCTGTCCCCGTGCCGACCCAGCCGGAGCCGACACAGACCGAGCCATCCGCTCCGCTGCCGGCTGAGCCGGTCACGCCGTCGCTGAGAGGCCACGACCTGACGGTTCTCCCGGGCGCCGGGCGCGCGGTGGCGCTGACGTTTGATGCCGGGTCCAACGCAGCGGGCTTGCCGAAAATACTGTCAACGCTGTCCGCAAAAGGAGTGGCCGGCACCTTCTTCCTGACGGGGAACTGGGCTGCCACGAATCCTGGAGGAGTCAGCCAGATCGTTGCGGCAGGACATAGCGTGGGCAACCACTCCATGACGCATCCCGGATTCACTAGCCTCTCCTATGAGCTGATCACGCAGCAGGTCATCGAAGCCGAACAGGCCATTTCAGCGGCGGGCCCGGATGCGCGCTCCTTCTTCCGCTTTCCCTACTGCGGACGGGACGCACGGACAATCGCGGCCGTGAACGACCTGGGCTATGTCGCCATCCGTTGGACGGTCGATACGTTGGGATGGAAGGGAACGAGCGGCGGAATCAGCACGCAGACCGTGACGGATCGGGTCCTTGCCGCCCTGCAGTCTGGTGAGATCGTCCTGAGGCATATCGGTTCCAACCCCGACGACGGCAGCACGCTTGACGCCGATGCCCTCCCCCATGATCGACCGCATCAGCGTCGCCGGCTACGGCTTCGTCACCCTTGACGTGCTCTTGAACGGATAGGGCACTGGACGGCGCCGGACTCCTTGGGAGGAAACATGCGCAGAGCCTCACTGCTTGTCGTGCTCGGCCTGGTGGCCCTGCCGTCGATCATCGGCGGGAAAGTAATGGTCGTGGGCACATTGCTTGGCCCAGAGCGCCTGGGCATTCCATCCGGCATGGCACTCCCCCTGGAACTCCTCCAGGGTTCGCCATTCAGCACCTACCTGGTTCCAGGGCTCCTGCTCGCGCTCATTGTCGGCGGAATCCACTTAGGCGCGTTCATCCTGCTTATCAGGCGCCACCCGTGGGCGCCCCTCGCCAGTGCGACGGCGGGCTTTTCGATCCTCATCTGGATTTTCATCCAGATGGTATTCGTGCCCTTCAGCATTCTCCAAGCCGTGTATTTCGCCGCCGGACTGGCTGAGCTTGGCTTTCTCCTGCTGCTGCTGGATCTCATTGACCGGCAGGACAGAAGGATGTGAGCTGGGCCGAATAGGGCCGGAAGACACATACGAAGGGGGCAACCTGTAGGCCATACTGGCGGCATGAACGCAGCGCCGGGAAAGCCCGACCGGATTCTCCTCGCCATCGTGTCCGCTATTGCGCTGTTGGTAATAGTCGCACTGGCAGTCGTTTTCACGCGTGGGGAGCCTGAGGCACTGGACGGGTCGACACCCCAAGGAGTGGTCCAGCGGTACAGCACTGCTGTCATTGACGGCGATACGGCCACAGCCAATTCCTACCTCACGGAAGCGGCCAGTTCCTTGTGCGGCGGCTTCCACGAAGGCGGTCCGCTGCCGACCCGGGTGGTTTTGATCTCTGCCACAGAGCGGGACAACTCGGCTCTCGTGAAGGTCTCGGTCGTCGGTTCAGGTTCGGGCGGCCCGTTCGGACCGTCCGAGTACGAGACGGAGGATCGTTTCTCCCTGGTGAAAACAGCTGGCAAATGGCTGATCGACCAGGCACCATACCAGCTCCTGTCATGCACCGGATCGTCAGTGAAGCAATGACTTTCCAAGTCCCGACGACCGTCTCCACGGCAGGTTCCGCCCAACTCACCCTCCGCCGCCTGATCCTTTACGTACTGTTATTCGCCCTGGTAATGATCGCGGCGGTAGGCATTAGCGGCCTCTTGGAGCGACTGTTCAGCTCGGCCGCGGTACTCGCGTCAACTGATGTGGCCGGGCTTGCCCGCTCCCTTGCCTTCACGTTGATCGGCGGACCACTCGCCGGGCTCCTGTGGTGGGTTGTCTGGAAGAGGCTCGACGACGGCGCGGAACGCACCACAGCGGGGTGGGGCCTGTACCTGACCGGCGTTTATGCGGTCTCCTTGATCTCAGCCGTGACGGCCCTGCTGGGGATGGCGGCGTCCTTCATCGGCCGGGTGGAACCTCAGTGGTATTCGCCCTTATCGAATGGCCTTGTCTGGGCCGGCATCTGGATCTGGCACCACTGGATGTGGCGGCACCCCGTCAAACATCCAGTCAATCTTGACGACGTCCCGGCGGTCATCGGCACGGTCTTCGGCCTGCTGGTGGGCACGTTTGCCACCATCACCGCCCTGGGCGGCCTGCTCGACGTCGCGATCCGGGGCCAGATCAGCCTGACCCCGGGCGTGGAAGCGTGGTGGCAGCCCGTACTCCGGGCCCTGGTCTGGGCCGTCGGCGGAAGTATCGTGTGGTGGTGGCACTGGTTCAGGGGCGGCGGACGCAAACTCGAGACCACCCTGGTTGATGTTGCGCTGGTTGGTGTCGGGATCTTCGCCGCGGGCATCACAGCGCTCGCTGGAGCCGGCGTTGTGTTCTTTGTGCTCCTGAGAACGGCATTCGACCGCGGTGACCCGATGACCGAGCTGCTGGCTCCGCTGGGCCCGGCCATCGCCGCTGCAGCCGTCGGCGCTTTGGTGTGGCGCTATCACCGCGTAAGCGGAGCCCGCCGTTCTGTTGCCACCCGGCGTGCCGTCCAGTTGGTGACATCAGGGGTGGCCTTGGCAGCGGCTGCGTCCGGAGTGGGCGTGGTCATCAATGCTTCGCTTGCCATGGCCGTTTCACCCCTCGCCGGCGGCGGCACCCGCACCCTCCTGCTGGGTGGTATCAGTTCCCTCATTGTGGGAGGTCCGGTCTGGTGGCAGGCCTGGAAGCCGACGAGGCAACTGCAAAGTGCGGACGCCATTCCTCCCGGCAGGCGCGTTTACCTCATCGTGTTCTTCGGCATCAGCGCCGTGGTGGCGCTCATTGCCCTCCTGGTGATTGGATATCGGCTCTTTGAATTCCTCCTGGGTGATGTAACGGGAGGTAGCCTCCTGGACCGGATCCGCACGCCGCTCGGCCTCCTGGTTGCCGCAGGGTTCGTTGCCGCGTACCACTTTGCCCTGTGGCGGCGCGAACACGTCATGGCGGCCGCTTCCCCGCCGAGGGCGCACACCATCGACCAGGTCACATTAGTGACCGCCTCCTCTCCGGAACCCTTGTCCAAAGCAATCACCGACGTGACCGGCGCCAAAGTCACCGTGTGGCGAAGGGCCGACGCGGCACAGGAAAAACGGCCCACAGACGGCGCCCTGCCGGCTGAACATGAGCTGGTCGAACAGGTGCTGGTCGAACAGGTGCTGAACGCACTTGCTGGCGTCACGGCCAAGCGCATTCTGCTGGTGATCGGTCCGGCTGCCGGTCAGGGGACCGGGATCGACGTAATTCCCCTGGAGACAACAAGATAAATCGCAATAACGCCCCCACTTCAGAAAGGTGAGTCCAATGGGTGGAGTAGTGCATTTCGAAATCCCCGCGGACGACGAAGAACGCGCCAGGGAGTTTTACAGATCGGTGTTCGGCTGGAACTTCCAGGTGCTGCCGGAGATGGAATACAGCCTGGCCATGACCACACCGGTGAACGACCAGGGCAGGCCCACGGAGACCCGGTCCATTAACGGAGGGATCTTCCGCCGCGGAGACATGCTCCAGGCCCCGGTGGTCACGATCGATGTCGAGGACATCGATGCGGCGCTGGAGCAGATAAGCCGTCTCGGAGGCGGGACGATACGGGGCAGGATGGAAGTTCCCGGTTCCGGCTGGAATGCCTACTTCCGGGACAGCGAGGGAAATGTGATCGGACTCTGGCAGAACGCGGCAACTAACGCCCAGGCACGGTCCATGGATGCCGTGAACCCGGAACCAACGATAGTCCACCGCGCCGAGCAGCCAACCGCTGTCCTGCGCGAAAGAGTCGCCATGGATGCCCTAGCGGAGTTCTTCAGCCGCGCGTTCGCCGCCGTGGCTGCGGAAGCCCAGAGACAAAACATCCAACTGGCCGGACCGCCGTTTGCCCTCTGCCGCGGGACGCCCACCCAGACGGTCGACGTCGAAGCCGGCTTTCCGGTCAGGGGCACCCTCGCGGACACCGGGACGGTGGTGATCAGTACCCTTCCCGAGGCCGAGGCTTTCGAAGCAATGCACACAGGACCCTACGACACGCTGCCTCAGACCTATGCCGCCCTCCAGGACCAGATGAAGAAGGCCGGAAAGACGCCCTCTGACACCATGTGGGAGTACTATCTGAACGGGCCACCATCCGAGCCCGATCCGCAGAAGTGGCAAACGAGGATCGTTTGGCCAGCCGGCTGATGCTGAAGAAGTTCGGGCTTCTGCTGCTGCTTGTGGTTGCGATGTTGCTGGGAAGCGGTCCTGCGGCCTTCGCGGTCACGCCTGTCGACGTCGTTGTGGAGGACCGGGCGGGAGTACTGGACCTCAACACCCTGGTCCCTGCCATCAATTCGATCGAGTTCCACTCCCCTACCAAGTTGGTGGTGTATACCTACAACGGCAGCATGGCGGACAACCTGAACGAGGAGGTCCTCAGGTTTGCCCGGACCGAACACCCGGACTGGATCAGCCCCGACGAGCAGAAGTGGGCTGACGGGCTCTTCATCTTCGCGCTGGATCCCGTGGGCCGGCATGTGGGCACCTACATGGGCGAGGACCGCAAGGTCTCGCTGGAACAACGCGATGACATTCAAAGCGCTGCCAAGGATCTCCTGCGGGACGCCCAATGGACGGACGGAACCATCGCCGGAGTCCGGCGCGGCGCTGAACTGATCAACCAGCCCTGGTACCAGTCAGCTGCTTTCGTGATCACCGCGTGGGTGATCGGAGCGGCCGCCGCCCTGGGCGCCGGCGCGTGGTTGACAGTCCGGGCAGTGACCAGGGCCGGCAGCCGGAAGGAACTGGAACGCGGAGACAGGAGCTACGCCAGCGTAAGTATGGACCTGGACGTCACCGAACTGAATGCCAGCACCATCCCGGAGTCCTCGCGCTACGGCAGCAGCGTCTTGGAGAAGCACCGCAACTTCCGCACCCGGTACGGCGCCGCCACCGAGCTGTCGAACCGGGTACATGCCCTCACACCGAAGGCGCTGGCCCGCCGATCCAGCCTTAGGCTCGCGCGGGAGTATGCCGATGCGGCCGCTGAACTGGACGCCCTGGACGACGTCATCGCGGACAGTAATGCGTTGTTGAACCGGGCCAGCACCTGGCCCACAGCCTGGGACCGGCAGCTGGCACCCTTCCGCAGCGACCTCGCCGGAAACGGCGTTGAACCACCTTCGTGACGCCCGCAGCCGTCTGTCCAACCTCTTGAAGGAGCACGCGGAAACCGTGATCGACGGCTTCGCCAAAACCGAGCGTGAAGCAAAGCTCATGCGCAGGGAGATGGAGAATGCCCAGGATGGCCTGGACCACCACCAGAGGCGGAGCTACGAACCCAGCATCCTCGGCACTGTCTATCCGTCCTACTATTTCTTCTCGGTTCCTGCCTTCAACTCCGGCCTGAACACCGGCGTCGGCAGCGTCAGCTCGGCCCGGGGCGGAGGCGGCACCACAGGCTACGGCAGCAGCGGGGGAAGCTTCTCCGGCTCAGGCAGTTCGTCGAGTTTCTAAGTGACTTTCGGCCCTACAGGTCTATTGTCTTAGGCCACAGGCTGGAGAGGCCGCGAACAGGCACTGAAGGGAATCGGTCATGGAGGAGTCAGCGTCAGATAGTGCCATGTTCGTGGTGGGGGTGGACGGATCGGAGGCCTCGGTGGAAGCACTCCGGCAGGCCCAGCGGCTTGCCGTCCCGGTGGGGGCCAAGGTACTGGCCACCGCCTACTGGGATGATCCGCAGGTATACGCCGGGTATGTGGCAATGGGCATAGACCGCTTCGAGGAACGCGTCATGATCATCCTGAACGACGCCCTGGAACAGGCCTTCGGGCAGGAGATTCCGCCGAACGTCATTCCACGCGTCGTCCGGGGGCACCCCAGGGACTCCCTCATAGACGCCAGCCGCCACGCGGACATGATCGTTGTTGGCAGGCGCGGCCATGGAGGATTCGGAGGCCTGCTTCTGGGGTCCGTCAGCTCAGCCTGTGTGGCCCATGCGCACTGCCCCGTCCTAGTTGTTCATAGCCCCGACAAAGATCAAAGGAAGTCCAGCCGTGAGAACGTCTAAACCGATCGCCGTCGCAACCAACGACTCTCCGCAAAGCCAGGCAGCCGTGCAGTGGGCTGCACGCCGGGCTGCCCGCGCTGGCCTGCCGCTGATCATTCTGCACGTTGTTGACGACCGCTGGGTGGCCGAGCCCATCCCGTGGACCGGAGTGCTGGTGGAGAAGGGCGAAGAACTTTTGGAGACCGCTGCCGGGCGGGTGAGGGGCACCGTTCCGGTTGAGGTCACCACCAAAGTCCTGGAAGGAGGCATTTCCGGCTCGCTGGGCAAGTACTCCACCCAGGCGTCCATGCTTGTGGTGGGCTCCGGCGGCACCCATTTGGGTGGTTCGCTGACCGACCGTGCTCTTCAGGTCGCCGCTGCGGCGAAGTGCCCGGTTGCGGTCATCGGAATTCAGGAGCCAGAAGGCGGACGGGGCGTCGTCGTGGGCGTTGACGGGTCCGAAGAATCCACCCAGGCCGTTGCCTACGCTGCCGCGGAGGCAGACCGGGAGGGCCAGGAGCTGACGGTCGTTCATGCCTTCAGCGGACCCGACCGGTGGATCGACAGAGGAGCTCTCACGGAGACCCTCGCCCAGCGAATTGAGGACGAGGAGCAGATGGTTCTGTCCGAAACAGTCTCCGGGCTCCGCGAGGACTACCCGGACCTCGTGGTGCACAAGATCCTGGAAAGCGAAAAGGAACCGGCCGCGGCGCTGGTCGAGGCCGCCGCTGGAGCCCAGATGCTCGTGGTGGGAAGCCGGGGCCGGGGCGGCTTCAAACGGCTGCTGCTGGGTTCCACGGCCCACGCGGTTCTGACACATCTGCCCTGCCCAACGGTAATAACCCCAATCCACCGCAGCTAACACCAAATATAGTAGCCTGCGAGCATGCAAAGCAACACTTCGGGACCTCAGACGGAAATCCTCAACGTTCATGACTGCTGGAAATACCTCCGATCAGCTTCGGTCTGCCGGGTTGCTGTCACCACTGACGGTGAGCCCGAAATTTTCCCAGTGAACTACATCCCTGATTACGGGACCGTAGTGTTCCGCACCGGCCCGGGAACCAAGCTGGACGCGGTGCTCGGCGGCAGTCCCATCGCGTTGGAAGCGGACGGCCTCAATACCTACGGGACTATCGCCTGGAGCGTCGTCATCAAGGGCACCGCTGCAGTTGTGGACTCGCAGGAGGATTTCCAGGAGGCCGCCGATGCAGGGCTCTCACCGTGGGAGGCCGGAAGCAAGGATCATCTGGTGCGGGTAACGCCCTCCGAGGTCAGCGGCCGGAGCTTCGTGATCAATCCCTCGTCGCGCTGGTGGCCGCCGCTGGACGCCGGGCAGCTCTGACGTCCGGGCAGGCACAGAGCAGCTCACGACGTCGGTGCTGACCTCACGCCGGCGACGCTGACTGGCCTGCCTCCTACCGCCGTCGTGTTTTCCCTTCCTCCACTTCGGAGGGCCCGAAGCGCGTTGAGGATCGTGGCCAGGTCGACCAACTCCTGGAGGAGTGCGCCCGCAACAGCGGGAATGTAGCCAAAGGCTGCCGCAACCATCAGTCCGATGCTGAGGAGGATCCCCGTCCAGATGCTCGCCAGCGCTATCCGGATGGTGCGCTGGCCAATTTCGACGGCAAGCGCTGCTTTGGATAGATCGTCAAGCATGATGACGACGTCGGCCGACTCACTCGCCGCGGTTGTTCCCCTGGCGCCCATGGCGACACCGACGTCGGCGGCGGCCAGCACCGGAGCGTCGTTGACGCCATCGCCCACCATCATGACAGGGCGTTTCCGCAGTCCTGCCACGATGGAAACTTTGTCACCGGGCAAGCAGCCTGCCTGGACCTGGGTGATCCCGGCCTGGGCAGCAATCTGTTCTGCCGTGGGCCGGGCGTCGCCAGTCAGCAGAAGCGTTTCCTGGATGCCCAGCCGGCGCAAGCCAGCCAGGGTGTCCACCGCATTATCCCGCAGCGGGTCGCTCATGATCAGCGCTCCCCCGAAGCGTCCGTCCACACCCACATAGACCGCCAGTTGTCCGCCGGCCACGTCGGCCTCCTCAAAACCAGAAGTGACAGACCGGACAAAGTCAGGTTTGCCCACCACCACCCGATGGTCGCCGCACGTTGCAGTGACTCCCTGCGTCGCGTGTTCGTTCGCGTCGCTTCCCGGCAGGAGCTCGAGGCCGCGTTGCCGGGCGGCCTCAATCACCGAAGAGGCAAGCACGTGGGAGGAGTACTGCTCTGCCGAAGCGGCAAGCTACAGCAGCCGGTCCTTGCTGACCAGCCCGGCTTCCGCATTCGGCATCCTGATGCCATGCAGTGTTGGCCGGCCGTGGGTGAGCGTTCCAGTTTTGTCGAACACGGCCGTCTGCACCCGGGCAAGCTGTTCGAGGGTGCCGCCGTTCTTAATGATGATCCCCGAACGGGCGGCCCGGCTGGTGCCGGCAAGGAACGCCACCGGAGCGGCAATGAGCAGCGGACAAGGGGTAGCGACCACAAGAACCTGGGCAAAGCGAGCCGGGTCCTGGCTGAAATACCAGCCCACGCCGGCCAGGGCGAAGGCCAGAAGCGTGAACGGAATGGCGTATCTGTCGGCCAGCCGGACCACTGGCGGCCGGCTCGATGCAGCTTCCTGGACCAGGGCCACAATCTGGCTGTACTGTGAGTCCTTCGCCGTGGATGTCGCTGTCATGGTCACAGCGTTATCGCCGTCAACGGATCCGCTGAGCAGCGTCTCGCCCGTCATGTGTTCCACCGGCAGGCTCTCCCCCGTCAACATGGATTCATCGAAGCTGCCGGTGGCGGTAAGGAGCAAACCGTCTACAGGCACCACCTCCGACGGTTTGATCAGGAGGAAGTCTCCGGGGCGGACTGCTGCGGCGGGGATATCCTCGGGCGGACCGCCGTTCCGCTCCCGGTGGGCCGTCTGGGGGGTGCGTTCGAGCAGGGACCTCAGCTCGCGCGTCGCCCTTCCTTGGGCGATGTCTTCCAAGGCTTCACCCCCGGCAAGCATGAGCACAATGATCAGGGCCGCCACGTATTCGCCCACGGCCACAGTGGCGCCGATGGCCGTCACGGCAAGGAGGTCAATCCCCCACCGGCCACCCAGCAACGCCCTGACCATGGAGCCGGAGCGGATGACGGCAACCAGAACCGCGTAAACACTTGCTGTCCATCGGGCCGCCGGGTACTCCCCGGCTGCCAGCAACACGGTGACGACTCCCCCGACCGCTAGTGTGGCGGCAACCAGCGGGAAACGCACAATCGCGGCCCTGAGGGCTATTGGACTCATGGACACGACCTTAGGGCCGGCTGGCGCCCACAGCTAGGGGCCTTCGGACCCATTGGGTCCAGCTTTAAGAGACGTTCCGGGACCTTTGTCCCTGACGGTGTAAGTCCCGTTCTGGAAGCATTGGCACAACTACCGCCGCCCATCACCCGAACGACGAAGTTTTACAAGGAGCAAGCGCATGGCAGGATCATTCGAATTATTCACGGATGAGGAACTAAAGGTGCGGTTCACGCTTGTGGCACCGGACGGGACGGTGCTCGCCATTTCCGGGCCGTACCCGGATAAACGCCACGCCGCTGCCGCCATCAAAGATGTCCGTGAATGCGCCGGAACCGGTCACATCAAAGATCTCTGTCCCGCAGGCACCTGACATGCGGGAAACGGCGACGGCGGACATCAAGACCCGCACCGAGGAAGTTCTGGCAGTCAACGGTCTGGTGAAACGCTATGGCGAACGAACGGTCGTTGATCAGGTTTCTTTTACCATCCAAGCGGGCGAGACCTTCGGCCTGCTCGGGCCCAACGGTGCAGGCAAGACCACAATCATCTCCATGGTGGCAGGGCTGATCGCTGCCGACGCCGGGTCGGTCACCGTGGTTGGCGAAGCCATGGCTCCGACGTTGACGGGCCCTAAGGGACATATCGGATTGGTTCCGCAGGAGCTCGCGATCTATCCGGACCTGTCCGCAAGGGAAAACCTGCGGTTCTTCGGCCGACTGCAGGGACTGCATCGCAAGGAACTGAATACCAGGACAACGAGGTGCTGGAACTCATCGGGCTGGCCGACCAGGCCGGTGAACAGACCAAGAAATTTTCCAGTGGGATGAAGCGCCGGCTGAACATCGGGATCGGCCTGCTCCACCGTCCTACCTCGCTGATTCTCGACGAGCCTACGGTGGGCGTTGATCCACAGTCCCGGAACTCCATCCTGGAGTCGGTGGAGGGCCTGGCCACGGAGGGCATGGCGGTGCTCTACACCACGCACTGGTGGACCGCATCAACCTTCGTGGCAGCGGCAACACCAGCGCGGCAGCGGCAGCCCTGAAGGCCCTGCCTGGCGTGCAGCATGTCGACGGCGGCGGGACAGGCCTCATTCTCACCGTCCAGGACGGACCGAGTGTCATGCCAGCCATTGTCACTGGAGCGGGCACAGCGGGAATGGCGGTGACGTCGGTGGAGATTGCCAGGCCGGACCTGGAATCCGTCTTCCTGCACCTCACCGGCAAGGCCTTGAGGGATTGAAGTGCGTGACATCTGGACGATGGTTGCGAATGACCTCAGGCAACGTATCCGCGATAAATCTGTCTTCATTTTCTCGCTTGTTGTGCCGCTGTCGCTCATGGGTGTCCTGAATCTGGCTTTCGGCGGCTTCGGCACGGATAGTGTCGAGCTGAAGCCGGCCACGGTGATTGCCAGTAATGAGGCCGGCGGACAGCTTGGTGGTGCCTTGATCAGTGCCCTTAACTCGCTGGAGATCATGGATGTCACGGTCAAGGTAGTTTCAGCCGCTGCTGTCCGTCAGGAAACGCAAGACAGCGGCGCCGATCTCGACCTGGTCATCCCCGCGGACTTCACTGCCGCCGTCACGTCGGGCCAGGCTGTGTCCGTGCAGGTGGTGGAGGGCGACCGGCTGGGCATCGAAACCGACGTCCTCATCTCAGTGGTGGACAGCCTCCTTGACCAGTTTGGCGCCGGAGCAGTCACGGCGGCGGCACGAGAGCGGGCCGGACTCTCCCACGACGTCCTCGCAGCCCTCGGCCAACGGACTGCCACCGGCACACCGGTGCTGACCTTGTCTGAGGGCACGGCATCTGCTGAACAGCTCTCGTTGCGAGGAAGCCTGGTTGCGGGGCAAACCGGGCTGTTCCTCCTTTTCACCGTGGGATTCGGGGTCCTGGGGCTGTTGGCGGAACGGGAGCAGGGCACGTTGGCCCGCCTCAAGTCGACTCCCGTGGCGCCAGGTTCAATCATCGCTGCCAAAGCCCTGGTGGGGTTCATTCTGGGCATCGCAGCGACAACAGTCCTGCTGACCGCCGGTGCCACACTGTTCGGAGTGTCCTTCGGCTCACCGCTGGTGGTGGGATCCCTCGTGGTGGGCGTAACGGCAGCGGCTACCAGCCTGACGTTCATCGTCGCCCGCCTGGTCCGCACCGCAGAACAGGCAAATGTTGCCCAGTCCATCATCGCGATGGTGCTCGGGATCGCCGGAGGCGCTTTCTTTCCGGTCGAAGCTTCCGGGGGCATTGCCACCCTCATGGACTTGAATCCGGTAGGCGCCTTTATCCGCGGCTTGGGCATCTCGGCGGGGGGCGGCGGGCTGGCCGATGTGGTGGTCCCGCTATCCGTCATGCTGGGATTCGCCGCCGTGTGCACGCTGGCCTCCCGGCTGGTACCGGACCGGGGCGCCCGGGCATGAGCACCATCCTGGCCGTTGCGGGCGTGGAGGTCCGGCGCTTCCTGCGGGACCGGTCCAACATCTTTTTTGTGTTCATCTTCCCGCTGCTGCTGATACTGCTGCTTGGCTCGCAGTTCGGTGCCGCCAGCGGACAGCCGCATGTGTCGCTGGCCGGAGGAGCAGGGACCGAGCTGGAGCAGCGATTGGTCAGCCAGCTGACTGGTTGTGTCAAGCGATTTTGGCCCCACGGGGACGGCTATTTCTGGCCCCATTTGGTGACCCGTCGGGGCGTTGGGATTATTGGACATCCTCCGGCTCGGACGCCTAGCCCGTTTGTTAGCAGCGGGCTACTTTGTCCGGTCGGACGCGTTCGACCGGGACGGCTTCCTTCTCCACCATTCGGACTTTTTTCGTGGAAGATGACTTCGCGTTCTCTTTCGCTAATCGACGGCCGTCAATGGCGGCCCTGATGTGGCCGTCTGTGAGGGGTTCGCGTTCCAGACCCACCTCTTCACGCTGGAACGGGACAGCGGTGACGACATCATCGGTAACCACGAATTTGAAAGTGTTACCGCTGCGGCCAGGATCATACCCCACTTGGAGGAATCCTGAATGAACAGAATCCGCAAATTAATTGATTAGGCGCGGAAGCTATTACCTGATCGGGCTGACTGAATCGTTTGACTTGCAATAATTGCACTTCTTCCCAATACTGAGGCCTCCGGCGATCAGCCGGTCGAACAAGTGAACTGGGGATATATCTTGAAGAAATCTGTAATCGGTACTGCCGTTTTATTGGCCGGTATCTTAGCGATAAGCGCTGTTCCGGCACATGCGATACCGTCCGATAGGGCCGACGAGCGGCAGTCAGCTTCTGATGTGCTTAGGGCCATCGCCCCTGAGGTCCTTGAGAATCGTTCGGTTGCCGTCCCAGGGCTAAGGTCCGGCTTGGAGTCTGCGGGCGTCTTGGCTGACAGCCAAGAAACGAGTGCTACACCGGTGATAGTGGGTGGGGCAGAGCGTTCATTGGCAGTCTCACTGCCGACCGCTGGGGGAGCAGTTCCGAAGGTTGTGGATGAGGAAGGGCAATCCGTTTTTGACCACGGAAACGGTTCACGGACCGTACCAGTAAGGAAATCTGACCAGTCGGTGCAGATCGTCACGATTCTGGATAAAGCGTCGGCTCCGGAAACGTACGAGTACGACTTGAGTTCCTCTGGCGCCTCTTCGATTGAGAACCTGGACGGGCAGCTGATTCTCCGGTCCGCCGACGGTACGATGCTCGGAGGGATCGCTCAAGCATGGGCGAAGGACGCCAAGGGAAAAAGTGTTCCTACGTCCTACAGTGTCCAAGGACTGACTGTCACCCAGGTGGTGAGCCATCGAGAAGCGCGAGTCAAGTACCCTGTAGTCGCGGACCCTTGGCTTGGCATCGATCTTTTCGAAGCAGCATGGTATGGATCTGAAAATGGCCAACTGAAGGTCAACCTTCGAAAGTCCGGGTGGGGACAAGCGATGCATACGCCAGGCAATGGGCAGGCAATCTTCTGGACGGCGGGCTGGGACGAAGCGCGCACCAAGGTTCCACGCATCACGGAGAAGACGACTCTTCACCAACAGTATGACTGCCATGTCGGAGGAGGCTTCGCAAACTTCGCAGGCGACTGGAACCTGGAAAAGTGGCGCGTCGACCGAACAGCAGTCTGGTCCTGGGGAGTGGCCATCCACCGCTGCAACTGGACAACAGCGCACCAGTACTGATCTCCTCGCATACACGCCACACCGATCCCTGAAAGACAGGACATGTGCAAATGACTAGAAGAAATCGCCTCCTCATCACGGTCGGAATTGCGACGGCGATACTCCTTTCGTCCTGTTCCGATGCATCGGACATCGACTTGGGTGGAGTGTTTGCAGAGGAAGAATGGGAACTCGCCACGAATCCACGAGACGTCACCACCGCCACGTGCGTGGGGGAACCACGATGCCAGCAGGCATACGAGACGGATCAGGCCAAATACCTCAAATTCGATTCGACAGAAGATGCGGAAAAGGCGCTAGTTTCATCCGACAATGCGCGGCGGTCGAGAGCCATCGTTGTCACCTTCAAGGACTCGACGCTGACCGAGGAACAAAAGCAGCAAATCTTTGAAGTCATCGACGGGACACACCAATCGTGATCCCGATGGGCTCCCAACCGTAAAATCTGCGTTACTCACACTCCCTTTGAGGGCCCTCGTCATCGACGGGGGCCCTCTTTGCGCCGGGTCAACGTCTAGTAGGGGCCAACGAGGGCTAAGTATTCGTGGTCATCGGCTCCGCAAGCATCGGCTGGTTCTACGACCCAGCCCTGACCGGCGCCGTGGTTGCCTCGATGGGCAGCCATACAGGACACCAGGTCCGCCCTAACTTAACCGCTCCAATCGATTCACTTCTGCCTAGCCCAAGGACCTCCGGTCTGATGGCAGGGGCGGGCATTACGCGGCGCAGTAATCTGGGCAAGCGCCCCCTTCGACGTTCTTGAATTCGACCCCAGCGACTAAGTCGCGAAAGACACAATGAACTTGGTTGTTGGCGGCCCGTATCGACCCCGCCAAGGGCCGTGGTCCTGCTTATGACTGTCCGGGAGTTGCCCGGTTGTGAGGTGTGTCAAGGATGTGAGACAGCCGGTTTAGTTTCTTTTTGGGTTAGGCAGCCGCAGGTAGCGGCTGGTTTTGCGGGTACCGGGCGCCGTGGTTTGTCCTGAGGCAGCCTGCCGCCTAGGCCAGGGCTGCGATGGTGCGGTTCTGGCTGCGGCCGAAGACCAGGGCGTCGATGGAGAACCGGCCTGCCCCGACGATGGCGAGGGCTGCCGCGCCGGCCGCGAGGACAAGCACGAGTTCGTATCCGGCTTTATCAGCGAAGATGCCGGCCGGCGCGTGGACCAGGAACAGGGCGCCGAGCATGTCCAGTGCCAGGAGGGCGGCCACTGGGCGGACCAGTACGCCAAGAATGATGGCGGCGCCCCCAAGGAGTTCCAGAAAGCCGATGGCGGGAGCAACCAGCTGAGCAGCCGGTACCCCCATCTGAACGAAAGCGGCCTGCGTGCCCGGGATGGTGTATTCAAAGATCTTCTGCCAGCCGTGGGCAAAGAAGACAACGCCCACGGCCAGGCGCAGGACTGTACGGGCGAGATTGGACTGCGTGGCAGCGGGATAGACCGGAGAAGTCATGGGATCGTTCCTTTTGTCTTGGCTTCCTGAAGGGGGCGGTTCAAGCCCGGCCTTCGGAAGTTTAGTTGATGTTTCAAGTACCACTCCAAGGGTCAATGGTTGTTGCGTCAACTAATTTGTCGACTGTGCGCAGTATTTTCCGAGCGGGACTGGCGAGGGGGCTCATGCAGTCACGTCATGACGGCGATAGAGGGGCGCCATAGCCGCATCAGGATCCAGCTTCCCCAAGAGGGCATCGGCGATCCCCCGGAGCTGGCCGAGCTGTTCGGGAGTGAGGGCGTCAATGACGTGACTGCGGACGTTTGCCACATGGCCCGGCGCGGTTTCCAGGATTTTGCGCCATCCATCATTGGTGATGTGGGCGTTGGTTGCACGCCGGTCCTCGGGGCAAGGAAAGCGCTCCATTAGGCCGCGCGCCTCGAGCCGCTTGACGACGTGGGACAGGCGGGGCAGCGTGGCGCTGGTCTGGGCCGCCAGGGCGGTCATGCGCAGGGTCCGATCAGGGGCTTCGGAGAGCATCGCGAGCACGTAGTACTCAAAACTGGTCAGGTCCGCGTCACGGCGCAGCTGGGAGTCCAACACATTGGGCAGCAGCTCGACAACCGTATACAGCCTCACCCAGGCAGCCAATTCGTCTCTTGTAAGCCAGTTCGTTTCCATGGCTCCATTCTCTCCGAAGTTGGTTGTTGCGACAACTAACTTTAGCCGCTACTATTTAGTTGAAGCCTCAACCAACCAGGGTTCGAAACGAAGGAGACCGTAATGACCACTGTAAGCATCCTCGGAACAGGCAACATGGGCACGGCCATAGCCGGCATCGTTGAAAAAGGCGGCAACACCGTCCAGGTCCTCGGCAGCGAGGACACTGCCCAGACGGTCACCGGTGAGATTGTCGTCCTGGCCGTTCCCTACCCCGCCGTGCAGGAGATCCTGGCCCAGCGTGCTGACCAGCTCGCCGGCAAGATCATCGTGGACATCACCAACCCGTTGAACTTTGAAACCTTCGACTCCCTGACCGTGCCGGCTGATTCCTCGGCCACTGCCGGGATCCAGGCCGCGCTTCCGAACTCCAGCGTGGTGAAGGCCTTCAACACCACCTTCGCAGCCACCCTGGCCGCGGGCGAGATCGCCGGGCAGCCCACCACCGTGCTGATCGCCGGGGACGACACTGACGCGAAGTCCCGGCTCGCCGAGGTCATCACGGCCGGCGGCCTGCGCGCCATTGATGCCGGCTCACTGCGGCGGGCACGTGAGCTGGAGGCAAAGGGCTTCCTTCAGATCGCTCTGGCCGCCAGCGAGAAGATCTCTTGGACTGGAGGATTCGCCGTCCAGGCATGACCCAACGGTCAGCCCAACCCCGCAGCATCGCATCACCGGGAGCCGCCCTGCCTTCATTCTGGCCGGCTCCCGAGGCACGCTCATGGCCCCAAACAGAGAAAGAATTACCTCCGATGCCAGTCTCCCCCGTCCGGCTGAACCACGCCGTACTATTCGTCACCGACCTTGACCGGGCCGAGCGCTTCTACACCCACGTCTTCAGCATGGAAGTGGTCGCCCGCGAACCGGCTGCGAACGCTGCATTCCTGCGGCTGCCCCGCTCCGGCAACCACCACGACCTCGGCCTCTTCGGCGTAGGCGCCGCCGCGGCGCCTAAGGTGCGTGGCGGCGTCGGGCTCTACCACCTCGCGTGGCAGCTGGACACCATCGAGGAGCTCGCCGAGGCCCGCAGGACCTTGACGGACGCTGGCGCATACACCGGTCAGTCCAGCCATGGCGCCACCAAGAGCGTCTACGGCGCAGATCCGGACGGCAACGAGTTCGAACTTATGTGGATGCTTCCCCGGCAGCATCGGGGCGAGTATGAGAACGCCGCTCCCGTCGAGCCGCTGGAGCTCGACGCCGAACTGGCCCGATGGTCCGGCGTGCCCACCGCCGGCCGCATCGCCACAGCCAGCGCTGAGGAGGACAACTCATGAATGACGATTTCGGCAAACCTACAGTCGTCTGGCACAGCCCTGACGCCCCCGACCGTCCCCTTGTGGTCCTATTGCACGGACGCGGCGCCGACGAGACCGGCATCATTGGCCTAGCCGGACACCTGCCAACCGGACCATCGTACGCAGCCGTCCGCGCACCGATCCCCGCCGGAGGCGGATACGCCTGGTTCGCCAACCGCGGAATCGGCCGTCCGGTCGCGGAGTCCCTCACTCAGACCATGGCTTGGTTCCGGGAGTGGCTCGACCAAGCGGCACCCGCGGGCCGCCAGGTCATACTCGTTGGCTTCAGCGGCGGCGCCGCGTTCGCCGGTGGTCTGCTTCTGGCCGATCCGCAGCGCTTCGCCGGCGCTGCAATCCTGTACGGAACGTTACCGTTCGACGCCGGCGTCCCAACCTCACCTGCGCGCCTGGCCGGAGTGCCGGTCTTTATAGCCCAGGGCGAAACGGACACAGTCATCCCCCGCGAACTGCTGGACCGCACCTGGACCTACCTGCTCGGCGATTCCGGCGCCCCCAGCTACGCACGCCGCGACCCCGGCGGCCACGGGCTCACCAACACCACCGTTGCCGAGCTCGGCGGCTGGATCGCAGAGCGGCTGCAGTTCCTCGCCCTCCGCAGAATTCTGCCCTCCGGGCCCGGCGGGTGGGATACCCTTCCCGGCGGGGAGCTTCCGGCCCGCCAAGGTTCCCGGCCCGACGTTTCCTGGTCGATTCCCCAGGAGCAACGCTCCGACAACAGCCCCCTCAATATCCGAGAGCAACTCCTCAGCAGCATCACGGCCTTGCCAGGGGTAACCGCCCGTCAGTCAGCCATCTCCGTACCCGGCGCATCTGGCTTCATGGTCGAACGGGGGCCGGGGGCGCCGCTTGATGCGTTCCTCGTGCCACAAGTTGGCGAGTTCGCACACCTTCACCCCGACTACGACGGTTCTCTGCATCTGGCACTGCCGCTGGCGCTGAGCCGCGACGCAATCGCCAAGGGATGGGCCGTCGCCCACCCCCTCGCGGGCATCCGCCTCGCCCGCGGGATGGTTATGATCTACGGGCCACGGAATGCGACCGAACTCGACATCGTCACCGGCATCGTCCAAGCCAGCTTCGCCTACGCCAGTACCTCGTTCCGGGCCAGCGACGGGAGCGCCTGACGTGCCGCGGAGCCAAGTCCGCAGGCCGCCATGGCTCCCGTGCCTTTAGCTTTGGCGTATGGCAGTTCGCACGGTCTGCGAAAGATGCAGCGCCCTCGTATCCGCGCCGCCTGGAAGTTGCATTTGAAGCGGGATGTAGCGCACCGGCCCTTGAGCTGGCTGCGGGCCAGTTCGTGTTCGCCGGCTCAGACCGGGCCTGTTTGAGCGTGGGCTCCCGTGAGAAAATAGCGTGTTGCACACCAACGTATTTGCGCGCGCTGGCACTGAGTATCGGAAAATGAAGAAAGAGCTGACGGACGCCGCGGACGCGGTCGAGGAAGCATCGAACTCCAGGGTTCTCGTGATCGCCGCCAGGGCAGGTTTTGCCGTCAGCGGCGGTTGGACGTTCTGACCGGGTCCGTCGCTATCCAGCTGGCCTCCGGCAAAGCCGGACAAGCAGACCAAGGCGGGGCCGTCGCCCAGCTCGCCGGCCAGCCCGCGGGGCTGCTGCTGCTGTGGACCGGATTCGCTGCCTGTGTGGCGCTGGCGCTCTGGC
>NZ_JAMXBK010000014.1:0-104788 GCF_023913815.1 Pseudarthrobacter cellobiosi
CGGGTGCTGGACTACGTCACGACGCCGGGATCCCCCGTCAGCACGAAAGCCTCCTTCGCCATCCAGGACGGAGTGCCGGGGCTGGTCGTTGGTTGAGCCGGTCGAAACCGTCGAAACCCTCGGTGGTTGAGCTTGCCGTAACCTTCGGTGGTTGAGCCTGTCAGTAACCAGCCCGTCGAACCCCCGTCCGAGTCCGCTCGACCGGGGGTTTCGGCGTTGACCTTCAGTCAGATGGTGACTCGCCGAGTCCCCCTTAGTCTCCCGTTTCCTTTAGGTTCACATTGAGACCGCTGCTCGGGTGGTAATTCCAAGAGACACTAAAGCCGTCCCAGCTATCCCGCTGCGTACCGTCCAGAGCTCGGGTGGTCCCCATCTGGTCGTAAATGGAGTCTGGCATATTTATGGCCTCTAGAACGCAGTCGATCTGCGTCATTGATAGACCGGAGGAGTCCTTTTCCCCTTCGTTGTCGAGGGAGAGACTGTGGCCGTCGTCGCCAAGCTTGGCTGAGGCCTTCTCTGCGGTGAGTTTGCACTTGGCAACGGCGTCTGGCAGGGGCCGCGGTTTGTTCGCTTCCGCCTCAGCAGCGGCTTTCGCGTTGGCATCATTCACTGCCCCCGTCACAGCTGTGGTCCCTACAATTCCGAGCAAGATTCCCAGGACGAGACCTGCCGCGCCGAACATGACCGCCTTCGGCAAACGCTTCCTGAGCGCCGGATCCCCCGGCCCTAACGGGCCTGAATCTCCGTGCTGTCCGCCGTCACCGACCGATACGTATGGCTGTCCTGCAGGAGGCAGGTCCTGCCCGGACTGACGTGCGAAAGAGGGCGGGCCTGGAGGGTCCGGCGGGCGCTGATGCCCTGGCGTTTCGGGTGCTGTCAATGTGTCCTTCTTTCCGAAGTGGTTAGAGCGTAAGCGGGTCTGGCCAGTAATGAAATGAACTCGACTACATGGTCGTGGTCCAAACGCCGCCTGGAAACGCTTCATCAATCGTTTTACTTTACCCTTCAACGGACAAGGTGTAGCATCCGTTCTACGGGCAAAGATGCCCGTGACGCTATTGGGGGAAGCGATCATGTCATTCCAAGCCTTTCAGCGCGCCGCATACCGCTTCTGCGATCGGCGTTCCGAACCGGGTTGCCCTCATTCGGCGTCCATCACCGCACCCACCACGCACGCTTCGCATCGCTCGTTGGTCAGGTGTCCCCTGAAAGGACTCTCATGAGCCAAAACCCGTATCTCGCCCCCTATCCTCCAGCGCATGGCTACGGACAAGCGCAACAGGGCAATAAGTCGTTCCTCGTGACATGGCTGCTGTCACTCCTCCTCGGCGTCTTAGGCGTGGACCGGTTCTACCTGGGCAAAGTTGGAACGGGCATTCTCAAGCTGATCACCCTGGGTGGCATCGGCATCTGGGCCCTCATCGACCTGATCCTCGTGCTGACCAACAAAACCCGCGACAAGCAGGGCCTTCCGCTGGAGGGCTACGAGAAGCACAAGAAGGTCGCTCTGATCGTCACAGGCGTGGTCATCCTCCTGAGCATTGTCGTCAACTCGGCCCGTGCAGGCTCCGCTCCAGCGCCTGCTCCCGCTCCCACTCCAAAGGTCTCCGCGGCGACTCCCAGCGCTACCCCCTCTGCAACGCCCACGAAGGACCCTGCGATTGCCGCGGCTGAGGCCAAGGCGCAAGCTGACGCCGACGCTAAGGCAAAGGCTGACGCCGATGCTGCTGCCAAAGCCAAGGCCGAAGCGGACGCTGCTGCGAAGGCGAAAGCTGATGCCGACGCCGCCTCGAAGGCTGCAGCAGACGCCGCTGCGAAAGCTGCTGCTGAGGCTGAAGCCGCTGCTAAGAGGGGGACGATAAGCCAGCAGAACGCCCTGCGGAAAGCTGCTGATTACCTCGAGTACACCGCCTTCTCCCGTACCGGCCTGATCGGGCAACTGGAGTACGAGAAGTATTCGGCCGAGGATGCGACGTGGGCTGTGGACCGGGTGACAGTGGACTGGAACGTGCAGGCAGCCAAGAAGGCCAAGTCGTACCTCGAGTACACCTCCTTCTCGCGATCCGGCCTGGTCGACCAGCTGCTTTACGAGGGCTACACCCCAGAGCAGGCCGAGTACGGAGTTAGCCAGACGGGTCTCTAGGGTCTGTATCAGTTCCAGTGGCGGCGGTACCGAAACTGACGCCCCACTGGACCTGAGCGACCGAGACACTCGTCGCCAGACATTCGCGGTGACCGATGAAGATACTAGACGTCACCTGCCGACTGCCGGGAGATTGATCGAGTTCTAGATGAGATGGTTGGCGCGAACGCCGCTTCCATCTGTTCTCGCGGAACTTCACCAAAGCCGTAGCGGCATTTTCCACTGAATAAGCCCCGCCTGGCCGTCAAACACGCCAACCATGCAGGCAAGCAGAAGCTTCAACATATCTAGCCATTTTTCGCACATTCTCACAATTGAAGGAGACCCCTTGGAAGCCGCAGCTGTCACCACTTGGATGTTCGTCGCCGAATGTCCTATTCCCAACGATGTCGCCGAGCTGATGGTCCCCGGCGAGCAGCCGGTGGCCGCCTACAAGACATTTCGCGACAGCGCCATCTTTACGACAAAACGACTGATTGTGCGTGACGCCCAGGGAATGACCGGCAAGAAGGTGGAGGTCTACTCCCTGCCTTACTCTGCCATCAACATGTGGTCCTCGGAGAATGCCGGGACATTCGACCTGGACGCTGAATTAGAGCTGTGGACACGTGCCGGCCACATCAAAATCAAGGTGGGCAAGAAGACGGACATTCGGCGCCTGGACATGCTGATTGCCCATTCGGTTCTGGGCACTCTGCACTGATTGGGGTACGGCGATGCTTGAACTGAAGCGCATCTACTGGACGAGGCAGGCAATCAAATCAGCCTACTTGGCTGCGACAGTGTGGCTTCTCGCGTCAGCCATTGTGGCGCTGATTCCGGAAAAGGGCACGACCGTCGAAGGCCAAGGCATTTCCGTTGTCACAGAGACACTGCGGGGGATGTTCGATCGGGTCCTAGGTGCCGTTGCCGTGCCGGGCGTGCTCGTGGTGGTCCTAGCCGTCGTAGCGGTCGTCCTCCGCACCCAGGACCTCCGACGCCGCGACTCGGTCCGCCGTTTCACCCGCCAGCAGCGCCGCGAAGGCATGTCACGGGCCACAGGCCTGTGTGAAATGGAGGCAGGATTCCGCCGCCGTTGCTCCCGGCCCGCCGAGCACGGCGACCATTTCTATCCATGGTCGAAGGGCGGATCCACCAGCCTGCAGAACTTCGTCGCCGCCTGCGCCAGGTGCAACCGGGCGAAGGGCGCCAGGATTCCTTCCCCAGGGCAGCAGGGTCGGATCGAACGACGACGGCGGGACTACGTCACGCCCGACGGTCCTGTTAGCGTCGGCGAGCGGCAGCCGCTTCCTTAGACTAAGCCGGTGATTGAGCTTGTCGAAACCGCGGGTTTCGACAAGCTCAACCACCGTGCACCCCTACGGGTGCACCAGCACCTTCACCGCCGTCTCCTTGCGGTTGATCAGGGTGTCGAAGCCCCGCTCCACCAGATCCTCCAGCGCAATCCGCCCCGTGATGAACGGCTTCAAATCCACCTTGCCCTCCTGCACCAGTTTGATGGCCGCAGCATGGTCCCGGACGTACGCGATGGTTCCGCGCAGGTCGATTTCCTTGAGCACCAGCTTCTGCATGTCCACTGTGGCCGGCGCACCCCAGATGGACACGTTCACCACCACGCCTGCCGGCCGGACGGCGTCGAGCATGGTGTCCAGTACCGCGTTCACGCCCGCGCATTCGAAGGCGACGTCCGCCCCGGTACCGCCGGTGAGTTCCAGCACCCGCGCCGGGACGTCCTCCTTGCTGGGGTCCAGCACATGGTCCGCCACACCGCTGGATACCGCCTTCTCTTTGCGGGCCAGCGTCAGCTCGCTGACGATCGTGGTCACGCCCATGCCCTTGAGGACGGCCGCGGTGAGCAGCCCGATCGGACCCGACCCGCCCACGAGGGCCACGTCGCCGGCCTTCACGCCGCTGCGCGCCACCGCATGGTGCGCCACGGACAGCGGCTCGATCAGGGCCGCCTCATCCAGCGGAATGTCCCCGATGGGATGCACCCACCGGGCGTCCACCACGATCTTCTCGCTCAGGCCTCCCCCGCCGCCGGAGAGCCCGATGAACCCCATCTTGCGGCACAGGTGGTAATTGCCCGCCTGGCAGGAATCGCATTCGTCGCAGACAAAATAAGGTTCGACGACGACGTTGTCCCCCTTCGCGAGGCCCGTCACCCCTTCGCCGACTTCAGAGACAGTCCCGGAGAACTCGTGCCCCAGAGTCACCGGAGCCTCCTCCCCCGAGAGCGGGTGGGCGTGACCCGGTGCGGGGACGAAGATGGGGCCTTCCAAGTATTCGTGAAGGTCAGTGCCGCAGATCCCGCACCACGCGACGTCGATCTTCACCGTTCCGGCCCGGAGCTCCGGCTCCGGCACATCCTCGATCCGGATGTCCTTCCTGCCGTGAAAACGTGCTGCTTTCATGATGGTCCTCCTAAATTGAACGGTTATAGAGGTTTCGACAAGCTCAACCACCGGCGGCCGGGTTTCGTCGGTTTCGACAGGCTCAACCCCGGGCCTCAGCGCGCGTGGTGCGTTGGCTGCAGTTCGTACACCGGCGTTTCCAGTCCTTCCATCCGGGCCTTGAGCTGCAGGGCCAGGTACGACGAGTAGTGCCGGCTCTGGTGCAGGTTGCCGCCGTGGATCCAGAGGTTGGGCACGTTGGTGGGCTTCCACATGTTGCGCAGCTCCCCTTCCCAGGGGCCCGGGTCCTTCGGGGTGTCCGAGCCGTACCCCCAACATTTTCCTACTTTGTCCGCGATTTCGGGAGAGACCAGGTCCGCCAGCCAGCCGTTCATGGAGCCGTAGCCGGTGGCGTAGACAATCAGGTCGGCCTCCAGCTCAGTGCCATCACCAAGGACCACGGCGTTGCCGGTGATCTTGGAAACCTCCCCCGAGCGAAGCTGCACGCGACCGTCGATGATCAGCTGTGAGGCGCCGACATCGATGTAGTAGCCGGAGCCGCGCCGCAGGTACTTTACGAACAGCCCGGACCCGTCCACGCCGAAGTCCAGGTCGAACCCGGCGGCCTCCAGCTGGGAGTAAAACTCGGCATCCCGGGCAGCCATCTCCTGGTACACCGGCACTTGGGCCTCGGGCAGGATCCGCAGCGGCAGCGACGCGAACAGCAAGTCGGCCTTCTCCGTGGTCACGCCGGCCGCCAAAGCCTTCTCGGAGTACAGATCCCCCAAAGCCAGGTCCATCAGCGACTCGCTCCGGGCGATGTGAGTGGAGGACCGCTGCACCATGGTGACGTCGGCGCCGTGCTCCCACAGGTCCGCGCAGATATCGTGCGCGGAGTTGTTGGAGCCGATCACCACGGCCTTCTTCCCGGTCCAGTCCCCGCCGCCCGGGTGCTGCGACGAGTGGCGCTGCTCCCCCAGGAAGGACCCCGCGCCGTCGAACGCAGGGATGTTCGGGTAGCCCGAGACGCCCAACGCGAACACGAGCTGCTTGGGCCGCAGCGTCACCGGCGCCCCATCACGAACGACGTTGACCACCCATTCCTGGGTGCCGTCGTCGAACTCGGCGCCTACGCACTCGGTGCCGCCCCAGTAGTTCAGCTCCATGATCCGGGTGTAGTGCTCCAGCCAGTCGCCGATCTTGTCCTTGGCGGCAAAGACGGGCCAGTCGTTGGGGAACTTCAGGTAGGGCATGTGGTCGTACCAGACGGGGTCGTGCAGGTGCAGGGACTTGTAGCGGTTCCGCCAGGAGTCGCCCGGCTTCTGGTTCTTCTCGATGACGAGGGTGGGGACGCCCAGGCACCGCAGCCGGGCCGCGAGGCCGATGCCGCCCTGCCCGCCGCCAACGATGACCGTGTAGGGCTGCTCCTCGTAGCCGAGCCGGGCCTCGCGCTCCTCCTTCTGTTCCAGCCAGGAGCGGCGGCCCTTGATGATTTCGTGCGCCACGCTCTTATCGCGGCGAGTTCTCTTCTTCTCCTCGAAGCCCTTCAGCTCCTGCATGGTGGTGAGCAGCGTCCAGCATTTGCCGTTCCGCAGCCGGAGGTGGCCGTAGCCGCGGGCGGCGGCGGTTTCGAACGTGATCCAGGCTTCCGTGGTGCCGGCGTCGCCCGTGGCGTCCTCGGCCAATGTCCAGTTGGAGGGCTGCACGTGGTCCAGCGTCGCGTCGAGCATCTGCCGGATGTCCGCCTTGCCTTCCAGCGTCTTCAGGTTCCAGGTGAACGCCACGAAGTCACGCCAGTAGCTTTCGTCCTCGAAAAGCTCCAGCGCAGCGTCCACGTCGCGCCGCTGCAGGGCGGCATCCAGTTCCGTCAGCCAGGCCTGCGCGGCTGCGGTGGGTGTTTCGGTCATTGCCACTCCTTTGTGTGTCATGGTCCGTGTCTCTGGTGGTCCCGGCGGCCCCGTCCCGCCGGAATCCCCTGCGCTATGCTGGGACGGGCGTGAGCTGCATCACTATTGCAACGCAGTGGGGGTAACAGCCGCGTTACACGGGCACTGCCGGCCAAGGACGCCGCCGGTGAGGAGGACACTGTTTTGGACTACGGCCTGAGGTTTTCGGACCCGGCGAAATACTCGCGGGTCCTGCGCCGCGCCCACGAACTGGTCATCTCCGGAGTCCCGCGCCCGGAGATCCCCAACGACCTGGCGGATTCGTGGCGCCGCTCCATGGCCCTGGGCATCAGCCCGGACCAGCACAGCCCCCCGGCACCTGCACGACGTGTCCGACGTCCTGGAGCTGCGGCGGGAGCACCGGCTGCAGCATGTCATGCCGGCGCTGAACGACCTGCTGGCCGACGATTCCAGTTCCGGCCGGCACCTGCTGGTGCTCACCGACGCCCGCGGCGAGATCCTGTGGCGGGTGGGCAGCCCGGAGGTGCTGCGGCGGGCGGACCGGCTGGAGTTCTCCGAAGGGGCGGACTGGTCCGAGGCCGGCATCGGCACCAACGCCATCAGCGAGGCGCTGGTCACCGGCCGGCCGGTGCAGCTGTTCTCCGCCGAGCACCTGGTCCGCACCCACCATGAGTGGGCATGCACCGCGGCGCCCATCACGGACCCGGCCACGGGCCGGCTGCTGGGCGTGCTCGACGTCTCCGGACCGCTGGACACCCTCAGCGCGGACACGCTGCGCATGGTGCGGTGCGCGGTCCGGGTGGCGGAAGCGCTTTTGGGAACGCCCGACGGCGGGACGTCCTTGGGTGCCTCCCCTGCCCGGGCCTCCTCCCGGCAGGCCGTCCGCCGGCCTTCTGTTGGTGTGAAGTCACTGGAGCTGCTCGGGGACAAACCTGCCGCGGAATTCCGGGACGGCAGCCGCGTGCCGCTGACCCTGCGCCGCGCGGAGATCCTGGCGTTGCTGGATTCGCGCGCCCAGGGCTGGACCGCTGAGGAACTGGCCTATGAGCTCTATGGGGACGCGGGCACCCCGCAGGCCATCCGGACCGAGATGTTCCGGGTCCGCTCCATGCTGGGCGATGCCGTGGAGTCGAATCCGTACCGGCTTGCTGCAGGATTGGTCGATTGTTCCGATGCCGGGCGGGTGCTGCGGCTGCTGCGCGAAGGGCAAGTGGCGCAGGCACTCGAAGCGTACTCCGCTCCCCTGCTCAGCCGTTCGGGCGCTCTGGCGGTCCAGCTGCTCCGGGACCAGCTGGACCTGGCCCTCGGATCGGCTGTGCGTTCCAGCGGCCACGCCGGGCTCCTCATCCGGTGGCTGTCCACGGATATGGGCTCCCCGGATTTTGAGGCAGTCGAGGCACTGGGAAGGCTGGTGGGTCGCGGGGATGCGCGGTATCTTTCGTTCCTGGCCTCGCACCGGGTTGAGCCGCGTTATAAACACCAACCCTCTATCTCGTAATGAAAAGATCATCAGTTTGATTCATCCTGCGGCGTGCCGGCACTTCGATGGTGTCTTCAGCCAGGCCGGGGGTCCTGGTCGTCCTCGGTCAGGACGTAGTCGGTTCCCATGCTCTGCTTCCTGGTAGGTGCAGTGTTCTTGGCTTCACCGTAACCGTGACTGCTGAACGTTCGCGCGGCTGGCTGCGCCGCGCCAGGGTCACCTGCGGCCGGAGAAGATGTTCCATAGTCACGTCCTGATTGAACCCGGGACCACAGGACTGGACTTCGATGGAGTCATTCCATGCCAAGGTGTTCCGGCACGTGCCGACCCAGGCGTAGTTCTGGCCGGAATGCCCGCGCGTTTCCTGCACCTGTCACTGGGAAGAACCTCCATAAAACACTCAATCGCTCATCTGCTTTTTCCAAAGCGCTCAGGAGCAGAACGTAGCAAAAATTGGTTTACCCCGTTAACTTGACGGTTGATGGGTAACCAATGTACTGTTCTAGATATGAAAACAAACACAGAAACCTCAACTGGGAGGGCTAACGTACAAGAAAGCGATCGGCCACGTGTCCGCAGGACAGCAGGTCGACCGGCCCTCTATCACCGGATCCCTGGACGAACCCTTTTCGTTATTGATATCGAAAACATGGTTGGCGTCAGCACACAGCTCACTGCACGCCAGGTTGGCAAGGTCCAAGCCCGCATCAACGCAGCCGTAAAGTTCGCGACCGGTGATCACACCGTTATCGCCTCCAACCAGAACAACGCGGCAGCCGTCTGCTTCGCTTGGAACGGTCCCGCGTGCCGCAGGATCCGCGCCGGCAAGGAGGGCGCCGATCAAGCCCTGCTCGAGGAGTTGCATGACCCGGTCTGGGTCGCTGGCCGCTACGACCACGTCGTAATTGCCTCCGGAGACCACTCCTTCGCCGACGCCGTGGCCGCAATCAAGTCTGCTGGCTGCCCCGTCACCGTCATCGTCCCCGATGTGGGCCTGTCTAAGCGCATGCGTCTGGCCGCCGGACCCGATCTAGTCCGTCTGGGCTCGCCGTTCCCTGCCAACATCATCACCCCATTTCCCAGCTTCAAGGAGATCGCATGACTACCACCGGCTTGAGCCTTAATAAGGCACAGATTGCTGAGCTCGGCGGCGTCAGTCGTCCGGCGGCCTCCAAATGGGCCAATGCTGAAGACTTCCCCAAACCCGTGCCCGGTTTGGGCACTTCCAACAGTCCCCGCTACAGCGCAGACGAAGTCCGCGCTTGGATGAAGGCCAGTGGCAAGAAGATTGTGGGCGACGACGCATACCGTGCCCTATGGGCTGCGATGAATACCTGGCGTGACCATGGACTCGACTACCGTGGCGGCGTCGGCGTAGTAACTTCCCTCATCGTATGGCGCTACGTATCCGACCCAACCTCCCCAGGCTTCCACAAGGACCTGCCGACGGAGTTCCGCTGGCAGTCCTGGCGAGACTGGACGACCGGCAACCCTTTGAGCGAAATCCAACGCGGCATGGAGTACTTCGAGCATGAGATGAACAACCAGGGCCTCTTCGACTCCCTCCAGGACAGCTCTGTTGCAGGCAACCCACGCGACCTGAAGGAATCCCTCTATCCGGTCATGGATGCCCTCGGCATGATCGGGCCTGACGAATTCATCACAACCTTCGAAGCCTTCTACGACCGCGTGACCGAAGCCACGGGTAAATCAGCCGGCGAGTTCGCAACCAGCAAGGACTTGGTTGAGCTGGCAGCCCTGGCTATAGCTGATATTCCTGGCCCTATCCACGATCCGGTGGCCGGCACGGGTAGGCTGCTGCTCGTCGCTACTACGGAAGGCATAGCCCGCAACCGCGTGACCGGTCAGGAAATCAGCCGCTCCAGCCGATCGATGGCATTGCAGCGAGCCCTACTCGCCGGCGTGGACAACTTCGACGTGCACCTTGGCGATACCCTGGCCGACGACGCGTATGCCCAAGGCCACGCACAAGTCGTGGTGATGAACCCACCGTACGGCCTCCGCAACCCCGGACGAGACCTGACCTGGGATCAACGGTTCATCTTCGGCGCTCCAAAGCGAGTGTTGGATCTTGCCTGGCCCCAGATTGGTATTTGGCATCTCGGTCCCGGCGGACGCTGTGCGTGCTACTTGCCCGCAGGCACCGTCTTTCGCGGTGGCGAAGAAGCACTTATTCGTCAAAACATGCTGAAGGCCGGCAGCGTCGAAGCCATCGTAGCCCTTCCCGCGGGCATGGCGATCGCAACCCAGATCCCGCTGACCCTGTGGATCCTCGCTCGTCCAGGTGAGGCTGCGGATCCCGGCCGCGTATTGCTCATCGACCAAACCGACCAGGGCGATCGACTGGACCGGACGGCGTTCACGGTCGACATCCCGGCCATCGCCGAGGCACTGCAATCCTGGCGACACGACCAGACAGTACCCGGAAATATACCTGCCACTGCCGTGAGTGTGGAGGAAGTCTTAGCCCACGGAAGCAATCTCACGCCGCAGCACTGGGTTCAGTCGCCTGCAGAGGCACCTAAGGCGACCAAGGTGCGCGATCAACTCGCAGCACTGGGCCAAGCCATCCGGGAGTTGTCTAATTTGCACCTGCAGACCAGCGTCGAGATCAGAACCCGCACGGCGCCTGTCGCTCAGACGACGGTGGGTCAGCTGATAAAAGACGGCCGCATCGAGCAGATTCGCCCCAAGTACCGCGTTCCCGAATCTGACCTATCCACAACCGTAGGCACCCCCGTGGTCACAGGAGACTGGATACGCCGATCAGGCCCGACGAGCAGCTTCGTCAACCCAGCACTTGTCGAACAGCCAGTACTCACCAAGCCTGGGGACGTGTTGGTCCAGACCCTCGGTGGCTTGGCATCACGCGTCGACGAGGAGGGCGGCAAAATTCTCCACACTTCCACCTACCAGTTGCTGCGCGTGCACGACGAGAACCTCATCCCGGCCTATTTGGCCGAAATCATCGCGACCGAACATAACTTGAACTCCTACTCCCAGGGTTCTTCCCATCGGCGAGTCAAGATCAGTGACCTGCCCGTCCCGCTTCTCCCACGCCCCGAGCAGGATGCCCTCGTAGCAGTGCTGACCGAGACTCGCGCCTTGAACGAAAGGGCGAAGACATTGGCAGCGAAGGCGCAGGCAACCCGCAACATCTTGGCCGAAGCAGTCGCCGCCGGAGCCGTTCATGTCACCAAAACCTAATTCGCACCCGCGGGAGCTGAACATCTTCACGCTTTGCACCTCCTGCGACGCGATGCAGTGGAGGCTCACCATCGGCACTAGCTTTCCTTCGAACCACGAGATGAAAAGCTAGTGCAGAACCCATTATTCATCCCCAACGGGGGCCAGCCAGGGGCCACTTCCCCGACTTGATCGCCGCGTGGATGCCCTCGTCGACCAGTCCCCCATTGGCGTGTAACCCGTTCTCGTCCTACCCCTTCCCTTAACTGGAAAGCCCGAGGATTGGTGCACGAATATGTGCTGCTAAGTTGAGAGCACCGCCCAGAAGGTCAAAATAAGCGCCATGCGCAAAGGAGTACACAAACCGAGATGTCCGGAACAACTAAGGAAGCGCAGCGCGCGGAGCTACACAAGACGATCTGGCGGATCGCGAACGACCTGCGCGGAAGCGTCGATGGTTGGGACTTCAAGAGCTATGTGCTCGGGATCCTCTTCTACCGCTACATCTCAGAGAACCTCACGGCCTACATTAACGAGGGCGAGCGAAAGGCCGGTCACCCGGACTTCGACTATGCAGAACTAGCGGACTCCGAAGCCGAGTTCGGGCGCACAGAGACAGTCGCAGAGAAGGGTGTGTACATCCTCCCCTCTGAGCTCTTCGCAAACGTACGTAAGCGAGCTGAGAACGACGAGAACCTCAACGAGACGCTCGAAAACGTCTTCAAGAACATCGAGGGGTCGGCCGTCGGTACCGATGCTGAGGACGATCTAAAGGGTCTCTTTGACGACCTCGACGTCAACTCAAGCAAGCTCGGCCACACGGTCGCCAAGCGGAACGAGAAGCTCGTGAAGCTCCTCGACGCCATCGGCGAGCTTACGCTGGGTAATTTCGCCGATCACACTATCGACGCCTTCGGCGATGCGTACGAGTACCTCATGCAGATGTATGCGTCGGCTGCGGGTAAGTCCGGGGGTGAGTACTACACTCCTCAAGAGGTCTCAGAGTTGCTCGCCCGCCTCACGGTAGTCGGCAAGACATCAGTGAACAAGGTGTACGACCCGGCATGCGGCTCAGGCTCGTTGCTGTTGAAGTTCGCCAAAGTGCTCGGCAAGGAGAATGTCCGCCAGGGCTTCTATGGCCAGGAGATCAACCTGACCACATACAACCTTGCGCGGATCAACATGTTCCTGCACGACATCAACTACGAGAAGTTCGACCTCGCACATGGCGACACACTGATCGATCCTGCCCACTGGGGTGACGAGCCATTCGAAGCGATCGTTTCCAATCCACCCTACTCAATCAGGTGGGACGGCGACAGCAATCCTCTCCTCATTAACGATCCGCGCTTCGCGCCGGCTGGGGTCCTTGCACCGAAGTCTAAGGCTGATCTCGCCTTCACAATGCACATTCTTTCCTGGCTCGCGGTAAATGGGACAGCCGCGATCGTCGAATTCCCTGGAGTCCTCTACCGCAGCGGTGCCGAGCAGAAGATTCGCAAGTACCTCATTGACAATAATTATGTCGACGCTGTCATCCAGCTTCCGCCGGATCTTTTCTTTGGCACCACGATTGCGACCTGTATCATCATTCTGAAAAAATCGAAAAAAGACAATTCGGTACTCTTCATTGACGCGTCAGCCGAGTTCGTTCGCGCCGGCAACAAGAACAAGCTCACCGAAGTTAATCAGAAAAAGATATTAGAAACTTTCAGCACCCGCGACGATGCCGATTATTTTGCGAACCTCGTATCCAACGAGGAGATCGCTAAGAACAATTACAACATCGCGGTTTCATCCTATGTGGCGGCCGAAGATATGAGCGTGGCCGTAGACATCACCGAACTGAATGCCGAGATTGCCCGAACCATCATAAGGCAGGCTGAACTCCGTGAGCAGATCGACACCATTGTGTCCGACCTGGAGGGGGTGGCGTGAACCGAATCAATGACCTGATCGATAAGCTGTGCCCCGTGGGGGTGCCTCATGTCCCACTCGGGGATCTCATCCAGATTAATTTTGGAACTCGCATCACAAAGGCGAAAGACACGGGTACGCTTTACCCCGTTTACGGTGGGGGCGGCGAGAGCTTTCGAACTAACACCCACAACCGCGAAGATGAGTGGGTCATTTCACGATTTGCGATGTCCGGAGACTGTGTCCGGTGGGTCTCGGGCAAGTTTTGGATGCTCGACTCTGGATTCACCTTCGATGTTGCCCTTCCCGATCTCGACAAGGAGTATGTCGGCCAGGTTCTGCTACACATGCGGCCAACTATCTTCGCTACTTCTACCAAGTCGGCGCAGAAGAATATCGACATAAGCGGTTTCAAGCGGCTCAAGATTCCGGTTCCCCCAATCGATTTGCAGCGGGAGATCGCTCGTATTTTGAATCTCTTTACGTCAATGGCGCAGGAGTTTGAGCGCGAACTTGAGAAAGAACTCGAAGCCAGACATCGTCAGTACGCTCACTACCGCGAATCGCTTCTAACTCTTCACGGCCAGAATCAAGATGGCCGGGTACCAATGGGCGAGATCGGTGAGTTCATTCGCGGCCGCCGGTTCACTAAGAACGATGTCACAGAGGTCGGCATTCCAAGTATTCATTATGGTGAGATTTACACGCACTACGGAACCGCCACTAAGTCAACTATCTCGCATGTTCGTGAGGGGTTGGCTTCGCAGCTTCGCTATGCCAGTCCAGACGACGTCGTTATCGCGGCCGTGGGGGAAACTGTCGAGGATGTTGGAAAGGCGGTCGCGTGGCTCGGAAGCGGAGAGGTGGCAGTTCATGACGACTGTTTTATCTTCCGGAGCCCTATGAACCCTAAGTTCGTGGCGTACTACTTGCAAACTAATGCGTTTCACTCCGAAAAGGGTAAGCACGTCGCACGCGCTAAAGTAAAGCGCCTCTCAGGCGGCGGCTTGGCAAAGCTAACAATCCCTATTCCACCACCAGAGGAGCAGGAACGCATTGTCGCAGTTCTTGATGAACTCGATGCCTTGATTAATGACCTCTCAGTAACTCTCTCCGCCGAGATAGATGCTCGTTGCAAACAGTTCGAGTACTACAAGGGCAAGATGCTGACGTTCGCGGAGCTAGCATCATGAGCGAAGCAACCCTGCGAAAATACGACCCTATTGCGGTTAGCAGCGAGAGCACCGTCGTCGCAGAATATGTGCCGGATAGCGCCAATGAGGCGGCATACCAATCCGAGGCCGATCTGGAGCGTGAATTCATCAAGCTCCTGCAGTCGCAGGCCTACGAGTACTTGCCTGTTACGAGTGAGCCGCAACTAATCACAAACCTCCGCGCGCAGCTGGAAGCACTGAATGGCATCACCTTCAGCGACAGCGAATGGGATCGTTTCTTCACGGAACGAATCGTCGGCGCCCATGACGGCATTGCCGAGAAAACCCTGCGCCTTCAGGAAGACCACGTTCAGCTACTGCGACGCGATGACGGCTCGACGAAGAACATCCTGCTCATCGACAAGGCGAATATCCATAACAACCGCCTCCAAGTCATCAACCAGTACGAGATCGGCCAGGGCGAAGGCGGTGCTACACGTTCCACACGCTACGACGCGACCGTTCTCGTCAACGGTCTTCCCATGGTGCACATCGAGCTGAAGCGCCGTGGAGTCGATATCCGCGAAGCGTTCAACCAGATCGACCGCTACCAGCGCGTCAGCTTTTGGGCTGGGTCTGGCCTATTCGAGTACGTGCAGCTGTTCGTCATCAGCAACGGGACACTGACGAAGTATTACTCCAACACGACTCGTCGTCAGCACTTGGCCGATGCAGCGGGCTTGAAGAAAGCGCGTAAGACATCAAACTCATTTGAATTCACCTCGTGGTGGGCCGACGCTCAGAATAAGCCGATCCAGGATCTGACGGCGTTTGCAAAGACCTTCTTCGCAAAACACAGCCTCTTGAACATCCTCACGAAGTATTGCGTCCTGACTGCCGACCGGATGCTGCTGGTCATGCGGCCCTACCAGATCGTGGCCACCGAGCGGATCCTGAAGAAGATCGACATCTCCACCAATTACAAGCAGCTGGGTTCCGTCGCCGCGGGCGGCTATGTCTGGCACACCACGGGGTCGGGCAAGACACTGACGAGCTTCAAGACCGCGCAGCTTGCCTCAAAACTGCCGACAGTGAACAAGGTGCTGTTCGTCGTGGACCGCAAGGACCTCGACTATCAGACGATGCGCGAGTACGACCGGTTCGAGAAGGGCGCTGCCAACTCGAACACTTCAACGTCAGTGCTCAAGAAGCAGCTCGAGAACCAGCAGGCAAAGATCATCATCACAACGATCCAGAAACTTGCGACGTTCATCAAGGCGAACACGGGCCACGAGATCTACTCGGGCCATATTGTGATCATCTTCGACGAATGCCACCGTTCACAGTTCGGTGACATGCATACCGCAATTACGAAGGCGTTCAAGCGATACAACCTCTTCGGCTTCACGGGCACACCAATCTTCGCCGCAAATGCCGGCAGTGGTGGTAACCCGCAGCTAAAGACTACTGAGCAGGCTTTTGGCGACAAGTTGCACACCTACACGATCGTTGACGCGATCACCGATAAGAATGTTCTGCCGTTCCGTATCGACTACGTCAACACCATCAAACTCCCGGAAGCTCTCACGGACAAACAGGTGTCCGCCATCGACACGGAACAGGCCCTGCTTGCACCGGAGCGGCTGCGACAGGTCACCGCCTACATACTTGAGCACTTCGACCAGAAAACTAAGCGCGCTCAGCACTACTCGCTCGCTGGTAAGCGCGTGCATGGTTTCAATGCGCTGTTTGCGACCGCCTCGATTGAGGCCGCCAAGCGCTACTACAATCAGTTCTTCATCCAGCAACGTGACCTCCCGCCGGCTCGCCAGCTAAAGGTTGGTCTGATCTACTCCTACGCAGCGAACGAAGCAGTCGAGGACGGCGCACTCGACGAGGAGGGCTTCGAAACAACCGCACTCGACGCATCGTCGCGCGACTTCCTGGAGGATGCAATCCAGGACTACAACGACATGTTCGGCACCAGCTTTGACACGTCCGCTGACAAGTTCCAGAACTACTACAAGGACCTCTCGCTGCGCCTCAAGCAACGCGAGATCGACGTCGTCATCGTCGTAAACATGTTCCTCACCGGCTTCGACGCCACGACGCTAAACACGTTGTTCGTTGACAAGAATCTGCGGGCGCATGGTCTCATCCAGGCCTATTCGCGAACAAACCGCATCCTCAACTCAGTCAAGACCTACGGCAACATCATCACCTTCCGCGATCTCGAGGAAGAGACCAACGACGCCATCGCGCTCTTTGGTAACAAGAGTGCCCAGGGCATCGTGATCCTCAAGCCATACGGCGAGTACTACGACGAGTACGCCGACAAGGTCACTGAGCTATTGGATAACTTCCCGCTCGGTACGCCGATCAATGGCGAGGCGGCACAGAAGACGTTTATCGCCCTCTTCGGCACCATCCTTCGGCTCCAGAACATCCTGACGTCCTTTGACGACTTTGCCGGCCAAGAGATTCTGACGGCTCGACAAGGTCAGGACTACCGCAGCGTCTATCTCGACCTCTATGCCGAGTTCCGCCGTGACAAGGTCTCGGACAAAGAGTCGATAAACGATGACGTCGTCTTTGAGATCGAGCTAATCAAGCAGGTTGAGATCAACGTCGACTACATCCTCATGCTCGTTCAGAAATATCGTGATCAGCGTGGTGACGGCGATGACAAAGAAATCAGGGCCGAGATTACGCGTGCCATCGATGCCAGCCCGAGCCTGCGCAACAAGAAGGATCTCATCGAAGCGTTCGTCGATTCTGTCTCCATGACCGGAGAAGTTGACGAGGAATGGCGCGCGTTCATCGCCGGCCGCAAAGATGCCGAACTTGATGCGATCATCGAGTCCGAGAGCCTGCGACCGGATGAGACCCGCGTGTTTGTAGAGACAGCCTTCCGCGACGGTAGCATCCAGACAACAGGCACTGCGATCACGAAAGTACTCCCTCCGGTTTCTCGATTCTCAGCCAAGGGCGGCCATGGCGAGAAGAAGCAACGCGTACTCGAAAAGCTCGGCGCCTTCTTTGAACGGTTTTTCGGACTGAGCAGTCAGGGGGATAAGTAATGGCAGAGTCTGTAGCTTCGTGGCTTGCAGGTTTGAATTCGCTCTACACGCCGCTACCTACTCATTTCGACGCCGCGAAGAGCCATAGGGCCTCGATCGAGGTGCGGCTCGACTACGTGATCGGCGTCCATCGCATGTTTGAGATCGGCTCGCTTCGCCAAGGTACTGGCGTCTGGCAGTTCAGTGATGCCGACTACCTCGCTTCCTTGAAAGGCATTCGGCCGGCATCCTCAACGACCATGCTTAACAAGGTTCGCGAGGCCCTAATGGCTCGGTTCCCGACTACGACGATCTCAGTTCGCAGTCCAGCGGTCGTGTGCCGTTTCTCGGACTGCGAGGTCGAGGTTGTGCCAGGCTACGTGACTGATACGACCAGCGGCTATGGGTACTGGATTGCCGACCCTACGTTGCCTGGTGGGTGGATGAAGACCTACCCAGCAGCCCACAACGAGTATGTGAACACCGTGAACAAGAATTTCAACGGCGGCGTCAAGACTCTCGCGCGACATCTCAAGGTCTGGAAGTACAAGCGTCAAGTGCCCATCTCATCTTGTTACTTGGAAATGCGCGCCGCGAAGTACATGGATGGACAGCAGTCGTACATCCATATCTACGATCTATACCTCGCGTTGAGCAATCTCCACACAGCCAGCCTGGCTGCTATGAACGATCCAACCGGGCTTGGCTCACGGTTCACGGCTTGTTCCTCTGACGCAACTAGGGCCGACGCCCTCTCCAAGCTCTCGACTGCTGTCAGCAGGGCGAGTAAGGCACTCGACCACTACAAGCAAGGCAATGAGGCTATGGCAATCGAGCAGTTGAAGCTGCTGTTCAACAGGTGAGCTCAATGGCAGATCCGTCTTACAAGCCCCCATCAGCAAACGATGTTGCGAAGGCACAGAACCTTGATGCCAACCTAAAGCTGTTACTCGCTCAGCGGCGACTCTATTCAAAGACGAAGATTTGGACGAGCGTTCGTGGAGTGGGAGTTGGTGTCGTAGCGATCGGCGCACCGATCCTGACCGCTATCTGGCCAGAGGCTGCGGTCCCCGCGGCTACCGTGGCCGCAGTCTGGTACGCCCTAAATCATGTTCTCTTCAAATTCTTGGAGCGTCGTGGTGCAACCCGCGCGGCGACCATACAGGAGCAATTTGATACAACGATCTTCGGAATGCCGACGATCGCAGTGCGGGAACTGCGCGTGCTTCCCGAAGACATATCGCAGCTCACCGGTGCTGGGGCTGGCGCAAGAGCGAGCAGGCGCTATGCCTACTCGATAGAGAGACTCCGCGATTGGTATTCGATTCAGCAGAATGTGCCTGGCGCCGTCGCTATCGCGATTGCCCAACGCGGTAACGTCGCGTATTCCCGACGGCTCCTTGACCGGAACGCGGCCCTGTGGTTTGGCCTGCTGGTCGCGTGGGCGATTATGGCGGTAACAATCTCCATTGCTAGCGGCTTCAGCCTGGCGACCTTCTTGCTGGTCGTTGCCATCCCGGTCATGCCCCCTCTACTGGACGCTTGGGATGAGTTTCAAAAAGTGCGTGCCGCTGGACGCGAGAGAGAGGCACTCGCTAACGAAATCCAGGACGCAATCTCTGCCAATCGCACCGCGCCGATTCAACCGGAGCAACTCGTCGCATGGCAGTCGCAGCTCTTTGCACTTCGACGTGATGCACCACTTGTTCCTGACTGGCTCTACAACCTGCTTCGTGATCGAAACGAAACTGAAATGTCGGACGCCGCCCGAGCACTCGGTCAGGACGCCCAGACAAGGAAAGAAGATATCGAATGAGCCGACTCAGCGTAGCTAACAAGACGTACCTCGAAGCCCTTCTCGGCATGACAAGTGGGTACGTTCTTGACTTCTCGAACGCCTCGTTCGCGAATTTCTTTCGTGAACTCAACATCGATATTTACGATGCTGAACGCTACCCCGGATTCGGCGATTCAAAGGCAAATCGGATCCGTGCTCTCTGGAAAAGCGGATCCGACGTCGAGGTTGCCACTTCCCTGCATGCACTCGCTGAGTACCTCGATGCCAAGAAAGCGGCAGCTGCTTTGGGAGCCGAGATCACTGATGAGCAGGTTGTCCGAATACATGACATCGCGCGCAGCTTGAGCAGCCAGCAGGCGGAAGATACGAAGACACCGTTAGCCGGTGGCGTACACGCTAGCTTCACTACGGAGGCGACAGTCGCGGCCAATAAGATTCAGATCGAGATCCATGAGGACATCTACAACCATATTGACCAGTATCTGGTCAATGGAGACTACTTTCACGCGGTTGAGGAGTCGTACAAGCTCGTGAGAGAAAAGCTCCGCGAGAAGACCGGCAGCGAGAAGGCCACTGATGCATTCGCAGCATCAAACCAGGCGAAGATTTTCGGTCATGCTAGCCGCAACCCCTCCGAGAAAGACTTCTATGATGGAGTTAAGTATCTGAACATGTCGATTCAATTCCTGCGGAACGAGAAAGCGCACACTCCCGCAACGCCGCTTGAGTCAAACCTCGCGCTACACTACATCTCACTCGCAAGTCTCGCCTACGATCTGATCACACGCTACGTGAGCGACGAAGTGATTGCCGAGGTCGAGGATCTCATCAGCGCCAAGCGACGTAGCCTTTCAGCCTCTGCCTTCTACCGATTGTTCGAAGGCGGGCGATGGCTCGATAGCATCAACCTGCCAGAGGAATTGAAGTCATCATCGGTGCGCCGAGTGCTGAAGGAAAAATGGCTTGCAGAAGCCGACTTCACCCGTAGCTATGATCATAGCAACGTCATGCTGATGAGGCTTGAAGTTATAGCTGAAGAACTAACCAAAGCTGATCTAGATGATCTTATCGAGCGTCCAACGGTGGACGCCTACGGTAATAATCAGGAGGCAGGCATGCTCCCTTTCATGGAATACATGCGGGAGAAGCACCCGGACAAGATCTCCTCCAAGGTAGGGCACTGGATCGAGGACAAGCTACGCGAATATGCGCAGCGCTGATGGCGCGGCAATCATTGCCTACGGCATCGTCCGGATCGAAGCCGGGCTTCAGCACAGTCACCAAAGCGACACTCTCACCGCCGCACGAAGACCGAAACAAGGACGATAAGTCCACACACTAGTCTGAAGTACTACCTAGTAGAAACAATCGGGCATTATCATAGCTGCAGCCGACGCGCTTGGCTATCTCTCGGATGACCATTCTAGGCTTCCGGAGCCGAAGAATCTCCTTCTCCTTGTCTGGCGTCAGACCGCGATGCCTGGATGAGACACCGTGCTCGGCGAGCAGGCGCAGGAAGGTCGACTTGGCGACGCCCTTCTCACGAGCCAGCGCCGTGCTCATCTCGCCAGCTTGGTACCGGGCGACGAGTTGTGCCAGTTCTTCCACCGTGAAGCGGTCGGTAAGGCGGTATCTCTGAGTCTTGCGCGTTGCATGCTGTGGTCGCGGCTTTGCGTGCCCCGAGTCCATCCGCTTCATGGCGGCCGCGATGGTCATCATCTGCTCAATTTTGTGGCAACCATGCTTCGAGTAGCATCCTAGGACCTCGTCCATTTAGAGTCATTATCATTGGACCTACCGGTCGTAATAGGGTCGCTACAGTAGTGTGGCGACTCCATTATGTTTTCGAAGCAATTACGCCAGAAAGCCACTAAACACGATTCGACCCCTGTGGTTTTAGTTGCATCCTGCATGTCAGGACCTCCGGGCACATCATGTAGCTACGGCGGTGGCAGTCGCGAACACATCAGCCGGCATCGGCCGGTGCAGCTTCCACGTAATGGCAATCGGCTTCTCGCCCGCGTGCTGAACGTAGTCCACCTGTCCGAGGCACGTGTAGGGAACGGTCAGTCCGGTCTCGTCGTCCGCAGTATCCCGCGTAAATATTAGGATCTTCGAGCCGTGCGAGGCCCGCTCCAGGTACCGTTTGCCCGTTGGGCTCCCCGGCGAGGTCGCGTTCTGCGACTCCCAGTGGAACAGTTCCGGGCTGATGGCGTAGTCCTTGTACATTGTGGTCGCCGAGTGCTTCTTGTCATCCTTGTTGAGGGTGACAAAGAAGGCATCGGTGGATGTCGCCGGACACCAGGCCACGCCCTCACGGTGCTGCACGTTCTTGCCAAGCTCCAGCGATCCATATTGCAAGGCCGCCAGGACCTCTTCGCGCCGGTAGGTCGCGTGGGAAAGCAGCGGCACATGTTGCAGCCCCGCTCCGAGGCCTTTTGCAGCGTGCTTGGACGCGGCCACTCCGAGTTTCACGAGCTGGCGGATCTCGCTGCAGACAAACTGGTAGCCGCGCAGGTAGTCCAGGCCGGCGTCGTACGTCTTGAAACCGCCGCCGTCGTCCCACAGGGTGTAGAACAGCATGCGGGCGAAAGTCTGCTCCCGCGTTCCTAGCTCCGCGCATCGGGGCGCATCGGGGCTGACCAGCATTGAATAGGCCTCGGCACGTTCCGGATCGTCCACATGGATAAGCGCAGCCATGCGGCCCAGGAGCCTACTCTCATCGGCATCTGAGAGTTCCTGGATCTTCCCGCGGAGGACCGACTCCAGCGGCGAGAACCCTTCGATCAGCCCCGCCTGTCGAAGGTAGCCGGTCCAGGAGTCCCTGGTCGAACGGTAGATCGACTTCACGTTGTTCCCGGACTGCTCCAGATAGGACTCCAGCTCGGTCTCCGCATACGAGGCGATGTCCCGGACCAGCTGTGCCCGGTTGAACCGCAGCTGTGCCTTGATGTTGTCCAGCACCACCTTCTGCGCCACCCGGTCCAGCACGATCTGGGAGCCGGACGGCAGGTACGGGAACTCATCCTCGACAGCCTTCTCCAGCTCCTTGCGCCCGTAACCGGTCAGCGCCCGGTAGCGCAAATCGAAGCGGAACTCCCGCCGCTGCTGGCCGATGAAGTCCATGACTGTCAGCACGGCTTTGCCCTCAGCACGGCGCAGCCCCCGCCCCAGCTGCTGGAGGAAGATTGTTGCGCTCTGCGTGGGCCGGAGCAGCAGGATGGTGTCCACCTGCGGCAGGTCGAGGCCTTCGTTGAAGAGATCCACAGCGAAGATGCAGTTGATCTCCTGTCGGCGGAGGCACTCTAGTGCCGCTGCCCGGTCGGCATCGTCGGTGCTGCCGTCGACGGCAACGGACGCTATTCCGGCACGGTTGAACACCTCAGCCATGTAGTGGGCGTGTTGGACCGATACGCAGAAGCCAAGGGCCCGCATCTGGTCAGTGCTGGTGACCTTGTCGCGGAGTTCGCGGATCACCTTGGCAGCACGGGCATCGTTGCCGGTGTAGAGGTTGCTGAGCTGGGCTGCGTCGTAGTTGCCGCGCTTCCATTCCAGCTGGCTCAGATCGACGTCGTCCGAGACGCCGAAGTAGTGGAACGGAACCAGCAGGTCAGCGTCCAGGGCGTCCCACAGTCTCAGTTCGCTGGCGGTGCGCCCGTTGAAGAACATCTTGGCGACGTTAACACCGTCGCCGCGTTCCGGCGTCGCGGTGAGTCCGAGAAGTTGGTGTGGCTTCAGGTGATCCAGCAGGCGCCGGTAGGTGGGCGCCATGGCGTGGTGGAATTCATCGATGACGACGACGTCGAAGAAGTCCGATTCCAGCTGTTCGATGCCGAGCGAGGACAGGGACTGGACGGAGGCGAAGATGTGTTTCCAACCGTTCGGCTTATGCTCCCCTACATGGAGTTCGCCGAAGGCACCGTCCTGCATAACGTCCCGGTAAGTACCCATAGCCTGTTTGAGGATTTCCTGCCGGTGCGCGACAAAGAGGAGCTTGAGATCGCGGCCGGCAGCCTCACGCAGGCGCTTGTAGTCCAGAGCCGCGATCACTGTCTTCCCGGTGCCGGTGGCGGCGACCAGGAGGTTGTGGTTGAAGCCTTTGAGCCGCTCGGCTTCCAGCTCTTCTAGCATCTCCTCCTGGTGGAGGTACGGCTGGACTTCCAGTCCGGTAGTCGCGTCCGGCGCTGCGGTTCGCCTGCCGCCGTTTCGCTCTAATGCTGCATCTAGCTTTTCGCCGTCGCGTTCCGGATCATAGCTCTGGAATGCGCGTTGCTCCCAGTAGCTGTCGAAGGTGACCTCGAACTTCTGCAGCAGAGTGGGCGTGCCGACTGAACTGAGCCTGACGTTCCATTCAAGACCATCGAGCAGCGCAGCCTGGCTGAGGTTGGAGCTTCCTACGTAGGCCGTGTCAAAGCCGGAGTTGCGCCGGAACAGCCAGGCTTTGGCGTGCAGGCGAGTGGCCTGGGTTTCGTAGTTGATTTTCACCTCGGCGCCGTAACGATTGACAAGTTCGTCGATGGCTCGGCGTTCGGTGGCGCCCATGTAGGTGGTGGTGAGGACTCTCAGGCGGGCTCCCCGCTCCTTGAGCTGCTCCAGGGCGGGCTCGAGCAGGCGAAGGCCCGTCCACCGGACGAAGGCACAGAGCAGATCCACATTGTCGGCGGACTCGATCTCGGCCCGGAGCTCCGCGGCGAGATTCGGCTCGTCCTTGCTGTTGGTGAGGAGCGCGGAGTCACTCAGCTTCGTAGTGGGGCGGCGGAGTTGGCGGCGTTTGAGTGTGTCCGCGCGGTGAAGGGACTGGAGCTGGGTGGGGCCGTCTTCGATTCGGTCTGTTGTGTTCAGTTGCTGGAGCAGGCGGTTGGCTAGACCAACTCTGTCGCCGGGTTTGGCTATGGTGAGGGCTTGACGTACGGCGTCGGCAACGTGGCGGGAGAGGATGGCCGGGGTGTCTTCGTCGTCTACGTTCGCGAAGATCGGCTGCAATTCTGCTTCGCGGCCCAACCGCTGGCCAACTAGGTCGGTTTTCAGTAGTTCGTATAAGCCTTCGGGCAGCTGCTCCGCCACCACTCCCCCAATGGAATTAGTCACAGCGCCAGGTTAGCGGATGAGCCTCACGATTCCTTTGTTTGGCTGTTTCAAAAATGTTGCATTTCCCAGTACTTCGCCACATACAACAGCCCCCTGCCTGCCAGTAGCAGCAGGTGAGGGTCGCAGCTGGGGACGGGAGGAACTAGGTAAATAGCGTTGGTTCTTGTCCCAGGGGATCTTCCAAGCTCCGCCGTGAGGAGTGATATTCGATACGTAAAGAGCTGAGCCGACGACCGTCGGGCAGTTCCCAGAACGCCCACCCGTTTGTTGCGCCTTTGCGTATATGGTGGCCGGCGCCTGAAGGGGTTGTGAATCTCTTACCATCATCAGTTCGTAGCTCGCCCGTCTCCAAAACCTCACAGCGTCGATCCCCCCACTGTCCATAGCGGGCTCGGAGAATCGTGCCTGAAGGAAGCAGGCCAGAGGCGACCAGCTCTCGCGTGGTGGTCTCTGGAATGGCGGCCAAGGTACCCGTGCTAACGGTCCCTGTGTGCCCCTCCGGCACCGACCAAGTGGCGATGAGTGCCTCCACAACTTCAGCGGTGCGCTTGTCAATCTTTTCCTCGGTCCAGCCATCGGTGGCGGACTCGTAGATCCGCCGATTCATCAGCAGGACATCATGACGCTCAAGCTTGGCTCTTTTGCCCATCTCTCCCAACCATGGTCCATTAGAAACAGCGGAATTCAGAGAGGAAGTCAGAAGGGTGAGATTTCCTAGCCGATGGACGTGCGCCTCACGCTCCAATTCTTGACCCAGGTCGGCGACCGGCCAATGCTCGGCCCAATTTTGGGGCATCATATGTTCGATAGGGAAGCCGAGACGTGGGACTCGAGTCCCAGTCCGTGAGGGGGTTGAGCCGGTATACCCGCGGTAATGGTCCTCGACAGCTTCCATGAACATCCGCAAACGACCACGTTTGAAGCGGCGGTACGCCGCATCGTCAGCAAGAGTTTTTCGCAGCTCTACATCACCCGGCCAGTAAGTGCTGGCGGCGTTCTGCCTGGTCAAATAGGACTTAATCCCCTGAGTCAGCTCTGAATCAGGAGTACCCCGGTGAGTCTTAATTATGTCCGCTATCACCCGGCCCATGTCCCCCAGGGAAAGCCTCAACAATGCCCGACGCATGAACCAGCTTTCCATCATGGCAATCACCAAGTTCCTGGTGCCTGAAGCGATCGAGGAACCCGGCTCATGAAGCCACAGCAAAACAGGCTTAAGCGCTTCAATTTCGGCGGCTTGAGAGCGGTAGACACACATTTCAGCGGCGTTCAGGGCTGCGTGGGGGTCGGCTGCTCGTTCAGTCCACCCCTGGTAGCGTCCCGCTTGCTCTTTAATATTCATCAGCAGCGCCGCCATAGACTGGTCGGCCTCGTGCTCTACATAATGTTTGAACCGGGTAAACGTTGATTTTGGACCGATCTCCTCGCCCACTCTTGAGACAAGCCATTGGTTAAGGAATAGCGAACCCCGTGAAATCGGGTATCGACCGACACTGATTTCTTTTTCCCAGAACTTCGTGTCAAAAGGCCACAACTCCTTATAGGCCATGTGTGTGTCGACGCCCTCTGCCGTCAAGCGTTGGAAAACAAAATTTTTGATTAGATCGGCAGCGGTCAAAGGCGTACCGCGAGCATTCAAGGTTTCAAAAATTTCCTGAGAATTCTCGTCCGCACGCAACCCGATGACGACCATCTGAAGGGACTGAGTGAGGACATTAGCCAGCGCACTCGCTCTTAGCGCCGCCTTCTCCTCTCCTGCCTCTCCGGTCCAACACGTGATTTGCTCCGCGAAGTACCGGTGGGCTCGGGTTACCAATGACGAAGCATGGGTTAGGGCTGCGTAGCTGACTGGCGGATCTGCAAGCATTATCTCGTCATAAGCTGCTCGATCTCGATTGGTGTGGCGCAGCTTGAGAGAGACATCATCGTCCTGCACAAAGGCACTTGGATTTTGCGTCAGGGCCTCAAGTTGCCCCGTAATCTGGTCCAACCCTCTCGACTCGAACACAGAGGCAGCAGCATCAAACAACAACTGGAGCGTAGTGAGCCTCTGCTGGCCGTCGATGATTAACCAAGACTGCATAGAGCCCAGCTGGCCGGGCATGGACTGCAACACCAGCGCGCCAAGAAAGTGCGTCGGGGAGGCAACGGAGTTAGTAAGCCGCACTTCCACCAAGCGCCGGATATCCTGCCAAAGCGGTACCCATTGATTTTCCTGGTCCCAGACATAAGGGCGTTGAAAAAGGGGCACTACTAGATGTTGAGGCATAGTGAACACTTCCAAGGGCGTTCGAACAGCGGTATCCAATTGCTCATCTCCTCGTCACGACAAGATCAGTGCACTCTGACGCGGCACCTAGTCAGCCATCGGCTGGTTTAGGTGTCTAAACACGACGAGCTTATATGGGCCTGCCGCGAGCTCGCTGGCGCCACGTTGCCATCGCATTGAAAATGATGATTCTTTCCCCGGGTCGGTGAGCAACAGCGTCCTTCGCCGTCGCTACATGACTTCATTAACACGAGCAGTTGATCTCGGGAGGATCGCCTTTTTGATACTAGTTCCAGCTTGAAAAGGTAAAAATCCCACATCTCCAATTCCACAAGACGCGACCGCGTGAAGTTGAGGCCATGTTTCGGCACGTCCCTGACAACAACAGCGTCATTTTGTCTGGCAAACTTGAGCCGTGAATGACAACTGGCGACCGCTCGGATTCGAGTCCGACACCACCACATACGATGCGCTGCACGATGGCGTCCCCGATTGGATGGCAGAGTCGTTCTGGGATTGGATGAGGACACAGCTCCTGCTCTCTCAACGCTCAGAGGAGTATCCCGGCGCGTTGGACTACTTCCTGGATCAAGACCTTGTTCGGCAGGTGGAGAGACGGTGCAGGGTTGCGATTCCATATCGTGGATATAGTGCAGAAACTGGGATGTCAGAAATACGAGGCTCAACAGAAGTCGTGCAAGCGCAATTGCGCGTTGCTGATTTTTTGCTAGCAACTCGATCTACCGAGCATGCGGCTGACAAGTTGAATATCGTGCTTGAAGAGTCGGGATCGATGTGGAGAGTAGGAGAACGGTCCGGATCAAGAGGTTTAGTCCGCAGAGTGCCAGATTCCGTCCAAACTGCTGTGGATAACGCCATCCTCTTTGGCGGTCATGCCGGTGCCCGCCTCGCTCAGGCATGGGCAGCCATATATGGTATCGACCCAAATCCTTCGCTTGCTTACTCGCTTTCCGTGAAGGCCGTTGAAGACGCCGCCATTCCGGTGGTCAGCCCCAATGACACCAGCGCGACGCTGGGAAAGATCAACTCGCAGATCAGGAATACAGGTGATTGGTCTCTCCCTCTTCAACGCGAAGACGAACATACTCCAGCAAGCTCCACATTGTTGTCCATGATGAAGATGCTCTGGGCCGGACAGGCAGACCGCCACGGGGGTCATCATGACCCTGATCTTGTGATTACACACGAAGCGGCAGAGGTAGCCGTCATGACCGCCGCAACGTTAGTTCAGTGGTTCACGGCAGGCTTGGTGACGCGGCGTTAGCCGAGCGGCCTCTGCACCCGAGCGGACGTCACTAAAAGGTTGGAACGCGCGAGGCATGTACGTTTTTACTCAGGTCGCAGCAGGTCGTCAAGCCGAACCTACTCCCCCGAGCTCGAACACCACCGGGATGGCGGACGGGCCGGGCTTGATGAACGTCGATTCCCCGAAGCCCCGCGCGCCGAAAAGGTGGATCTTCCGGAGTAAAGCCAGCCGGCCGCCGGCCGGCCAGAAGCCACCAGCGATTCTTACGCTTGCCCGCTCGTCCAAGGTTTCCACCACACCCGGCGTCAGTGAACGGCCCTAACTCCGCGCACGCTTCCGGCTCCGGAGCCAGCAACCTTCCCCTTCGAGCTGGCTCGTACGACCCTATGTGATTGGAAGGTGACGTCTGAAAAGGGTTAGCTCGATCTCATCGGCTCGAACACGCCGTGCCCCGTGCAGCCGTTCGCCTGCTTGATCAGCCCAACGTCCAAGTAGTCCGCAGTAACGTTCGTATGTCTCTGGCCACCAACCTGCAGTTGGTGCCTGTGGCCACGCGTCTAGCCGCAGATTTTTCGAGACAACCTGATCCAGGATGATGTGTTTTGGATTGGCTACGCTACCTTGGGCGAAGTAGAGGAATTTGGTAGAGAACGCTGGCCCGAACCACGGTATTCGTCCGGCGCCTCGGTTGGTGGTCAGCGTGCCGTAGGCATCACAAGCAGGGGCTCCATCCCGCACCAAAGTCCATGCGGCAAGGAGAAGCTTCCCCGCTTTCTCCGGGTCGGCAGCTAGTCCGTCCAGCCGCTGATGTAGCCGCGGCGCTCGGGTGCCCAAGCCCCACGCAAGAGAGTAGTAAAACAACTGAAAGGCGTTCTCGACTGTCAGGACCTGGTCTCCAAGGTCGAATACTTCTTTGCGTGTCACTGATATGGTTCCGGATCCTGCAAGTTTCCCCTGAGCTGGGGGTAACCCGCGAGCGCCAAGAGCGCGTTTCCAGCGGTCAGTATCCACGGATACCGCGTGGTTCAAAACAGCGGAGGAACCTGGAAGTTTCGCGAAAATGTCGTCGGGCAGGTCCGAATCTTCGTTGATCATGAGCTGACTCTACTGGGGCAGGCAGACGCTGGCATGCAGGACACCTTCTTCAGGAAACGCCAGCGCGGTTGTCACTAGTAGCTCGAATGCGCGAGCCACGAAGGGCCTTGACCGCTTATTACTCCGACATCCGGTATGAATAAACGTATGAAGAGTTCCTGGGCCGATCTAGAGTCGCCGAGCATTCGCAAAGCGATAGAGCTATGGCACGAGCTCGGTGGCGAGGAGTTCATTTCCCGGACCAGGTTCAAGGAGTCTCACCGGTACGTGGTGATCGATCGCGGGCAAGCAATTGCAAGCCGACGGTGCCTAGCCCATGACAACAAATCGCGACATTACTTCGCTTGGCATCAGCAACACCATTGGGTCTCCTAGACCGACAGACTAAAGCGCACCAGGGCTAGCTCGATAACTCGTTTCATGCCCGTCACCACTGTTATCAGGACCAGAGACATCGATTCCGAACAGAAACACCGGTTTCGATACGCTCCTCCGGTGTAATTCGCGGAGGCGCGCCCGGCCAAACCGGACGCGCCCTCCGCGGGCATCGAACCCCCAAGTGATTCAACGCTGTTGAATCAGTCGATGAGCACCGGCCGCTTGGCACCATCCGAATACTCGACAACGGGCGCAATCCTGCCGGAACGGTGGTGGAGCCAGTTCGCCACCGCCAGGAGCGCCACGAGCCCGAAAGTGCTCAGGAGCTGGGGCCGGGAGTCCTCGCCGATGAAGCCCACCGTGAAGATCGCCGCGAGGATGAGCAGGCCAAAGCACGTGAGCCACGGGAAGCCGGGCATCCGCAGCGGAAGCTCCGTTCCCTCCCGGTCGGCGCGGAGGCGCAGCGCGAGCTGGGCGAGGAGCGCGGATGTCCACACCAGCAGGCAGGTCGAGCCCACGATGTTCAGCAGGACGGGAAGGACCTTCTCGGGGAAAGCCAGCTCCAGCACAACCGTGACAACGCCGAAGGCGACGCTGGCCAGGACTGCGACAACCGGGACCCGGGCCTTGGACACGGAAGCAAGCAGGCGTGGTGCTTCACCCCGCTCGGCGAGGGAGAACGCCATCCGGGAGGCGCCGTAGAGGTTGGCGTTGAGGGCGGACAGCAGTGCCGCCACGGCCACCAGGGTGATGGCGGTGGCCGCACCGGGCATGCCGGCGGCCTCCAACACCGCGGCGAACGGGCTCTTCAGCCCCGCCGAACCCACGGGAACCACTGCCGCGATCACGAAGATCGCACCAATGTAGAAGACCAGGATGCGCCACAGCACGGTCCGGACTGCTGTCCGCACACTGCGGGCAGGCTCGGCGGTCTCAGCTGCCGCCACGGACACGATCTCGGTGCCGCCGAACGCGAACGCCACCACGAAAAGTGCCGTGGCGATCCCGGCGAAGCCGTCGGGCGCGAACCCGGGGCCGGTGAAGTTGGCCAGGCCGGGCGACTGCACGCCCGGCAGCCAGCCGAAGAGCAGGGCCGCACCCACCAGGAGGAACCCGACGATTGCTGCCACCTTGAGCAGGGCGAACCAGAACTCGAACTCGCCGAAGTTCTTCACGCTGGTGAGGTTCACGGCGGTGAGCACCACGATGAACACGAAGGCCATCAGCCACACCGGCAGGGCCGGGAAGATGGTGGCCAGCAGGCCTGCAGCACCGAGCGCTTCGGCCGCGATGACCACCACGAGCTGCAGCCACCAGAGCCAGCCCACCGTGGCACCGGCCACCGGCCCGTAGGCCTTGGCGGTGTAGACGGAGAAGGCACCGCTGTCCGGATTGGCTGCGGCCATCTCGCCGAGGGCCCACATCACCAGGATGATGAGGGTGCCGGCCACGAGGTAGGAGATCAGCACCGCAGGCCCGGCGGCCTGGATGCCGGCGCCGGAGCCGATGAAGAGGCCCGCGCCGATGGCGCTTCCGAGGCCCATCATCGTGAGCTGGCGGGGTTTGAGTGCCGCGCCCAGTGCGCGGCCAGACGTCTTTGTCTGTTGTTCCATTGGGGAGTCCTCTGGTTGTAGGTGGAACGGATTGAATTTCAGGTCAGTCGCCTCGTCAGGCTGCGTGGGCTTCCAGGAGCCGGAGCACGCGATCGTTGAAGGCGGGGCTGGCAACGGTGATCCGCACGCCGTCGCCCTGGTACGCCCGGACCAGGATGCCTGCGCGGTCAAAGGCGTCCACCAGCCTCGCGCAGAGATCGTCATCCGCACGGATCCACAGGAAGTTGCCCTGGCTCGCCTGCAGTTTCCAGCCCTGGGCTTCCAGCTGCGCGGCCATCCGTTCGCGCTCCTGCCTGACCGCGGCGACCCGGGCTTCCATCTCCTCCGCGGCGTCCAGCGATGCGACGGCCGCCTTCTGGGCCAGCGCGCTCACCGAGAACGGAAGGGCCGTCCGGCGCAGTCCCTCGGCGATGGCCGGCGCCGCCACGGCGTAGCCCACGCGCAGGCCGGCGAGCCCGTAGGCCTTCGAGAAGGTGCGCAGGATGCAGACGTTCGGGTACTGGCGGTATAGCGCCAGGGAATCGGGGCCGCTGCCCGCTTCGGCGTATTCCACATAGGCCTCGTCGATCACCACGAGGATGTCCGAGCGGACGGTTCGCAGGAAGGCCTCGATGCGTTCGTGGCTGATCGGCACGCCGGTGGGATTGTTGGGGGTGCAGAGCAGGATCACCTTCGTGCGGGCAGTGACGGCCGCGGCCATGGCATCGAGATCGTGGCCCTCCACGTCGTCCAGCGGGATGCGGACCGGCAGGGCGCCTGCAAGCTCAACCAGGATGGGGTAGGCCTCGAAGGAGCGCCACGCGAAGATCACTTCATCTCCGGCGTCGCACAGGCCGGTGATGATCTGTTGGAGGACGCCAATGCTGCCGGGTCCCACCGCGACCTCTCCGGCGGTGACGCCGAGGTGTTGCGCAATCCGTTCGCGGAGTTCGACGGCGGCACTGTCAGGGTAGCGGTTCATCGTACCGGCCGCTGCGGCCACGGCAGCGGCGGCAGCGGGTAGTGGCTCGTAGTGGCTTTCGTTGCTGGCGAGGGCCGCGATGTCCGTGCCGGCGGTGCGCCGGCCCGGGACGTAGGGCGGGAGGCCGGACACCGCGCTGCGAAGGGTGGGAAGCGCAGTGTCCGGTGCGGTCAGGAGCTGATCACGGGTCATGAGCAACGATCATGTTGTGACCCGGCCCACAATGCAAGATACGCTCAACCCATTGGGACTTCTGCTCAACTTCTACTGTCTGTGGTGAAAATATGACCATCCCGAACCCCCGCACCGTGGATTCGCTCGACGGCAGGATCATCCTGGCCCTCGACAAGGATCCGGAAGCCAGCGCCCTGGCACTATCGCGGACGCTCGGCGTCGCACGGAACACGGTCCACGCCCGACTGGCACGGCTCGAGCGCAGCGGCGCCCTCCGCTCCTTCAGCAGGAGACTGGATCCCGCCGCGCTTGGCTATGACCTGATGGCCTTCCTCTCACTGTCCATCAGCCAGACGCGGACAGGTGCGGTGGAGGACGGGCTCGCCGCAATTCCGGAGGTCATCGAGGTGCACGCCACCACCGGGGATGCGGACCTCATGGCCAAGGTGGTGGCCCGCAGCACGGCCGATCTCTACCGCATCACCAACCAGATCCTGGAAATCGAGGGGATCCAACGGACCAGCACAGCCATTTCCGTGCTGGAACTCATGCCGCCCCGCTACGACGGCCTCCTGAGCCGGCTGTCGGAGCAGGAATCCCGCCCGTCCAGCTAAGTACGGGTGATGCACGCCACAAGTGCGCATATTTTCACTAGTACCTACCTCCTCCTGCCAAATATCCCACTCAAATTCGTCTCTCTTGCCTATCCGTGACCCAGCGCACAAGCTTCCTGCATGACTTCACTTACCGTCTCCGGCCGCGTGGCACAGGTTCTCAGCAGCTACCTCAGCGATGTCTTCGGCGTTATGGGCAACGGAAACGTCTACTTCCTGGACGCCGCGGAAAAGCTGGGCCTCCGCTTCTCCCCCGTCCGCCATGAAGGCGCCGCCATCGCCGCGGCCGACGCCTACTACCGGACGTCAGGACGACTGGCCGCGGGCACCACCACTTACGGCCCCGGCTACACCAATGCACTGACCGCCCTCGCCGAGGCGGTCCAGGCCCAAATCCCCGTGGTGCTGGTCACCGGGGACGCTCCGAGCAGCGGCGCCCGGCCCCAGGACGTGGACCAGGCGGCCATCGCCGCAGGCCTCGGCGCGGCCACCTTCACCGTCACCCGCGAAGCCGCGGGCTCCATCACCCGGCAGGCGGTGGAGTACGCACTCACCCGGCGCACCGCCGTCGTCATTGCCATCCCCTACGACCTCGCGGCACTCGAGGCTGCGGACGAAGAGGTTCCCGAGCCGCTGGCAGCAGCGGTAATTGACGACGTCGACGGCGGCCTGGGGCAGGTAGCCCGCCTGCTCGCAGGGGCGAAGCGGCCGCTGATCCTCGCCGGCCGCGGTGCGCATCTCGCCGGAGCCGGCCCGGAACTCCGGGAGCTCGCCGACCGCCTGGGCGCACTGACCGGCGGAACCGCCCTGGCGCTCAACCTCCTCCAGGGCGACGGATACCTCGGCGTCGCGGGCGGCTTCGGCACGGACACCGCGGCCGGGCTCATGGGTGAGGCCGATGTGGTCCTCGTGGCCGGGGCCAGCCTGAGCCCCTTCACCATGCGCTTCGGGCACCTGCTCGGCCCCGACAGCACCGTCATCCAGATCGACACCGCCCTGCAGCCGACGCACCCCCGGGTGGACATGTTCGTCAGCGCGGACGTGAAGTCCGCCGCGGGACACATCCTGGGGATGCTGGATGGCCCGGCCTCGCCGGACGCCAGCAGCGCAGAAGCCTGGCGTGCGGAAGCCCGCAGGCGCCTGGCCGAAGCACCGGCGCATCACCCGGGCTCCGACGAGACCCCGGACGGCCGGCTGGACCCGCGCTCCCTGGCCACGGCACTGGATGCGGTGCTGCCGGAGCGCCGCACGGTGGTCCAGGACGGTGGGCACTTCGTCGGCTGGGCACCCATGTACTGGCGCATCCCGCGGCCGCAGGATCTGGTCATGGTGGGGACCGCCTACCAGGCCATCGGGCTGGGCCTTGCCAGCGCCGTCGGGGCAGCCCGCGCAGTGGAGGACGGCCGCACCCTGGTGCTGGCCTCCGGCGACGGCGGTTTCCTGATGGGCCTGTCCGACCTCGAATCGCTCATTGGCGCGGCGAGCAGCGCCGTCGTCGTGATCTACAACGATGCCGCCTACGGAGCCGAAATCCACCAGTACGGCTCCCAGGGCCTGACCGAAAAGCCCATGCTGATCCCCGAGGTGGACTTCAGCGGGATCGCCCGCGCGCTCGGTGCCGAGTCTGCGATCATCCGCTCACTGGCGGACCTTGCCGCGCTCACAGACTGGATCGACGCCGGCGCCAAGGGAACCTTCGTGGCCGACTGCCGGATCACCTCGAGCGTGCGGGCCCCGTGGCTGAGCGAGTGGATGCAGGCCTCGCAGGCCGCGAAGGCGGCGGTGGCGGGCTGATTCACAGGTCCACGGCCTAACATGTCCAGATGAAGGCTGCCCGGGACGCACGCTCTGCCGCCGTTGTGATCAACGCCGGATCACGCCGAGGGGCGGCACACGAACTTGCGGTGGACACGATGCAAAAGGCAGGCGTGCCCATCTCCGCCGTGCACCACGTGCTGTCGGGGGCAGACCTGGCCGGGACGCTTGATCGGGTGCTTGCGGACGGGCACGACCTGATTGTTGTCGGTGGCGGCGACGGGACGGTGTCCTACGCCGCCGGTCGGGTTGCCGGCACCAACGTTGTGCTCGGTGTTCTTCCACTGGGGACCGCCAACGACTTCGCCCGCACGCTGGAGATACCGAACAATCTTGCCGAGGCGTGCGCTGCCGTTGCAGAAGGGAAGGTGGTGGACATCGACCTCGGCCGGGCCAACGGTGAGCCATTCCTCAACGTCGCGTCCGTGGGCCTGTCAGTGGCTATTACCGAGGCTCTCAGCCCCCGCTTGAAGCGGTACATCGGGCCATTGGCGTACAGCATCGCCACGCTAACGGCTTATGCCCGGCACAAGGCGTTCCGGGCCCGTCTCGAGTTCCCCGACGGGGACCACGAGCCGATGGAACTCGACAGCCTGCTTCAGGTGGCCGTCGGCAACGGCCGGCATTACGGCGGCGGCAACACGGTCTCCCCCACGGCAGGGATCGACGACCACACCCTCGACATCTACGCGATCCTGGCGGGGCCACTCCGGGAGCATGTGAGTATCGCGCGGTTGCTCAAGGACGGAAGCTTCATCGAACACGACCGGGTGTACCACCTCACCAGCCGAAGCGTCCGGCTCGTCACCGAGCAGCCGCTGCCGGTGAACCTCGACGGCGAGATCGCGACCACCACGCCCACTGACTTCACCGTCCAGCGCAACGCCGTCCACGTCGTGGTGCCTCAGAGCAGCACCAGCGCTTTGTTAGACGGACCGGGCGCCGCGAACTGGCCGTCCGTATGAAAGCCTGCTAACTAGTCAGGTCGCGCGCACATCTCTTGTGACTCGCTGATCGAGGCGGCCAGCAGGGCTCCGTGGCTGAGCGAGTGGATGAAGGCCTCGCAGCGCGAAGGCGGCGGTGGCGGGCTAGCGAAGGCCCGCCGTCGATATACTCCAAACATGCCAATCAGACGCCTCGACCGAGGCATCCACACTCAGCCGTCCGCCCTCGAGCAGCACCGGGGCGATCTGTGAGCGGCGGTCTCGTCGCCCTGCTGGACGACGTCGCAGCCCTGGCCCGCATAGCGGCCGCCTCGGTGGACGACGTCGCTGCCGGAGCGGCCAAAGCGGGGGCCAAGGCCGCCGGCGTGGTAATCGATGACGCCGCCGTCACCCCGCAGTACGTGTCGGGGGCGGACCCGTCCCGCGAACTGCCGATGATCAAGCGGATCTTCTGGGGCTCGCTCCGCAACAAACTGTTGATCATCCTGCCGGCCCTGCTGCTCATCAGCGCCTTCGTCCCATGGGCCATCCCGTTCATCCTTATGGCGGGCGGCACGTACCTCTGCTACGAGGGTGCCGAGAAGGCCTGGCACAAGCTCCGCGGACACCACTCCGCGGACGAAGATGCGCCGGCAGTCGAACGGGGACCGGAGGCGGAGGCGAAGGTTACCAAGGGCGCCATCACCACCGACTTCATCTTGTCCTGCGAGATCATGGTCATCTCGATGAACGAGGTGGCCGACGAGTCCTTGTGGGTCCGGGCTCTCATTCTGGTCGTTGTTGCCCTCGTGATCACGGTGCTCGTCTATGGTGCCGTTGCACTCATCGTCAAGATGGACGACGTCGGCCTTCACCTGGCCGCCAAGGATTCCGCGGGCTCCCAGCGCTTCGGCGAGCTGCTCGTCAAGGGGATGCCCTCAGTGCTTGCTGCGATCACCCTTATTGGGACCATCGCCATGCTTTGGGTTGGTGGCCACATCATGCTGCAGGGAGCATACGACCTCGGCTGGCACGCGCCCTATGACTTCGTCCATGTCCTCGAGGCCCCCTTCGTCGGGATCCCGGTGGTGGGCGGCTTCCTGGCCTGGCTCGTGAACACCCTGTGCTCGGCCTTCCTCGGACTCGCATGGGGCCTCCTCGTCATGGCGATCGTGCACCCGCTGCTAAAAGTTCTGCCGTTCGGCAAGAAGAAGGGCGAACACGAGGAGGGCGACGTCCGCGCCGCAATCGCCGGCTATCGGCCGACAAAACGGAACGCCGATCCCGCCCCTTAGCCCTCCCTTTTTCGTCGAGGTGGCGGTGCGTCGACACAGGGGAACAATCAATCGCTAAGGGTGCTCCATAAGGACCTTGAGCCTGGCCAGGGCCTTCTCGTCGTCCCGCTTGAATATCCGCTTCAGAAGGGGAATGGCGAACCGGGCTAGCCCGGCCACTTGGAAATCCACGTTGCTGATGAGCCGACAGCTGTTGGCACCCGTGGGCTCGACCAGATAGGAGGCGACTCCGGTCATCTTGCCAGAAGGAATCTCGAAGGCGACGAAGCGGCCGGGCTCGTAGGCGGTGAAGCGGTTGCGGGCGACCACCTTCATCCCTGCGAATCGCCGCGTTAGTTCATGTTCCGTGCCAACGCCGATAGGACCCGGCGTGATGCGTCGTATCTCATCGATGCCGCTTTGCCATCGGGGCGCGTTTGTGTGGTCTGCGACGAAGTCGAAGACCTTCGAAGCCGGAGACTCCAGCTCGGTGCGCGATTCCAATTGGAGCCTTCTCATGAGGCGTCCTTTCTCAGGGTCGGCAGCACGCCGTCGCGTGCGAGCCCGGTCGACCAGGCTGGGACGGCCAGACAGGTTGCGACGCTTGGTGCTTGGCGCCCGGCCTCGAAACCGTTGCGCGGATCCTCATGGTCCCTCCTGTCATGGCCGTGGCCGTGGCCACGGCGTCACGATAGCCCCTAGCGGGAACCGGGTCAATACCTTCGATCGGAACGACAACCGGAGTCCAGCGGCGTTTCAACGAGCGGGGCAAGCACTGCGCCCCTGGGAGGGCCGAAAGCCGGATTTGAAGGAGGGAATGCACGTCCTGGCGGCTTCCTGGCGCCACCGCAGCACCCGTGCTTTGCGCGAAGGTGCTCGAGCGCGGGCAGACGCGGTACCTCCCGGTCTACGGGGCCAGGGCCGCGATCGTGGTTGTGATCTTCCCGCTGGTCTTCGGCTTCTCATGAATCAGCACAGCGACGCCTGATGGTGATGCGACCACCCGTGTCAATGTACCTAAGCGCCCTTCCGCTTCCACGCCACCGCCAACCCCAACACCACGGCGCCCAGCCCCAGCATCACCAGAACCATCAGCCCCCAGTTAGCCTGGTTCACGCCCGGCCCGTACAGCACACCGATCAGCACCGTCGCCGTGATGGCGCCGAGGTAGCGGCAGGTCTGGAAAATACCGGCCGCCACTCCCCTCTCCTCCGGCCGGGCGGACACGTACAGTCCCTGGTTCGACGCCGTGCTCACCACTCCGTACGGCACACCCATCAACGCGGTCAGCACAAAGACCAATGGCGGCCACAGGGACAACGTCAACGCCCCCAGGCCGGCCGAGGCAACCAGCAGGATCAGCGCGCCGGCGATCATCACCGAACGCACGCCGAACCGCTCAATCAGCCGTACCGTCACAGGGGTGACCAGCACGGACATCGCCGCCAGGGGCAGCATCAGCAGGCCCACCAGCCCGGCGTCGTAATGTCCCGCCTCCTGCAGCAGCTGCGGCAGGCCGAAGAACGCAAAGTAGTAGACGCCGCTGAAGACGACGAACACCAGATACACCAGCAGCAGCGGCCTGTTCCGGCCAAGCAGCCGCAAGTCGAGGAACGGCGGACGGAAGCGCAGCTCCCGCCACGCGAACAGCGCGGCAATGAAGGTCGCCGCGCCCAGGAGCCACCAGCGGTATCCCGGCATCACGTTCAGCAGCGCCATCATCGCGAGCATCAGCGAGGCGACGAAGGCCAGGATGCCGGGGATGTCGGAGTCACGGATCAGGGTTGAAAGCTTCCCGGTTTCGCGTCCGGCATCGGCCGGCGCCGCCCGGTGCACCACAATCAGCGCCAGCAGCGCGAGCGGCACGTTGACGGCGAACAGCGCCTGCCAGCCCAGCAGGCTCACCAGCAAACCGCCGACGACGGGTCCCACCGCGGCCGCTGACGTGTTCGCCATCTGGATCCGGCCCAGCGGGCGGGTGGACGGCAGCTTCGCCAGCCGGCTCAGTTCGGTGACCATCACGACGGCGGACGGGTACGCCGTCGCGGTCCCCACGGCCATGAGCGCGCGGGCTACACAGACCAGCGCGAAGTTGGGCGCAAACGGAGCCAGCGCACAGGTCACCGCCACCAGGGCCATCCCGAACGTGAACAGGCGGCGCGGCCCGAAGCGGTCCGCGAGCCTGCCCATGAGCGGCTGCCCGGCCGCGGACGCGAGGTAGAACGAGGTGATCACCCAGGTGACGGTGGCGACGTCGAGCGCGAAATCCTCCCGCAGAACCACCAGCGCGACGGCGATCATGGACGAGTTCAGCGGGTTCAGGGAGGTGCCGAGGCTGAGCGCAGCGATCGCGAGGCCGGGACGGGGTCTGTTCGTCACGCCCCTAAGTCTGGTGCATCGTTGCTTTGGGTCACGAACCTACTCCGGGGCGCGCGGCGAGTCGAGCTCGCCGGCAATCTTCTGCTCCAGGGCGGCCAGCGTCGCTTCGGGCAGGACGATGAGCCCATCCAGCTCGCGCCGGGCGCGCCTGTACGCTGTCTGCCGCTCCGCCGGCGTGGCGGCACTGTCCGAGGCAATGTTGAGCAGCTTCCTGGCCGTTGCCAGCCGCTGGCGTTCGGGCCCCGTGAAGTTGCTGTCCTTGATCCGCTTGGCTTCCCGCTCCGCGACGTAGCCACCGCCGGTTCACGGCATCATGCGCTGCCAACAGGGCGGCGACCTGGGCCTGGCTGGCTTGTTCCGCCTGCACCGCCTGGTTCTTGAGCTTGTACAGCTCCAGCCGGCGACGGTGCCGGCGTTCGCTGGCCTTGGACCACTGCCTGGCCCACCCTCCGGCCATTCCGCTGAGAGGGAAGACGAGCCACCAGTAGTGGCGAAGGAAGTCGAAGAATTGGTCCACGGATTCATCGTCCCACCTGGACCTGCCCACTGACACGCCTTTCCCGGGTCAGGTCTTCGTGGGAACGGCATCTAAAACCCGTTGACATGTGACTAAATGGTCACCTATTCTTGAACCGTGGACGCCGTATTCAAGGCCCTCGCTGACCCCACCCGCCGGGACCTGCTCGATGAGCTCTTCCGGGAGGACGGGCAGACCCTGCACGCGCTCGAGGCCCGTTTCGAGATGACCCGCTACGGGGTCATGAAGCACCTCAAGCTGCTGGAGGAAGCCGGCCTGGTGGTCACCCGCCGTCGGGGCCGGGAGAAACTTCATTTCCTCAATCCGGTGCCCATCCGCCTGGTCCACGACCGCTGGGTCAGCAAATACGCACAACCATGGGCCGCTGCCCTCAGCGACCTCAAAACCAGATTGGAAAGTCCCATGGAAAAGATCTTCGAAATCTACATCAAGACCACTCCGGAGCGGCTTTGGGAAGCCATCACCACCAGCGAGATCCGCAGCAAGTACCAGTTCGGCAACAGCATCAAATCCGACTGGACCACGGGCAGCCGCTTCGAAATGGGCAACCCGAAGGCCGACGGAGCGCTGCTGGGCGAAGGCGAGAACATCGAAGTCGATCCCCCACGCAAACTCGTTCAGACCATGACTGCGCTTTGGGGCGAGGACGTGAAGGCCGAAGGCACCTCACGCATCACCTGGGAGATCGAACCGGTGGGCGATTCCTGCCATCTCACCGTCACCCACGACCAGCTCCGCGAAGGCGCCAACGAACAGCTCTACGGCGGCTGGCCGATGATCCTCTCCGGCCTCAAGACCTGGCTGGAAACCGGCGAAAAGCTCACCACGCCGGGCTCACTCATGTACACCTGAGGCGGCTCCGGCCAGCGCCATCTGGTCCGGTTACAGCTGCCTGCGCGCCGTGCTGCCAGCAATGAGATCTTCTGCACGAGCAGCCACGAGGGCGGGCAGGTGCGCGAGGCGCCGGGGAACGGACGTATGAGCCTCCGCCGCCGCAACGAGGATGCCCGTCACGCCGGAGCGGGCTTCCTCGACGTCCATCCCCCAACTGCCAGCCTCCCTCACAAGATGGTCCAGGGTGATGTAGTTCAGCCGGGCCTGACCGGCCACTGAATGCCCTGCATTGGAGCTGCGCGCATATAGCAGCAGCGTTGGCGCGACGTCATACAGGGGCGCTAACTGCACCTCGCCCGTTTCCCGGATAAGCACCGAGTAGTTCTTGGAATGGGCGTCGCCGTTGCCGATAAGGACATTGAAAGCCACAGCCTTCAACAACTCACTCTTGAAAGCCGCAGCATTTCGGCTGTGCGGCGACGCGATCGCAGCCACTTGCGCGAGGCGTGACGGTGCCGCGGCCGACTGATCGTACTTTGCCGCAGACGCAATCCCCAGAACCTGGGTGAAGTCTTCCTGATGAATCCGCTTGTGGTCCTCGGTTCGGTCATAGCGTTCCACTACCAGGGCATCCCGGGTGCCGAACGTCTCCATCCGTGTCCGTGCCGCACGAAGGCCTGCCGCCCGGGCCAGCTCAAGCGCCCAATGTTCGGCCGCCAGCAAGTCCGGGATCGGTGAATCAAGCGGGTCGGGTTTGATGATGTGCGTGGAGGCGGCGCCCCGGGCCGGCCAATACCAGCCACTGTCGCCTGGCGACAAGCTGCTGGACAACAGGACCTTGGACTGGACACCGCCAAGGGACGTGGTGATGGCGAAGTCCGCAGGGAGGTCCCAAGCGGGGAGGGACTCGACGGCGGCCACGACTTCCTGCTCGGTCATCGGCAGCAGTTCTCCCCCCTCCTCGGGATCCACGCCGTCGGGAAGGACCTGCACCGCGCCGGCACAGTCAGCGCCCACCGCCGCGAGCAACGCTTTGATGTCCATGGAAGCAACGCCATGCAGGTCGGCCAAGTGCGCACGAACCTGACCTTCCGGGAGGAGTCCATCGAAGAAGTTCAGCACTGCCGGACCGTTGATGGCTTTGGACTGCAACGGCAAGGACAACGAGAGCAGGGCAGCGCCGGCACCGTACTCAGCTACAAGGTCCGGGAGGTATTCAAGCCGCGGACGCAACGACGTTCCCGTGAGCCAGGCAATCCGCCGGCCATGCAGCCAGACGGCCAGCCGCTCATTCCGCCTCACTGCTTGACGTCTAAACGTGAAAACCGCGGAATAAGGGCAATGTCCCGCTCAAGGGCCCGCACCGCCGCGATAGCCGTCTCCAAAGAAACATTCTCGCCCTGTTCCAGGCGGACGATGGTGTGACGGCTCGCGTTGATGAGCTCGGCCAAGCCGCTCTGCGTCAGCTTCCGCTCCTGACGGGCGCTACGGACCGAAGCGCCAAAGGATTTCGAATCCATGGCGCGGAAGAACGGAGTATCAGCCGGATGTTCCATATATTCACCATAACAGGCATGAGAAACAGATGGTGAAGATAGTGAACATTCGTAGCTATTTCTGATATGTTCACGATCTTCACCCGTCACGCACCTAGTAGCCTCGTTTGAGGGAACAGCCTGGCAACTCCGGCGGCCAACTGATCGCCGGCCTCGACCGCTTTGATAAGAAGCGCGACAACGGACATGGCATCACATACCCAACCCTGCCGCTGAACATCGGCAAGGAAGGTCAAGGTAGTGCTGCCGAAGACGTTCGATCCGGGAGACGCCGATGGATGCCCCGGCTGCGCAGTAGCGGGCTACTACAAGAACTGACTGCCCGGCCGGCGCTGGGCTGAAGACCTGACTGGAAACCGGCGAAAAGCTCACCACCCCGGGCTCCCTCATGTACACCTAAAAGCGACTGGCGGCACCCAACCCCGGGCGCCGCCGTCGTACTTCCCCATCCGGGAGGCTTACATCGTGTTAATACATTTTCTGCATGAGGCCACCGCACCCGCGTTTGCCTGCGCTGCCAAGGGGGTGTCGGATGGAGAGCCCTTCGACAACGAACAAGCTTGGATTCACCGGTGCCATGAAGACCGCAAGAGAATTCTCCGCCTCTAAGATGAGGCATGGACTTCGAGGACGCGCTTTGGACGGTGATGGGCGCCGGGCTGATTCTGCTGATGGCCGCAGACGTCTTTCACACGCTCCTTTATCCGCACGGGTCCGGTCCTGTGGGCCGGACGATAATGCGCGGATTCTGGCTTCTGTCGAGAAGGTTAAGGGGCCGGGGCTCCACCATCGCGGCACCCCTGGCGATGGCTGCCGTTATCGGCGCCTGGGCCGGCCTGGCGGCCATAGGCTGGGCCCTGCTGTACCTGCCACATCTGCCCCAAGGTTTCGTTTACGAAGGCGGGGTGCCACAGCGGGGCGACTTCGCCGAAGCGCTCTACATCTCGATGGTCACTCTTTCCACCGTGGGGTTCGGCGAAATTGTCGCAGCGCATCCGCTGCTCAGACTCGTCGCGGCCTTCCAGGCCGTCACAGGGTTCGGGTTGCTGACGGCCACGGTCACTTGGATCCTGCAAACATACCCGGCCCTTAGCCGGCGCCGGGCTGTTGCCCACCACCTGAACCTGTTCAGGGAAGCGGCAGGTCCCGAGGGCTTAACTTCGCTGGAACCACGGCATGCCGCCGGGCTACTCGAATCGCTGGCCCAAAACGTGGCTTCCGTCAGCATAGATTTGCTGTCGTTCCATGAAACTTACTACTTCCGCGAAGTCGAGCAGAGGGGTTCCCTGCCGGCCACCGTTGCCTATGCCCACCAGTTGGCGTCTGAGGCCAAACTCAGTGAAAACCCGGAACTCCGGTTTGCCGGACGGATGCTTCATGCAGCGCTGGACGATCTCGCAGAGGTACTCCGCGGCAAGTTCGGCCATCCAGGGACGACGTCGTCGGAGGTGTTTGACAGCTACGCGCTGCACCACAGACACCGACGGCCACGGGAACTTCACACCAAATAGGAAGGTCGCGAATTCATCAAGTCACCAGTTGATGCGCCAGGACAAGTAATGCTGCGAAAACAGGACACTTACCGCTGAAAACTCACAAATACCTTGCCTCTCGGCGAATACCCCCATGAGGGCCCGCGGCGACGTAGCATCAAGGTAGGCGGCAGCCAGGAGTGTGGTGAAATGTTTGAGCGATTTACGGACCGTGCCCGTCGCGTTGTTGTGCTTGCCCAGGAAGAGGCACGCATGCTGAACCACGGTTACATCGGTACTGAACATATTCTCTTGGGTCTGATCCATGAGGGTGAGGGTGTTGCCGCCAAAACTCTTGAGTCCTTGGGCATTTCGCTCGACGGCGTGCGCGAGCAGGTACAGGAGATCATCGGCCAAGGCCAGCAGGCCCCGTCCGGCCACATCCCCTTCACCCCACGGGCCAAGAAGGTGCTGGAGCTGGCTCTGCGCGAGGCCCTGCAGCTGGGGCACAACTACATCGGCACCGAGCATATCCTGCTGGGCCTCGTCCGTGAGGGTGAGGGTGTGGCCGCTCAGGTGCTGGTCAAGCTCGGCGCGGACCCGGACCGTGTCCGCCAGCAGGTCATCCAGCTCCTCTCCGGCTACCAGGGCAAGGAGACCACGGGCGCAGGCGAGGGCCTCGGCCAGGCGGAAGGTACTCCTGCCGGTTCCGTGGTCCTGGACCAGTTCGGCCGGAACCTGACCCAGGCTGCGCGCGAGAACAAGCTGGACCCGGTGATCGGACGCGAGTCCGAGATGGAACGCGTTATGCAGGTCCTTTCGCGCCGCACCAAGAACAACCCGGTCCTGATCGGTGAGCCCGGCGTCGGCAAGACCGCCGTCGTCGAAGGCCTCGCCCAGGCGATTGTCCGCGGAGATGTGCCGGAGACTCTCAAGGACAAGCAGATCTATACCCTGGACTTGGGCTCCGTCGTGGCAGGATCCCGGTACCGCGGTGACTTCGAGGAGCGGCTGAAGAAGGTCCTGAAGGAGATCCGCACCCGCGGCGACATTCTCTTGTTCATTGACGAGATCCACACCCTTGTCGGTGCCGGTGCGGCCGAGGGTGCGATCGATGCGGCTTCGATCCTGAAGCCGTTGCTGGCCCGGGGCGAGCTGCAGACCATCGGCGCGACCACGCTGGATGAGTACCGAAAGCACATCGAGAAGGATGCCGCACTCGAGCGCCGCTTCCAGCCGATCCAGGTCAAGGAACCCTCCGTGGCCGACGCGATCGAGATCCTCAAGGGCCTCCGCGACCGGTACGAGGCGCACCACCGGGTCACCATCACCGACGGCGCGCTGGTCGCAGCGGCGAATCTCTCGGAGCGTTACATCTCGGACCGCTTCCTGCCGGACAAGGCCATCGACCTGATCGATGAGGCCGGTGCCCGGCTGCGCATCCGCCGGATGACCGCCCCGCCGGAGCTGAAGACGATGGACGAGCGCATCGCCGCCATGAAGCTGGAGAAGGAGTCCGCGTTGGATGCGGAGGACTACGAGGGTGCCGCTTCGCTCCGCGACCAGGAGCAGAAGCTCGTCCAGGTGCGCAGAGAGAAGGAGCGCCACTGGAAGACCGGCGGCATGGACGACATCTCCGAAGTGGATGAGGAACTGATCGCCGAGGTGCTGGCGAACTCCACCGGCATCCCGGTCTTCAAGCTGACCGAGGAGGAATCCAGCCGTCTGCTAAGGATGGAAGACGAGCTGCACCAGCGTGTGGTGGGCCAGGAGGAGGCGATTAGGTCGGTTTCGCGGGCTATCCGCCGTACCCGTGCGGGCCTGAAGGACCCGAAGCGTCCGGGCGGCTCGTTCATCTTTGCCGGCCCCACGGGCGTCGGCAAGACCGAGCTCGCCAAGGCCCTGGCTGAGTTCCTGTTCGGTGAGGAAGACGCCCTCATCACGCTGGACATGTCCGAGTACTCGGAGAAGCACACGGTTTCGCGGCTCTTCGGTGCGCCTCCGGGCTACGTCGGGTACGACGAGGGCGGGCAGCTGACCGAGAAGGTCCGCCGTCGTCCGTTCTCCGTGGTCCTGTTCGACGAAGTGGAAAAAGCCCATGCGGACCTCTTCAACTCGCTCCTGCAGATCCTGGAAGACGGCCGCCTGACCGATAGCCATGGCCGGGTGGTGGACTTCAAGAACACCGTGATCATCATGACCACCAACCTGGGCACCCGGGACATCTCCAAGAGCGTCGCGACCGGTTTCCAGTCCGGCACGGACACGCAGACCGGCTACAACCGGATGCGCGCCCGTGTGACGGAAGAGCTCAAGCAGCACTTCCGTCCGGAGTTCCTGAACCGTGTTGACGACGTCATTGTCTTCCCTCAGCTGACCCAGGACGAGATCATCCAGATCGTGGACATGTTCGTTGGGCGCTTGGAGAAGCGCCTGGCGGACAAGGACATGGGCATCGAGCTCACCACCGCGGCCAAGGTGCTGCTGGCGACCCGCGGGTACGACCCGGCCATGGGTGCCCGACCGCTGCGCCGCACCATCCAGCGCGAAATCGAGGACCAGCTGTCCGAGAAGATCCTCTTCGGAGAGATCCACCCGGGCGACATCGTTGTGGTGGACGTTGACGGCGAGGGCGACGACGCGCAGTTCACCTTCGCAGGAAACACGAAACCCCGGATCCCGGACGCACTGCCGGCCGCGAGCTAACCAGCAAAACGACGTCTGACCACCGTCGAGGCGGGCTGAAGTCCGGTGTGCCTCACCCCGCTGCCCTGCAGGCGAAGGATTCCATGACGCCCTGAGGATCCAGCCGGGGTGCTGCTACGGTCCGTGCTTCCTGAAGGCGCCTTTGACTTTTTCGCCGGCCTGCTTCAGGCCGGCTTTGACGTGGTGGCCCTTGCCCTCAACTGGACCCATCCGGCACTTGAGGTGCCGCTGTGCCTCCGGCAATGGTGGCTTTTGATTCAGGTCGGGGTGCCGTGTGCGGGCAGGTGGTAACCCGGGAGATCAGCGGTCTTCGCCGCCTTTGTGGGTAACTTCTAGGGCGCCAGCCGGTGGTAGGCAGAAGCAAAATGTATGAGGGGGTCCGGTACTTCCGCCGCTGGAGCGTCACTACCCATCGCAAGTACCTCTCCGACGATGAGCAGATGCGTTGCCGCCGGATGGATGGCAACCGTTCGCAGCTCGAAGTACGCGATCGATCCGTCGAGGATCACCGATCCGGTGGCCGGGCCGCGGCGGTAGGGAACCTGGGCCAGCAGGCCCTGAACGGGGGTCCCTTGACTGGCCAGCCAATCCGCCGCGCCTTGGTGCTTGCTGCGCAGCAGACTCAACGCCCACGTACCCCTCGTGGCAATTGCCTCGCCAATGCGTGAGCCCGCGTAGAGACTGACAAGCATCGTAGGCGGGTCATAGGAGACGGAGAGAAAAGCAGTCACTGTTGCTGCGTAGTCGCGCTTGTGCAGCAATGTAGAAACCACGGCGACGCCGGCTGAGATGTCAGCGCTGAGCACGCGGTACAGATCGATGTCCGCTTCGGAAGGATGTTCGTCGCCAAGGCGATGCGCGTCCAACGTCCCTGGAATCTCCATGAGCACATCGTTTCACGCAGTGAACACATCAGGGCCGATCGTGACGAAGCCTTCGTGGTCGTTGTGGCTGTAAAGGACGGCCGACACCTGATGCTGACGCGTAGCTTCGGCCGGGCTGCAACTACGCGGACCTGCAGTCATTGGGGAATGTTCAACATCTTCACCATGCGTCCATCTCCCCGGTGCGCCGTCCGTCTGGCCCACGACGGCGGATCTCACACCAGCAGCTCGGCAGTATCAGTCAGGGGTTCAGGCCCTTGGCGTACGCGGCCTGCCCCACGTGCTGGAGGCAATCGGCAGTAGTGCTGACCAGCCGCACCCCGAGAGTGACCTTCGGGTCCCAAGGGGTGCGGCACCGCCACGGGACACTGCCGCACAAGGGGGCCTCCCGCCGTCGGCTAGGACGACGGCGGAAGGTCCTTCCAGTGTTGGCCCGATTGCGGACGCCCGTCAGATGAGCCCTAAGCAGGGATGGCACCGAGCTGCTGCATGAGGCTCAGGTTGTCCGTGGTTCCCCAATGCTCGGCCACCTTGCCGTCCTCGACGCGAATAATGTCGGTGGTACCGAATTCGACGCTTTTGCCGGTGGCTGCCATGCCGGCCATCTCGCCACGATGAGTGCCCGTGAGAATTACGTGGCACGCCTCCATGTTTCCTTCAGCCAATGACGCTTCCATCGTCTTGACTTTAATATCGGGGAACGCCGTCCGGAACGCGTTCACGAAGTACCGGACGCCGTCCTTGCCGGGCGGTTGCCCTGGAAGAGCCTCTTCGTGATCGACATAGTCATCCGTCGCCAACTCGTCAATGAGGGACAGATTTCCGCCCTCGATTATCTCCTTGTAAAACCGCTGGATCAGTCCATTCCCGTCAGACATTTCCGACTCCTCTAGTACATGAGACCATTCAAGAACCCCCCGTTTTACATCCCCATCCCGACCAACGCCGCTGGCGTGAGGGCAACTCCGAGCGCAATCACGGCCAGTGCCACCGCAACCGAGCGGTTGGCGAGCCGCTTCCACGGGAGCATCTTCTCTCCTGCAATGAAGGCCCCAATCAGCGCCATCCAGCCGATGCTCATCACACCGAGCGCAAACAGCGCCACCATCAGCGCCCAGCAGCATGCGACGCACCACGCCCCGTGCTCAACTCCCATGCGCAGCGCGCCACGGTATCCGGGGCGCATGCGGTGCAGGATGAAGTCCATGGGCGTCCGGCATTTCATCAGGCTGACGTTCTTGGCGGGCGTGAGCTGATAGGCCGCCGCCGCCATAATCACCCCGGCCGCCAGGTACCGGCCGCCTTGATCCGCGGCGAAGAGCCCGGGAGCCAGCGACGCTACTGACATGTAGAGCGAATACGCCACGACGCCGAAGACCGTCCAAGTGATCAGGTAACCGGCCACGAAAACGGCGGTGGATCCTGCCGGAGCATACCGCGCCATCTTGCGTCGGTGGCTCTGAATCCGGCCATATGCGACCACCATGGGTGCCACGGACGGGAACATCATGGCCGCCAGCATCACCACCCACGTGGCGACGAAGAATCCCAGCGGCCCCGGCTCAGTCCACCGGCCCATGTCCATCCCGCTCAGCTGGGTGGACGTGAAGACCCAGCTCGCTGCGGCGAGTATCAGCAGGACCGCGATCAGGCCGGCCTCCCGCGGGTCGACCCGGGACGCGGCTGCCGTAGAACCGGCCGCTGTGGCAGGCGAAACGGCGGCGCGCGCAGACGGGCGCACGCCGCCTCTGGTGGACTGCTTCCTGCGCAGCATCAGCTGTCGGCGCTCATGCCCGGCCCTTGGGGGCGTTTTCGGCCATCGCGCTGGCGAAGGTGAAGTCCGCGGTCTCACCGTAGACGCCGTCGAAGTCAAGGCCAAAGAGGTCCGAGTGCACCTGCGCTTTGCCGATCCGGAATTCCGGGGCGAACCCGAACATCGCGTTCTTGACGGTGGTGACACCACCGTCGGGTCCCGGCAGGGCCTCGAACGTGTAGCTCACCCGCCCGGCAACCGAGGCGGACGGGGTGTCGCCGTCCGAGAATGTGACGCTGGCGCGCTCCACTCCCAGCCATTCTCCGTACAACGCCGCAAAATCCGCGAACGGGCCGCCGGCCTCACCATGAAGGATGCTTTCCAAGGCAGTGGCTTGCGCAGCCGATGCGCCGTCGTCGAGGACGACTCCCACCTTCCAGCCGCCGGCCGAGAGGTTCGACGGGAACCAGTTGCAGAAGGCGAACGCGATGCCCGACAGATCGGTGTCATCGAGTTTGCCACTCGCGATTTGGAACACAGCCACGCCGCGGCACTCGCCATCCGATCCCGTGGGCGTACCATCCACCGGGCACGGACAAATCAGCTGGCAATTGCAGTTGGCGACATACTTTCCGGTCATTTCCCAAGACATTAGAACTCCTTGCTGGCGCCCTCGCCTAGCAGAAGCGGCCCAGACTCCAGCGCCGAATATACTCAGGAACGGGGCGGAAAGCCCCGTTAAGGCAGACAGTATTCCTGCGAAATCTGCGTGTCAATACGCCGAGGAAACAGGGCGAGGAAGGGGTCCCTTGTGGTTGATAAACCAGGGGTGCTCTCGTCGGGTTCAGAAGAACTCACCGCTAATACGGATCATGCCAGCGGGCCTATGGTGGCAGTAGGATTCAGAAATCTCCCGGCACTGCAGGCGGCGGAAACAAACGGCAGGACAGATTTGAAAGGAAGCACGAATGGGTAACGCGATGCCGCTCCTTTCGCTCGATAATTACTTCCGGGGCCTGGACCTTAGGGGTCGGATGGTGATATTCCAGTTGCCGCTGTCGGTGACGATGGTGCTGGTCACCGTCCTGGCGGAGGCATTTCGCCCCGGGCTCCTGCAGCCCGGTCCGTTCCTGTACGGTCTGGGCGCCCATCTGGTCCTTCTGGCCGCGTGCGCAATGGTGCCGTGGGGGCGGCTGCCGACCCGCGCCTGGGTAGTCATTCCGGTCCTGGACTGCCTGGCCATCGGGTTCTCCCGCGAAGCGGCGGATCAATACCTCACTGTGCTGGGTTTCCTGCTGGTTTTTCCCGTCGTCTGGCTATCCCTCGGCCGCCACCGTAGCGGGGTTGTGATGGCCGTATCGGCCACGATTCTCAGTGCGGTCCTTCCGCCGCTGATCCTTGGAACGGGCTTCACAGGGCCGTCGTTCATCCGGATCGTAATGCTCCCGGTCATCCTCGGGGTGATCTCCCTCACCGCGCATGTGGTCTCCAACGCTGTCCTGCGTCAGCGGCTGCAGCTGGAAAACCAGGACAAGGAACTGCAGGACCTGCTCGCGGCCAGCGAACAGCGCGAGCGGTTGCTGGGCACCATCATGGATACCGTCAGTGTCGGCGTGTGCGCGGTCGATGAACAGGGCCGGAAAATTCTCATGAACAAGCAGCAAAGCCACCACCTCACCGGTACCCTCAGCGAAAACCCGCGGGCGCCCGGGAGTGAGGAGGTGCCGGTGTTCGGCGTTGACCGGAGCAGCCCGCTGCCGCCGGCCCGGCACCCACTGCGCCGAGCCGCTAGGGGCGAGGCGTTCACCGACGAATTGATCTGGATCGGCACCGGCACCGGTCAACGCGCCTTCTCCGCAACGTCTCGGCTGATCAAGGACGGCACCGGCCGGAGTTCCGGCGCCGTGCTGGCTTTTACCGACGTGACGGCACTGGTCACAGCCCTTGCAGCCAAGGATCAGTTCGTCGCCAGTGTCTCGCATGAGCTGAGGACCCCCCTGACCTCGATCCTGGGCTACCTCGGCCTGGCCCTGGACGAACACCCCGACCTTCCCGCCGACCTGGCCCAGTACCTGGTGGTGGCCAAACGCAACGCCGAACGGCTGCTGCATCTGGTGACCGACCTGCTCTCAGTCGCCTCGGATACCCTGGTCATCAACCCCCGGCCAGCAGACCTGACCAAAGTGATCCGCCACAGCATCGAATCCGCCACTCCGCGCGCCAGTGCCGCGGGCATCAGCCTGCACCTTGAACCGTCCGGACCCGTGACCGGCCGGTTCGATCCGGCCCGCATCGGCCAGGTTATCGATAACCTGCTCTCCAACGCGATCAAATACAGCCCCGACGGCGGGGCCGTTACGGTCCGAGCCCGCCGGGACGGGGACAACATCAGATGCGAGGTCGCCGATACCGGGATCGGGATGACCCAGGAAGAACAGGCCCAGGCCTTCACCCGATTCTTCCGCGCCGCACGCGCACACGCATCCGCCATTCCTGGTGCGGGCCTGGGATTGCCGATCACCAAAACCATCATCGAAAACCATGGCGGGACGATCGCCCTGGCCAGCAGCCCCGGACGGGGGACCACCGTCACCCTGACACTGCCGGAGGCAGACGGCGGCTCCTTGGATGCCGGCGAAGTGCCGGCCATGTCATAGGCCAGCTAAACCAGCCTCGCAGAGCGCGATCCGGGTCAGCCGGAAAACCTACTTCCGCTCCCGCCACAGCAGCGTCACGCCGAACGCGACGGCGCCGAGCACCAGCATGGTGATCACCATGAGTCCCCAATTGGCCTGGGTCACGCCGGTTCCGTAGAAGATGCCGATCATCACCGTGGCTGTGATGGCGCCAAGGTAGCGGTAGGTCTGGAAGATGCCGGCGGACACTCCGCGCTCATGTGGCTGGGTGGACACGTACATGCCCTGGCTCGAGGCGATGCTCACCACGCTCAACGGAATGCCCATCAGCGCGGTGAGCGCCAGCACCAGCGGGACGGCGAAGGAGCCTGCTTCTGTCCGGTGGCTGGCGCGCGTGCGGCGAAGCTTGTGACTACCGGGGAACAAGCCGCCACAGGGACGTGACCTCGGCCGTGCGCGCCTCGAACAGAGGATCGTCGCGGTCCGATGCCTTCGGATGCGTTGGCTTGGTGTCGAGCCGTTCCATCACTTTCAGCCCAGCCGCGTTGATGGCGGCCAGCAGATCGTCACGCGACCGCAGGCCAAGGTGCTCGGCCAAGTCGGAGAGGACAAGCCAGCCCTCACCGCCGGGCTCCAGATGGTCGGAGAGTTCGTTCAGGAAGCGGAACAGCATCCTGCTGCCGGGGTCGTAGACGGCACTGTCCAGGGTGGAATGCGGCGTGGCCGGAATCCAGGGCGGGTTGCACACAACGAGCGGTGCCCGTCCGGGCGGGAACATGTCGGTCAGGACGGCCTCAGCACGGTCTTGGACACCGAGGTTCCGGAAATTCTCACCGGCGCAGGCGATGGCACGCGGTTCATTGTCCGTCGCTACCACGCGGTGGACGCCACGGCGCGCGAGGACGGCAGCGAGCACCCCGGTGCCGGTTCCGACGTCGAACGCCAGCGTGTCAGAGGGCAGCGCCGCGGCGGCCACGAGATCCACATACTCACTCCGGGTGGGGAAGAACGTGCCATAGTGCGGGTGGATGCGGCCCTGCAGGGCATCGACGTAGACGCCATTCCGTCGCCACTCGTGGGCGCCAATTGCCCCGACAAGCTCATGCAGGGACACAACGGAAGCTTCGCCGATATCGCCGTACGCTTCAGCGGCGGCCTCTCGGATATCCGGTGCGCGGCGCAGCGGCACCACAGGGCCCGGATCGAGAGGAATCAGCAGCAGGCCGAGAATGCGTGCACGATGCGAGCGGGACTGGCGATGCCGATAGAACCCATCGGCCGGAGATCCTGCAAACTTTTTCTTTCCGGCGCTTACCCGCCGGTCCATGGCGTTGAGGATCTGCCGTGCGTTGTGGAAGTCACCGTGCCAGAGCATCGCGATCCCCTGTGACGCCATCCGGTTGGCCTCATCGGCTGTGAGGGAGTCGGCGACCACTTCGACGCGCGCCGGCGCCGGCCTGCCGTTCGCCGAACGCCATCGCGCGGTCATGCTGTCACCAGCCTCGGCCCAGGTCACGAGGGCACGCTCATCCACCGCAGCTCTGCGCGAGGGCTTGAGGGGCGACGTCGGAATTCCCACGGGAGCTGGCGTGTCGGTAGTGATAAAGATCCATTCCAAGAGTCCGGGGGGCCGATCGGAGACTGGCGATTGCGGCGGTGATTCCACGACGTCCAAGGCTACGGCCCAAGATTCCGGACCGTCATCCGGCCGCGAACCGAGCTTGGTTGATGGCCGCTGTAGCCATTCAACCTGCATTGTCAGGATACAGGTGTGCCATGGTCGCCACCCGCCGCCCGGCCCGGGCAAGGACGAAACCCCAGCCAGAGGTTGGGGTCGAGGTCTTAAACAGTGGGACTAGGGCGGGCTAGCCCCCAGGATCACTCCCCTGCTCGGAGTCATCATGTTCGGCATGGGCCTGACGCTGACGCCCCCGGACTTCGCCGTCATCGCCAAACGCCCGGTCCCCGTGGTGATCGGGGTTGTGGCGCAATATGCCATCATGCCGCTCCTGGGCTGGCTGATCGCCGCGGCGCTCGGCCTGCCGCCGGCGCTGGCCGCGGGCGTCATCCCGGTGGACGCCGGCTCGATGGCGTGGTCCATCGTCCAGGTTGTGCTGATCCCTGTACTGCTGGGACTCGTGCTCCGGACCTTCCTCCCGCGGCTCGTCACCAAGGCGCTGCCCGCCCTTCCCTGGATTTCCGTCCTCGCCATCACCCTTGTGGTGGTCGCGGTCGTTGCCGGAAGCGCAAAAGCCATTTTCGCAGCCGGACTGCTGGTTCTCGCGGCCGTTATCCTGCACAACGGCTTGGGATACGCCCTCGGCTACGGTGCGGCCCGCCTGTTCCGGCTGCCCATCCCCGTGCGGCGCACCACCGCAATCGAGGTCGGCATGCAGAACTCGGGCCTCGCAGCAGCGCTGTCCCGGAGTATTTGACTCCCGAGTCCGCCCTGCCCGCCGCTACCTTCTCGGTCTGGCACAACGTATCCGGCGCGGTCCTGTCCGCCTACTGGCGCCGCCGCAGCACACCTGCTGTAAGCGCTGGCGAGCCGGCTCCCGTGGGCTGTGACGGAGTAGACCTGGTCCGATTAAAACGTGGAAGGCGGCCGACCGGGTGTACCGGGCGGCCGCCTTCTGCATGTGGCTGGGTTCTCCGGCTTCAGCCGAAGAGCGCCGCCACTCGGGTCAGGGTCTGATAGATGCCGTATGCCAGCGGCACGCCCACCAGCGCCCAGGCGATGGCGAGTTTACCGATGGATACTTTGGCGGGCGCCTCCGCGCCAGGGGTGTATGCAGTGCTCATCTCAGGCCTCCATGGCAGGTTCGTGTGCCCGTCCGCGGTCGGGGCGGGGTTCGTGGAATCGTGCGTCCACCGGCTTGACCAGCAGGTTGGCCAGGAAGCCGACCACCAGCAGCGCCACCATGGTCAGCAGTGCCGGCTGGTAGGACGCGGCATCCAGCTGGCCGGGCTTGCCCTGGGCATCCAGGAACGCGTTGACGATCAACGGCCCGGCCACCCCGGCGGCGGACCAGGCGGTCAGCAGCCGGCCGTGGATGGCCCCCACCTGGTAGGTCCCGAAGAGATCGCGCAGGTAAGCCGGGACAGTGGCGAAGCCGCCGCCGTAGAAGGAAATGATGACGAACGCGAGCGCCACATAGAGGAACGTGGTGCTGGATCCGGCCAGCGCCAGCACCGTGTACAGGACGGCGCCGACGCCGAGGTACACCATGTAGATGCGCTTGCGGCCGGTGACGTCGGAGGTGGAGGACCATACGAAGCGCCCCGCCATGTTGCCGATGGAGAGCAGCCCCACGAAGCCTGCGGCGACGGCGGCACTCACCAGGGACACGCCGTCGGACTGGCGGAAGAAGTCCTGGATCATTGGCGCGGCCTGTTCCAGGATGCCGATGCCCGCGGTGACGTTGCAGAACAGCACGATCCACAGCAGCCAGAACTGGCGCGTCTTGACGGCGTTCCTGGCCGAGACGTTTTCCGTGGTGACCAGCTTGGCGGCTTTGACCTTGGCGGGGTCGAACCCTGCCGGCTGCCAGCCTGCGGCCGGGACCTTGATGGTGAGGGCGCCGAAAAGCATGTAGGCGACGTAGACGACGGCGAGGGTCAGGAAGAGCTTGCCCACGGCATCGCCGCTGGCCACCCAGTCCTTGGCGCCGGAGTTGGGGTCGTACGCCTTGAGCAGGGCAGTGGAGACCGGGCTTGCGATCAGCGCGCCGCCGCCGAAGCCCATGATGGCCATGCCGGTGGCGAGGCCGGGCCGGTCCGGGAACCACTTGATCAGGGTGGAAACCGGTGAGATGTAGCCGATGCCCAGGCCGATGCCGCCAATGAAGCCGTAGCCGAGGTAGACGAGCCACAGCTGGTGGGTGAAGATGCCGAGCGATCCGATAAGGAAGCCGCCCGCCCAGAACATGGCCGAGGTGAACATCGCCTTGCGCGGGCCGTTCGTGTCCACCCACGTGCCCATGATCGCGGCGGAGAGGCCCAGCATCACGATGGCGATGGAGAAGATCAGGCCGATTTCGGTCAGGCTGGCATCAAAATGCTTGACGAGTGCCGTCTTGTAGACGCTGGTGGCGTAGGCCTGGCCGATGCAGAGGTGCACTGCGAGCGCCGCTGGCGGTACCAACCAGCGGTTAAACCCCGGCGGGGCAATAGTGTGTTCACGGTCCAGCCAGCCCATATTTGCTCCATTGTTTGTCGAAGACGCCTGTGTCCAGCGATCTGGAGGCCAGACCTCCCCTCAGGTCAATGCCTCCGGCAATCATCGTGCAGATACTAAGCAAACGTACGGTTCATGCGCCGAGTGGTACCGAACCAGCGTTGAGCGGACAGTTCGTAGAGGCTCCGCTTCCCCACGCGGCTGCGGCACCCAAGCGGCGGGCCTGGTGCTGTCACAGCTGCCTGCGTGCCGTGCCGCCAGCAATGAGGTCTTCGGCGCGAGCAGCCAACAGGGCGGGCAGGTGCGCGAGGTGCTCGGGAACCGATGTCGGGGCCTCCGCCGCCGCAACGAGCAGGCCCGTCACGCCGGAGCGGGCTTCCTCGACGTCCATCCCCCAGCTGCCAGCCTCCCTGCCGGACCGTTGATGGCTTTGGACTGCAACGGCAAGGACAGCGAGAGCAGGGCCGCGCCGGCACCGTACTCGGCCACAAGGTCCGGGAGGTATTCAAGCCGCGGACGCAACGATGTTCCCGTGAGCCATGCAATCCGCCGGCCATGCAGCCAGACCGCCAGCCGCTCGTTCCGCGTCACCTCTTGACGTCCAAACGTGAGAACCGCGGAATAAGGGCAATGTTCCGCTCGAGGCCCGCACCGCCGCGATAGCCGTCTCCAAAGAAACGTTCTCGCCCTGTTCCAGGCGGACGATGGTGTGACGGCTCGCGTTGATGAGCTCGGCAAGGCCGTTCACGATCATCACCCTTCTTCGTCGGCACCCAACTCGGGCGACGCCGTCGTACTCCCCCACGCCGGGGCCTGGATGCATTGTTTTCCACCCGGCCAGGCCATACCGTGAAGGGACGGTCAGCCGAAGTGCAGGTGCGGGCATGCGAGCTATTTCCTGGTCAGCGCGCTGTCTCCTGTTGTGCTTGCTGACCGTGGGGATCCTTGGCGGCGCCACCACACCGGCACCGGCCCCTTCCGGCCCGCCAGCCACAGGATCCGAGAGCCCCGAGCAGACCTACGACGCGCTGGACACCTTCCTCCGGGAGCAACTAGACACCCTCGGGATTCCGGGCGCCGCCATCGCCGTCGTCTGGGACGGCGTCGAGGTGCACTCCGCCGCATTCGGCCGCGCCGACGAATCCGGGCGGCCGATGACCGTCCAGACGCCGGTGCTGCTGGCCTCCACCAGCAAGTCCCTCACCGCCATCGCCGTGATGCAGCAGGTGGAGGCCGGTCGGCTGCAGCTGGATGAGCCGGTGCAGACGTACCTGCCCTGGTTCAGGCTGAACGACAGCCGCTCGCAAGCCATCACGGTCCGCCACTTGCTCCACCAGGCCAGCGGCATGTCATCCAAGGACACGGCCTTTGAAGCCTCCGACGCTCAGGGCCCGGAGGCTCTCGAAGAAGGGGTCCGCGCCCTGTCGGGCTCCGCGCTGGCCGGTGAACCGGGCGAGGCCTTCCGCTACGCGAGCGCCAACTTCAACATCCTGGGCCTCCTGGTGCAGACAGTCTCCGGCCAGCCGTTCGGTGACTACCTGGAGCAGCACGTCTTCGGGCCGCTGGAGATGGCCCACAGCCATCCGACGCAGGCTGCCGCCCGCGCGGACAATGCGGCCGCCGGCTACGCGCTGTGGTTCGGCTCGTTCTGGCGCCAGACCAACGTGCCTGCACCCACCACCGGTATGCCGTCGTCCACCCTGTACGCGTCGGCTGAAGACCTGGGCCATCAGCTGATCGCACTGCTCGACGGCGGGAGGTACGGTGATGCCCGGATCCTTCGGCCCGGGAGCGTGGCGGCGATGTTCGAACCGGGGGTGCAGGTGGACGGCTCCAAGGGGTACGCCATGGGCTGGTTCACCCGGCCGCTCGTGGAATCCGCCGATCCCGCAGCCCAGCCCGTCCCTGAGGAGGCGTTGCCGACGCTCCTGGAGCATCAGGGCGAATGGGGCAACAGCCACACCTACCTGGCCCTGGTTCCGCATTCCGGCCTCGGCGTCGCCCTGGTCATCAACGGCAACGACACCGCTGCCCCGTCGCGGCTCAAGTCCATCGACACCAACGTCCTGCGGATCCTCCACGGGCAGTCTCCCGTACCCGCCGTGATTCAGGAGGACTGGCTGCAGCGCTACAGCTGGGCGGTGTCGCTGGCACTGCTGCTGGCGGAACTGCTGTTTCTCTGGCTGGTGCTGCGGTTACTGCTCCGGCGGCGTGCCGCGCCTCCGAAGCGCTGGGTGCCTCTGGCGTGGGGAGTTGCTGCTCTCGCGCTCGACGGTTTCGCCTTGTGGCTGTGCCTCAGCTACGCCCCGGCCCGGTTCGACACCCACCTGTTTGTGATCATCCGTCAATTTCCCGACGTCGGGATCTCGCTGGTGCCGGTGCTCGCACTTGCCATCCTCTGGCCAATTCCGCGGACGGTCTGGCTTCTTTCCGGGACGCGGGCCGGCCCCCATTCCACGCGCTGCCGGGCTCTACCAGTACGGTGCGTCATGGGTCTTCAACCTGGCGGTGGCCGAATACTTCATCTACCGGCGCGCCCAAGGACCCGCACGAACGCCCCGCCCTTCCGTCCGGCTGGCTTAGGGTCAGCCGGGAGCTGACGGTAGCCGCAAGCGGCGGAATTAGTAAGTGCGCTTACGGATTGGGATCTAAACTTAATCATGGACACGATCCCGGCGGTTTTCCTCGTCATCGGGGCAGCGTTCGCCTGGCTGGGCGTGACGCTAGTCGTCATTCTCCGCTCTCGGCGCCGAAGGAGTGCATCGAGGCCGGTACATCCAACGCATCCGACGGACCAGGCTCACCCCCGGACCGGCATGCGCTGGCGCCGCCTCCGCAGGATCGCGGACCAGAACACGGGAACTCCGGCGAGACGACGCAGCCTGAAAGTCAGGAAGGTCCGCCGGTAAAGGCCTCCCCCGATAACCGCCACTGGCACTTGTGTGGGTCTGGCTCATGTGCGGAGGCGACCGTCGGCACCCGCCCAAGCGCCGCCGTCGTACTTCTCCGGCGTACTCCGCCGCTTCAGGACACGCGGCGGAATTCTCCTGGCCGGAGCTGGACGTGGATGGGCAGCACCAGCTGGATATGGGTGTCGCCGATGGGCTTGTCGAGCAGCTCGTTGATGGAGGTCTGCCCTTCCAACTCGCTGTGCTGGTTTTTGCCCATGTATCGAGCTTATGTGCGCCACGGCGGGAGTGAATCCCAAGACACGGATGAGCTATGGCCTCTTGTCTGCGGCAGTGCCAGTATGTGGAGAATCAGGTTCGCTGCAGGCGCCCAAAACCGGGCAGTAAGGATGCGCGGTCATGGCCTACGTCAAAAGTTTGGGCGATGTGGGGGCAGGCGACATCGCCATGGCCGGCGGCAAGGCCGTGGGACTGGGCGGCCTCCTTCAGGCCGGGCTGCCGGTCCCCCCAGGCTTTGTGCTGGACACCGCAGCCTATTCGCATTTTGTGGAAGCCAACCACCTTGAGGCCCGCATCCAGGAACTGGCAACCCTGTCACCGACGGCGGCGCCCCAGGACTACGCGGACGCCTCGGAGCGGATCCAAACCCTGTTCACGGCCGGCACGATGCCGGCCGACATCGCAGCAGAACTCGGCGCCGCCTACGAGCGTCTTGGCGACGGCGGGGATGCGGCCGTTGCGGTGCGTTCCTCCGCGACGGCTGAGGACCTGGCCGAGGCCAGCTTCGCCGGGCAACAGGAAACCTACCTGAATGTCCGCGGGGCCGAGGCGCTGTCCGCGGCGGTGATCGATTGCTGGGATTCCCTGTGGACGGCGCGACCGCCGCGGCGATCAGCAGCGGGATGAACCATCGGAGCAGGGCAACTTGAGCCGCCCCGACGTCTCCGCCCGTTTCACTCGCGGCGAGCGGTGCGAATTCCATTCCTGGCAGCATCGCGTACAGCGTGCTGCCGATGACGACGAAGGGCAGCGCGGCGGCGCTCCAGCGGTCTTCGCCTAGCTCGTGCAGGTGGCTTCTGATCGCGAGGAATGCCACGGCCAGGACTGCTGAAGCGACTCCCGTCGCCAAATGCACAACCCCCCAGCGCGTCGAGTCGGCGGTGACCTCCGCAACCAACGCATCAATGTTCGGCTGTGGACCCGGAAGGTACGGGTGGTAACCGAGAGCGGCGAGCAGGATCACTGGCGCGATCGCCACGACGCCTGCGCGAAGCGAATACTTAGCCTGGATAGACATGAGGAGCCTCCTGCAGCAGGTGCCACGCCGGGCTCCCTCCCACCGGAGTCGCAGTTCTGGAAACTCAGTATATGCCCGTGAGTCATGGGAACGATGCGGGCACCACTCACCGGTTCCTTGAGGGTGCACCACATCGCCGGTTCCGGATTTCGACGGCCATCCGGTGATGGCTGGCTTCACTCGGAGCGGCCAATATAGTAAGTTGCCTTATGATTTTGGTATATACATTGCCGCAGCGCCGGAAGGAACGGGTATGGTGGCGGAATCGCCGAGCTCCATCAGAATTGACGTGGTTGGCGGACGTTACCGGCTGGGCGAGGTGATCGGCCGAGGCGGCATGTCGTCCGTCTACCGTGCAAGCGATGAGAATCTGGGTCGGGACGTGGCCTTGAAGCTCTTCGCACCCCAGGCCCCCGACGCAGACCAGTTGAAACGCCAGGAAGCTGAGATCACGCTGCTGGCGACCCTGAACCATCCTAGCCTCGTGACGCTGTTCGATGTCGGCGTCGACGTACGCATCCCGGATGAGCCCCGGCCGTTCCTGACGATGGAACTGGTCGAGGGACAGGATCTGCGCAGCCGGATCAGGCACAGTGAGGTCCCCTTGGACGAGCTCGCCGTCATAGGAGCCGGCATCGCTGACGCACTGGCCTATGTCCATGGCCTCGGCATCCTCCACCGCGATATCAAGCCGGGCAACATCCTCTTGGTGCAGACCCGGCCCGGGGAGCCACTGCGGGCCAAGGTCGCAGACTTCGGCATAGCACGAATCGGCGACGCAACACGTCTGACCGCTACTGGAGCAATGGTGGGCACCGCGGCGTACCTGAGCCCCGAACAGGCTATGGGCTCCCCGCTCACCCCTGCCACAGACATCTATTCGCTGGGACTGGTCCTGCTCGAATGCATCAAGCAGACGATGGAGTACCCCGGCAGCGCTGTGGAATCTGCCGTGGCCAGGCTGCACCGCGCGCCCGCAATTGCCGCGGATCTCCCTGCCGAGTGGGCCGACCTGATCCGGTCGATGACGGCAATCGAGCCGCTGGAACGCCCGACAGCTGCGGACATCGAGACGGCGCTGCGGCAGGCCCTTGTCTCGCCGACATCCACTCCCGGCAAACTTGCACCGGAAACCACGCGTGTGCTGCCGGCCAAGCCGTTCAGGACGCCGTCCGTCACAGCAGAGTCGCCCTCCCCTAATCTGCCGGCCAGGCCAACCAACGAAGGCCCCAACGGCGAGGATTCCGCCAACGCCGCCCAGCCGCGGCTGGCGCCTGATGCCGATCAGCCCAGCAGCCCCAGGGGAGCGCGCCGACGGAAGTCATTCCGCGCGGGACAGAAGGTGCGGCTCTGGGTAGTGGCCATCCCGGTCGTTCTCGCGCTGGCGGGCGGGGCCGCGGCACTGACAGCGGGCCAGGCGCCAGAGTCCACATCCGGCGTCGTGCCTTACCCTGCGGTGAGCGGCACGCTGGGTGACCACCTTCAGGAACTTCAGAAGAGTGTGGAACCATGACCCCGTTTCAGTCCAAGAACCAACGCACCGGAGCACGGGGAGCAGGCCTTGCCGCCGCCCTGGCGGTGGCAGTCTCGCTCGCTGGCTGCGGCCCGGCCGATACCGGCATGCAGCGCGACACTGCCCACCAGCTCCAGGAACTCGTGCTCGGCGTGAGCCAGGCAGCGGCCGCAAACGATCACGCGGCCGCGCTCAAGACCCTGGACAGCCTGGAAGCGGACGTGGCGACTGCAGCCGGCAGCGGCCAGGTTTCCGAGGAACGGCGCCGGAAAATCATGACCAGCATCACCGCCGTCAGGGCCGACCTCAATGCCGCCGCAGCGGCAGCGAAAGCAGCGGAAGCAGTGGCCGCCGCAGCGGCAGAAGCGGAGAAGACCAAGACCGACGCGGAAGCCGCCGCGCAGGCCGCCCAGGAAAACACTGCGCCCGTCGTGCCGGTACCTGTACCGGCACCAGCCCCTGCACCGGAACAGGGAAAAGGCGAGGGCAAAGGCAAAAACAAGAACGGCTAAGGATTTGCCGTCCACCCTGGCGGACCCTTCGACTACGCTCGTAGGATGCCTGTTCTCATCGCTCCGGACGTCAGTTATCACTCCTCCTGGCTGGAAGGATCCACGGAATTTGGCGGCGCCAACCGGGACGGTGGGGGCCCGGAGGACTGGTCCTTGGAAGAACTCAAAGATGCCCAGTCGTTCCGCCGCTTTGTCGATGCCCTCGTCAACGATGCGCTGCCGGAGAGCCCGCGCAAGCCGGGGTACGTGCCCTGCACGTACTTATGGATTGTGGAGGGTGACACGTTCCTTGGCTCGCTGGCCATCAGGCACGAGCTGAACGATTTCCTGCTCAACGAGGGCGGGCACATCGGCTACAGCGTGAGGCCCTCTGCTAGGCGCCGCGGACACGCCGCTGCCGCTTTGGCCGACGCCCTGCCGATGGCTCGGAAACTGGGGATCGCCCGGGTTCTTCTCACCTGCGATGAGAATAACGTCGGCTCCCGGGCGACTATCGAAAGGAACGGCGGCGTCTGCGAGGACACACGCAACGGCAAACGACGCTACTGGATCAACACCGTCTGACCGGTTGACGGCAGCCTGCACACCTGCGCGATTACGAGCGCGAGCCACGCCCGGAGGAGATCCGCACCATGCGGATCTCGCGCACACCGTCCTCCACGTTCACGGTCCCGTCCGCCACGAACCCGTGCTTGCGATAGAACGCCTTCGCCCGGGGATTCGGATCGGCCACCCAGAGCGCTGCCGAATCGTCAGGTCCGACGACGGTATCCAGGAGGGCGGCCCCGGTACCCGTCCCATACTCGGCCGCCACGACGTACAACACGTAGAGGTGCGTGCTCCACTGCGACTCGGAGCTCCGCAGGGGCCCCGCCATCGCGATCCCGATCACTTCGCCGCCGCGCTCGGCCACCGCCACGTTGTTCGCGCGGTAGCGCTCATCGCTGAGCATGGCAGTCCGGAACCGTTCCCGGGCGGCGGGCAACCCGGGGTCGTCGAAGACGCGGTCCGCCATCACCCCGCGGTACGTCTCACGCCACGCCCGCACATTCACGCGCGCCATCTCGGCAGCGTCGTCGACGCGCGCATAACGAACCCTCACCGGGCAATACCTCTCGGCAGGACTGATCGATGAGCTGCGGCTCCACACTGCGCCCATGATCCTGGGAGCAGGCGAACGACTGCTCGACGGCGTCGCGAACCTCAAGCTTGAGCCGACGGAAGTGAGCGGTACCAGCCTCGTCACCCACGTGCGCTACCGGGTGATCCGCTGAAAGGCTGACACGCTGACACGCTGACACGCTGACGCTCAATCGTCGGACGACACTCAGCGGACGTAACGGTGCCCGTATGCGGGCTGCCGCTAGACGCGCGTTAGGAAGGACTCCACCTTGGCTGGATCTCTCTCGACGACGTCGCCCAGCACGCCGTCAATCCGGTCCAGAGTCTCCTGGCCCAGCGCCAGGTCGGCGGCCTTGACAGTGTCGTCGAGCTGCTCAGGGCGGCTGGCACCGACAATCGCCGCGGAAACGTTGGGGTTCGCCAACACCCAAGCCACGGCCAGGGTAGCCAGCGGTACACCGAGATCCGCGGCAATCGGCTTGAGCTTCTCCACGCGCCCCAGCACCTCGGGTTGCATGAACTTGTGCTCAGTCTTCAGCCCGCCGTCGTCGGCGGTGAAACGGCTGCCCGCCGGTACGGTGGAGGCACCGTACTTGCCGCTCAGCACGCCTTGGGCCAGCGGCGACCAGCACACCTGGGTGATCCCGAGCTCTTCGCAGACCGGCACCACTTCAGGTTCGATCACGCGCCACAGCATGTTGTACTGCGGCTGGCTGGAGACGAACTGGATGCCCAGTTCGTCCGCCAACGCGGCGCCCGCGCGGATCTCCGCCACGGTCCATTCCGAGACGCCGATGTAGTGGGCCTTCCCGGCACGGACGATATCCGCAAAGGCACCCATCGTCTCCTCGAGCGGGGTCTCGTAGTCATAGCGGTGCGCCTGATAGACGTCCACGTAGTCCGTCTGCAAGCGGCGCAGCGAACCGTTGATGGATTCCATTACGTGCTTGCGGGACAGGCCACGGTCGTTCTTCCCGGTGCCGGTCGGGAAGAACGCCTTGGTCATGACCTCGATGCCCTCGCGGCGCACACCCTTGAGTGCTTCGCCGAGCATGGTTTCGGCCTTGGTGCCTGCATAGGCGTCGGCGGTGTCGAAAGTGGTGATGCCAAGGTCCAGGGCCTTGCGCACGCATGCCGTGGCAACATCCTGGTCCACGGTTTCGCCGTGGGTGGCCCAGTTGCCCAGCGCGATCGAGCTGACGTACATGCCGCTGTTGCCGAGTTTGCGATACTGCATAAAGTTTCCTTTCAGAGTTTGCCGGGGTGTCCGGCGGAATACTGAGAATCCGGGGAGGTAGGTGTTGTGCGCAGGGCGCGGGGCGGCGCGGTTGTCTCCCGTACCACCAGGCGTGCCGGGCGGGCAAGGTTGGCCGCTTGCCCTCCATGCATGACCTCCAGGAGGATCCGGGCGACGTCCTGTCCTTGTTCGGCCACCTCGTGGTCCATCGTTGTCAGGCCCAGGACGTCGCAGAGCTCGTGGTTGTCGAATCCGACCACAGAGAAATCCCGGGGAACTTCCAGGCCTGCCTGGCGGAGGACCTTGAGGACCCCGAAGGCCATCTCGTCGGAGGCTACAAAAGCCGCGGTCGGAGCGCGTTCAGCGACAAGCAGCCGGGACATGGCCGCCGCGCCCCCAACGACACTGTTCTCATCGAATTGTTCAAGGGCGTCGTCCAGGGTCAGTCCGGCCTCGGCCAGAGCCTCCCGGTATCCCACCAGCCGCTCCAAGGGCGGGACACCGCCCAAATTGCTGCCCTCCTCATCACGGATGCCGATGAACGCTATCTGCTCATGGCCAAGGTTCAACAGGTGCCTCACAGCAGCCCGCCCGGCCCCGACGTTGTCCACAGACACCGATCCGGCACCCTGCGCTTGAGCCCCAAGCAAAGCTACCGCCTGCCCCTGGGAGGCGAGCGATTCCAACTCCTCCCTGCTCGGCTGCAGGGCCATGATGATGACCCCGTCCGTACGGCCATGCAAATGCACGGTGCCGAAGAACCTCTGACGCTGTCCGGCAGTGGCGAGCTCGTAGAGGAGCACATCGAAGCCGGCCTCCCGGAGCCTGTGTGTGGCCTCGCCAATGACCTTTCCGAAAAACCACTTGGCCAGCACCGGTACCACGATGCCCACGGTCATCGTCCGGCCTGTCGCAAGGCGCGACGCAGCCGGGGATGCCGAATAGCCTAGCTCATCGGCCGCTTTTTGCACGCGCTTGCGAGTTGCCGCCGAAACACCAGGAACGGAACGCAATGCACGGGAAACTGTTGATACAGAGACCCCAGCACGTTCCGCCACTAATTCAACGCTAGCTACCATACAACCCATACTAGACAAGCATTCCACATTGACGCAAGCGCTTGCAATTCGTTCAGTGCGTCAGTGACTCCAATGCCGAAGCCGGGGACGCTCGGCTCGACCCTCCCCACGCCCACCTCACCCCGCGTAGCCTGAATCTATGGACTCCGAAGTCCGCGATCTCACGCTCCGCACGGGCATCTCAGTGCCGTGCCTCGTCCAAGGCGACGGCGACGGCGACGCAAAACCGGTGCTTCTGCTGCACGCGTGGGGCGAATCCCGCGGGAGCTTTGACCGCCTGATTCCCCTGTTGACCGGTTTCCGGGTCTACGCGCCGGACCTGCGCGGGCAAGGCGAAGCGGACAAACCGGAGGGCGGCTACTCCCTGGCGGAACAGGCCGAGGACGCTGCAGCGATCCTGGACGCCCTCAACGTGCCGCGGGCCGTCGTCGTCGGCTCATCCAGCGGCGGCTACGTTGCCCAGCAACTGGCCATTTCCCATCCCGAAAAGGTCGCGGCGCTGGTGCTGGTGGGCGCTCCCCTGAGCCTCCACGGGCAGACCGCCTTCGCCGACGAAGTGGACAGCCTGACCGACCCCCTCGACGAGGACTTGGTACGGGATTCCCTGTCCTGGTTTCCCCTGCTGCACGAGGTCCCCGCCTGGTACATCGAGGACCGTGTGCGCGACGGTCTCAGGATGCCCGCCCGCGCCTGGTCAGCCATCCTGAACGGACTGTGCGAGGCCACGCCACCCACGGAATCGGGAACCATCCAGGCGCCCACGCTGATCCTGTGGGGCGGCCAGGACGGCCTGCTGCCACGCGGCGACCAGGAAACCCTGGCCGCCCGGATCCCCGGCTCCGTGCTGAAGATCTATCCCGATGTGGCGCACCCGGTGCTGTGGGAGTGCCCGGATCGGGTGGCAGAAGATACGACGGCGTTCCTCGCCTCCCTCGCATAGCCTGGCACCAAGCCAGCGGCCGCCGTCGTGATTCCCGACGGCGGCCGCTGGCCAGGTGAGGGGCTTAGTTGAGGTATCCGTTCGGGTTGAGGACGTATTTGGTGGCCGCGCCGGCGTCGAACTCGGCATAGCCCTTGGGCGCATCCTCCAGGCTGATCGCCTTCGCGTTCACGTTCTTTGCGATGCTCACCTTGTCATGCAGGATGGCCATCATCAGCTGCCGGTTGTACTTCATCACCGGGCATTGTCCGGTGGTGAAGCTGAGCGACTTGGCCCAGCCGGTGCCCAGGCTCAGGCTCAGCGCACCCTTCTTGGCAGCTTCGTCCACACCGCCCGGATCGCCGGTAACGTACAGCCCGGGAATGCCCAGCGCACCGCCGGCCGCGGTGATTTCCATCAGCGAGTTCAGCACCGTGGCGGGTGCCTCCTTGGCGTCATGGCCGTGGCCGCGCGCTTCGAAGCCCACCGCGTCCACGCCGCAGTCCACTTCCGGGACGCCCAGGATCTGCTCGATCTGCTCCGCGGGGCCGCCCTTGCTCAAGTCAATCGTTTCGCACCCAAAGCTGCGCGCCTGCTTCAGCCTGTCCTCGTTCAGATCCCCCACAATCACGACGGCGGCACCCAGCAAATGAGCGCTGGTGGCCGCTGCGAGGCCAACAGGCCCGGCGCCGGCCACATACACGGTGGAGCCGACGCCCACCCCGGCCGACACCGCGCCGTGGAAGCCCGTGGGGAATATATCCGACAGCATGGCCAGGTCCATGATCTTCGCCATGGCCTGGTCCTTGTCCGGGAACTTCAGCAGGTTCCAGTCCGCGTACGGGACCAGCACGTAGTTGGCCTGGCCGCCCACCCAGCCGCCCATGTCCACGTATCCGTAGGCGCTGCCGGGGCGGTCCGGATTGACGTTCAGGCAGATCCCGGTTTTGCGTTCCTTGCAGTTCCGGCAGCGACCGCAGGCGATGTTGAAGGGCACAGAACAGATGTCCCCGACTTTGATGAACTCGACGCCGGGCCCCACCTCCACCACTTCGCCGGTGATCTCATGCCCCAACACCAGGTCGGAAGGGGCCGTGGTGCGCCCGCGGACCATGTGCTGGTCAGAACCGCAGATGTTGGTGGCCACAGTTTTCAGGATGACCCCGTGGGGTACTGTGCGCCCCACGTTCGCCGGGTTCACGCCCGGTCCGTCCTTGAGTTCAAAGGTGGGGTAATCGATGTCGATCAGTTCGACCTTGCCCGGTTCCTTATAAGCAACGGCTTTGTTTGCAGTCATCAGTGCTCTCCTCTCTCGGCACGGCACGCCGTCGTGGGGCTGCCGTGAGTTGTGAAGTGTTGCGATGGATCCCCCAGATACAGGGCCTGCCCATGGCTTGAGCAGCTGGATGTTTTCCTGGAGTTGGAGGTCCGGCCAGTCTAGGCATGCCGGTCCGAAGGGTCCATAGCCCGAACCCCCTATCTGCTCCCCTGCCGGGGGCCGGTTGGCCGTTATGAGCTCCGCCACCGCGGCCGCACCTATGCGCGAAAGGCGCCGTCTCAAGCGTCGAGTGGGATCCCCAGAAACTGGAGCTGAAAGGCAAGGTCCAAGGCAACCGCAGCGCCCCGTATCGGACCAGGGCCTCGTTCAAGAACGGCATCGAGGAACTTCGCCGACAACTACGACGGCGGATCCGGCCTCTGATGATGCGCCTCACCAAGGATCTTGTGGCCAAGGATCTTCCCGCCAAGCAGGAACAGGTCCTGGAGCTGGATTTGGCGCCGCGGCACCGCACCATTTACCAGCGGCACCTGCAGCGCGAACGGCAAAAAGTCCTGGGATTGCTGGATGACATGAACAAGAACCGCTTCGCGATATTCAAGTCCCTCACCATGCTGCGCAGGCTCAGCCTGGACGCGTCCCTGGTGGACGAGAAGTACGCCTCCGTCCCGTCCAGCAAACTCGATGCGCTGCTGGAGCAACTCGGCGATATCGTATCCGAGGGACACCGCGCCCTGATCTTCAGCCAGTTCACCGGCTTCCTGGGCAAGGCCGCGGCACGGCTCGACGCTGAAGGCATCGAGTACGCCTATCTGGACGGATTCGGCCTGAACCGGACTGAGGCGGACTACGTCTTCCTGCTGGACCTCTGGCGGAACCCCGCTTCAGAGGCGCAAGCCGTTGACCGCACCCACAGGATCGGCCAGAACCGGAACGTCATGGTCTACCGGCTGGTGGCCAAGGACACCATCGAGGAGAAAGTCATGGCGCTCAAGGAAAGGAAGGCCAAGCTGTTCACCGCCGTACTGGACGACGACGCGATGTTTGCCTCAGCGCTGACAGCCGATGACGTGCGGGGCGTGTTTGACGGCTGATGCACGCTGGCGCCCCGGAGCAGGTCGCGGAAGATGCGGCGGCGTTCTTCCGTTCCCTCAATTGAGGGCAGCCCCGCCAGCCAAGGCTCTCGTTCCGGCCCAGCAACGCGGTCTGTTGACCTGCACGGAGATGCGGAGTCTAATCGGAAGAAGGGTGGCGCTGCTCGCGCCGACTTACTCATTTCGGGGTGGATCATGGCCGCTGGAGAAAAAGTTCGGGAGGGCCGGCTGGAGGTTCCCGGCGGCAGTGTCTGGTACCGGGTCGTGGGCGACGGTCAGCACACACCGCTGGTCATTGTCCACGGCGGCCCAGGTGCCACCCATGACTATCTCGAGCCGTTGGAGGCCCTGGCCGATGAGCGGCCGGTGGTTTTCTACGATCAGCTCGGGGCGGGAAAATCGGATGCGCCCGACGATATCGAGATGTGGACCAACGAGCGCCTGGTTGACGAACTTAGCAGGATCCTTGACGGCCTCGCATTGGGCCGCGTCCACCTGCTCGGCCAGTCATGGGGGACGATCATCGCGACCGAGTACGCCCTCCGGACGCCGGAGAGGCTGGCGAGCCTCGTCTTGGCGAATCCATGCCTGAGCCTGCCCCGCTACGCCGTCGGCGCAGCGGCACTGCGCGCGGCCCTGCCCGCGGATGTCCGCGCTGTGCTGGACCGGCACGAGGCCGCAGGAACTACGGACTCCGATGAATACCAGGCGGCCACGATGGAGTTCTACCTTCGACACGTCTGCCGGCTGGACCCGTGGCCGGATCCTTTGATGCGGACTTTTAGCCAACTGAACCAGGCTATCTATGAGCGGATGCAAGGGCCGAGCGAATTCCAGATCACAGGCATCCACAAGGACTATGACGTTACCGGTCGCCTGGGTGAACTAACGGTTCCTACACTGTTCCTGTGCGGCCGTCACGATGAGATTCGGCCGGAGGACACGGCTTGGTACCACAGCCTGGTGCCGGGATCGGAGCTGGTCATCTTCGAGGAGAGCAGCCATATGCCCCATCTCGAGGAACCTGAGCGCTACCAGGAGGTACTGCGAGATTTCCTGCACCGGGCGGAACAGGCACCCACGGAAACGCCCTTACAGGTTCAACGGGGCTGACGGTCCCGTAAGTCCCTGCCTGAGTCTCAACCGGATGAACGCCCGACAAGCCCGCCCAGCACCACGTTCACGGGCTCCTGCCCGGCCTGCAGCAAGCCGATCTGCTTCCGGATCAGCCGCGCCACCCGCGGCAGCATGGCCGAGCTGGCCCCGCCCACGTGCGGGGTGATGAGGACACCGGGCACGGTCCACAGGGGATGATCGCGCGGCAGCGGTTCCGGATCCGTCACGTCCAGGGCCGCCCGCAGCCTGCCGGAGGACGTCTCGCGCAGCAGGGCCTCGGTATCCGCCACCGGCCCGCGGGCCACGTTCACCAGCAGTGCGCCGTCCGGCATGGCCGCCAGGAACCGGGCGTCAACCAGGTGCCGGGTCTGCTCGCTCAGGGGGACGCTGACCACCACAATGTCGTGCAGCGGCAGTTGCTCATACAGGGAATCAATCCCGTGGATCCTGCCGCGCTCATCGTCGCGGCCGCGGCTGGCCAGCCGCGTCACCTCGGCCTCGAACGGCAGCAGCCGGGCCTCAATCGCTTTCCCCACTCCCCCGTAACCCACCAGGAGCACGCGCCTGTCGGCCAGGCTGGGGCGCTCGCGGTGGTCCCAGATTCCCGTCGCCGCATGCCGCACAAAGTCCGGGATCCCCCGCTGGCTGGCGATGATCATGCCCAACGCAAGTTCCGCCGTCGACGTCTCATGCACTCCGGCCGCGTTGGCGAACAGGCACCCCGCGGGCAGAACCGCCTCGACGCCGTCGTACCCGATCAGCTGGCTCTGCACCAGGCCGACGTCCACGGAGTCCAGCGCAGCCAGCGCCCCTACCCCGCCCATGTAGGGCGGCACCACAATGTCGAACTGCTCCGCCGGAGCCGGGCCGGTCAGGTCCCACAGGAAGAGTTCGACGCCGGCGGACGGCTCGAGTGCGTCCACCAGGTTCTGGCTGGGCAGACTCACCCGTAGTTTCGGTGATGCGGGCAAACCGGACATGGGTGCTCCTTCTCTCGACTTCCCTGCCAGTTAACCAGCTCCGCGCTACCGGTCGGTCTTGACCACCGTGAACAGCACCGCCGAGTCCTCTTCCGCTTCCAGGCTGTGCAGCCCGTCCGGCACGATCAGGAGATCCCCTGCCTTGCCCTGCCACGACTCCCCGCCAGCCCTCAGCCAGACCGATCCCTTCAGCACGTAGACCGTTGCCTCGCCGGGGTTCTGGTGCTCGCTGAGCTGCGTGCCGGCACGGAAGGCCATGACGGTCTGGCGCAGTTTCTTCTCATGCCCGCCGAACGCTGTATCGGCTGCCCGCCCGCTGGGTGCCGCAACAGCGGCAGCGATCTGCTGACGGGCCAAAGCCTCAATCGATATCTTTTGCATGACGCAACCGTACCTACGATTGCGTGCGTTGCCGAGGGCCGTTCACTCACCGTCCTGCGGTGCTACCCGTGCGTGACGGCAGCCCCCAGAAGCCCGAACAGCGTTCCGGCCGCCAGGGCAATGAGGGCGCGCCTCCGCGTGGGATACAGCCAGCGCACTGCGAACACAGCCACCGCGAGAATCAACCCGTTCACCACGCTCATGGTGACCGCTAACCATTCGGTCCCGGTGGACACCCCGAAGCCTCCACCGCTGCAGCCGCTGATCCCGCACCAGGCAAGACCCGCTACGAGCCACTGCGGGAAGCTCAGCAGGACAGCGAGGGGCACGGTCCACCAGAGGTTGCGGACGTTCCGGGTGACCCCGTGAATTGTCACCACCGGAACCTGAGGCACCGCGGCAGGCACAGCCACAGGCGTGGCGGTGGGCGTGGCAGCGGCTGGAACGGGCCTTCGGATGCTCAGGATCATCCACCGGAAGAGCGCTGCGTTGACCACCGCAAGGGCGAGGAATCCCAGGTAGTGGATAACCGTCGTCGGACTCAACACACCCGGCGATGGCGGACTCGAGGTGTCAAGGAGGAAGGCCACGGCGAAATACGCCGCCGAAACGGGAAGCGTCAGGACCACCACGGCCAGCCACAGCCGCTCCCGGAACACGGCATCCAGACCCGTTTCGAAGGAACCGGTAACGAGCGAAGCTCCGACAGCGGCCACCGTCACTGCCAGATAAACGGCGACGACGATCCTGGCCCAGCGCGGTAGTGACCCCTTATCCGGCAATGACCCTGTCCGCATGATCACGACCCGCCCGCGCCGGACGGACCATCCGTAATTCCGGCAGCTCTTCCCACTCGGGTGGCAGCTGGCCGCGGGTGCCGTCAGGGCGAAAGCCGTGTTTGCGGTAGAAGGCGAACGCCCGGGGATTGTTCTCCAGCACCCAGAGATACGCCGGGCTCTCACCTATGGCCGCGCTCAGCAACGCGGCCCCCAGCCCGCTGCCGTGCGTCCGCCGGAGTGTGTACAGCGAATACAGTTCCAGCACCTCCGGGCCGTCCTCATCCCGTGCGGGACCCGAGTCGGCGAGACCCACAACTTCATGGTTGGCGTCCACGGCAATGATCCGCGGGTCGCTGCCGGCCAGGAATGGTCGACGGCGTTCCACCCGTTCGGGAATGCTGGCCCTCCGTGTGCGGAAGAACTCCGCTGACAGCCGGTCCCCATAGGTCTCCTCGTGGGCCAGGGTGTGCATGTGCACCACGGCTTCAGCGTCCTCGGGAGTGGCCTGCCTGATGAGAAAGTCCATGGCCCCAGCCTAGCTACTTCACCCAGCCCGCATTCTGCAGCCAGCCTGCCAGAATGGGCAGCGCCACGGCACTGTCCATTGCACCCGGATGATTTAGGCCCGGCAGGACGCGGACGTCCCACCCGGCCTCGGTCAGGGCCGCTTGATGCCTCGCCAGGGGCTCCCCGATGGACACCCGGACACCGCGCCAAACCGGCTTGTAGTCGATCTGGTCCTCGGCGTCGGCGAACGCGAGTTTGGGCAGGTCCCCCCGGAGCACTGCGGCGGAATCGTCAAAGTCCTGCAGCGCTTCGTACAGGGAGACGAACTGCTGCGTCTGCGCCTCGGTGGTCTGGACCGACACCGAATCCCAGTCCATGCGGTGCGCTTCGTAGTCCGCGACTATGACCCCGGTTGGTTGGTGCCAGCCCGTTGATGAGGTTTGGTCCCAGGTCCGGGTCCCCGCCCCACTGGCGCAGCGTCTCCGCTTCGGCCGTCGTGTGCAGCGCCAGGCTGACCGACGCCGGGCCTACTTGAGGATCTCGGCACGGCGCAGCCGGACGATGTCCTCCAGCACGTCGTTGGGGAGGGGATGCGCCGCCGTGAACCGGATGGTCCCTTTGGACAGGGAGTGCCCTTCAAGCCGGCCGGCGACGGCGTCAATCACCGCCGGGGAAAACGGGAAGACGGAGAGGTGCTTGGCTGCCCGAACGACGCCCACGAGTGGCTTTCCCTCAAATTTCAGGGCCGGCATCCCATAGCTCATCCCCTGCTCGGCCTCCGGCACAACGGCCCTTGCAATGTCGATCACATGTTGCAGGCAGCCGCCGTCCGGCTCAGGGAGATCGGCCAAGGAATCGTCAACGGAGCCCATGGCGCCCATTCTATTCCTGGGTGTGGCGCGCTATTCCTGAGTGTGGCGCGCGAGGGGCCGCACCTGCCTTCGCGGCAAGTGCGGCCCCTTCGTGCGCCAATCAGCCTGCGGGTGGCTACTTGCGCTGGGAGATGTTGAGAATGTTCCCTTCGCTGTCCAGGAACCAGGCGGACTTCCCCCAGTCGTTATCAGCAACGCCGTTCTCCGTCTTCAGGCCGGGGAAATCGTAGTCTTCAAAGACGACCCCGCGGCCCCGCAGTTCCTCCATCTCAGCTTCGAGGTTGTCCGTTTCCCAGCCCATCTGGGTGTTCTTGGCCGTCCCGGCATTCTCTGTCTGGTAAATCAGGAAACCCGTTCCGTTGCCGCCGCTGTAAAACAAGCTGTCATCCTCCATGGAATCCGACGGTTCCAGGCCCAGCTTGTCCCGATAGAAATCCTTCGCCCTGTTGATGTCCTTCGCCGCGAGAACAGCCATGATGGTTCGATCCTTGAGCATGATGATTTCCTTTGTGCCTTGCTTTCGCGTTGGTGGCGATGCTCTCCCCCGGTGGCGGATCCGGAACCCCGTCGTCCGGTGCCGCGTGGCCGCCCGTTGCGCCAAGTGCCGGAGCGGCCACCTGGGACTCTCCTGCGCCGCGCCAGCCATCATCGGCGCGAGGGTCCCCGAAGCCTATGTGGCCATTATGGAACTGAAAGGGCACCCGAGGATATAGGGGATTTTCAACCGCTCCAGGCGGCCCTCAAAGAGGCCCCCACGGTGCCTTCGCGGATGCCCCCACGGATGCCGGGAACAACTGTGGATCTGGGGCCGCTTTTGTTGGCGCACACTTAGCTAGTGCGTACTTTTGGTGTTGAAGAAGAATTCCTGATCGTTGATCCCTCCAACGGCAGTCCCCTGCCTCTGGCAGCAGACCTGCTGCGCCTCCAGGACCCGGGCGAACCGGCGGACCTTTCCACGCACCCGGTGCTCGCCGTCGAGCTTCACCAGGAACAGCTCGAAGTGATCACCCACCCGCACAGCACCCTGAGCGGACTCTCCGCCGAAATCCTGTCAGGCCGCGCCTACGCAGACTCGCTTGCCCGAAAAGCGGGCGCCAGGATCGCCGCGCTTGCCACGTCCCCTCTGGCGGTGACACCCCATTCCACCAGCAATCCCCGCTATGACGCGCTGCTGGAAAAGTTCGCCCTGACAGCCCGTGAGCAGCTGACCTGCGGATGCCACATCCATGTCTCCGTCGACTCCGATGAGGAAGGCGTCGCAATCCTGGACCGGATCCGGTCCTGGCTGCCGCCGCTGATGGCGTTGAGCTCCAATTCCCCGTTCTGGGACGGCGCTGACAGCGGCTATGCGAGCTTCCGCACACAGGCCTGGAACCGGTGGTCCTCTGCCGGGCCGACGGAAATCTTCGGCTCGGCGCAGGCCTACCACCAGCGGGTGGCGGACCTGGCCGGCACTGGCGTAGTCAACAACCCTGATTTCGATGCCCGCCTCTCCGCCCGCCACCCCACCGTGGAAATCCGGGTATCCGACGTTTGCCTCGATCCCCGCGACACCGTCCTGATCGCCGCCCTAGTGCGGGGCCTGGTGGAGACCGCTGCCCGGGAATGGAAATCCGGCCAGGACCCGGACATGGTTCCGGCCATCATCCTGCGCCAGGGGGCCTGGCTGGCCAGCCGGTGGGGAACCCAGGGCGAGCTGCTCCACCCGCTGACCCACAAGCCGGAATCCGCGCGCAATGTCATCGCCGCGCTCCATAACCATGTCCGCGACGCCCTGGTCGAAGCGGGCGACGCTACCTACGTCGAGGCATCCCTGCACCGGATCTTCAGCAACGGAACCGGTGCCAGGCTGCAGCGCCAGGCCTACGCGCGCCACGGCAGGCTGGCTGACGTGGTGAGCGACGCCGTCGTCATTACCCACCAGGAGCCGGCTTTCTACGAGCCGAGCACCTCGGATGACCTATCACTTTTGGTCCCCAACCCAGTGGTTTAGCCACCAAACCTGATAGAGCAAACCCGCGCGCTTTGGTCTCGCGTCGGATTCTGCTCAATCATCAACTTCCACCCTGCCGGGAGGGCTGGATTTCCGGGGCGGCCCGCATGCCGCCGTCGAACGATTGAGCAGAATCCGTCGGCCGCAAGTGGGCCGGGAACCGCGGGATAATGGAAGCATGAGCAATCAGGACCCGGATCCCTGGGCGGAATTCGACAGGCTCAAGCCCGCAGTCCCGGACCGTGTGGCCGGCTATCCCGGCGGCGAACCGGTGGGCTTTGGCTTCCGGACGGGTGTGCGCAGCGCCAAAGTGGCCCTCGGCTTCGCCGTGTACGCGCTGGCGCTCGGCACCACCCTGGTCCTGACCGGCGCAGTGGTCTTCATGGCCCAGGGGCAGTGGCTGCTGCTCGGGCTGATGGTCCTGATCGAGGCCGTCTTTGTCTATGGATTCATCCGGCTGGCACGCCAGGCGCGCAACCGCCGCGTCTCCGGCTAGTTGCCACACAGGCCAGGCGGGCTTCTGGCCAGGCGGGCCTCTGGCCGGGCAGTACGGCTAGGACCGCGAGGCGCGGATGGCCCGGCCCGCAGCGGCGCCGGCAGCCAGGATCACCGGGACCAGGCACATCAGGGTGACCACGGTGTTGGGACGGAACGCCGCGCGGCCGCCGACGGTCCGGTATACCCCCAGCGGCAGCACCATCCCGCCGCCACCCCCGCCGGAGGCACCGTCACCGGCTTCGCCGCCTCCCCCGAACCCGAACGACACCAGGGCGACCGGGGTGATCTCTTCCCCGCCCACCTGGACGGCCGGGCCATAAGCCTTCGTGACGCCAATGTTTTTGAAGGTGTCCACAAAGGACGAAAAGGAATCAGACATGACCTCACCATAGGCGCGCGGCGCGGCGATCACCACGGGTGAGCGGCCGACGCCGGGCCTTCCCCAGCGAGCCGAGCATAGCCCCGCGACCCCTGCCTGCAATACTTCGGGGATGTCTGCTCCTTCAGCCGCGTTCGCCGAGAACGCCATCTGCCAGCCCGCGCGCGCCCAGTTCGAGGCCTTCATCGATGACCACCGGAACATGCTCAGCGCCTGCCTGAACGGCCTCACCGAGGAGCAGGCGCGCCGGTCGCTGGTGGCATCCCGCACCACACTGCTGGGCCTGGTGAAGCACGCGGCGTTCGTGGAGAAGGTCTGGTTCGACGAGGCCATCACGTGCCGGCCGCGCACCGAGATCGGCATTCCGGCAACACCCGACGAGTCGTTCATCCTCACGGCCCAGGACACCATCGCCAGCGTCCGGCGGGCGCACCGGGAGGCTTGCGAGGCATCGCGCCAGGCGACGTCGTTGTTGGAGTTCGACGACGTGCTCCCCGGCAACCGCCGCGGCCCGCTCCCGCTGCACTGGGTATACCTGCACGTGCTGCGGGAGTTCGCCCAGCATTGCGGGCACGCCGATATTCTGCGCGAGCAGATCCTCAACGGCTGACGCCGGGCAAGCACCGGCGTCAGCAGCGCCGGGTCAGGCCTTGTTGGCCGTCGCGGCGGCCGAGAGCGCAGCCAGCCCGCGCTCGAAGTCGCCGCCGACCATCTTGTCCATGTTCACGATCATGGCAAAAATCTTCGCGAGCCCCTTGTTCTCGCCGGTCATCCGCCACGTGACCTGGGTTCCGCCGTCGGCCGGGGTAAACGTGAAAGTGGTGGGGTTCACAGCCTTGAACGGCTTGGTGAACTCAAGCCGGACCTTGATACTCCGGGGAAAGTCGGACTCGACAATTTCCATGGTTCCGCTGCCTGCTTTGCGGTTGCCACTCCATGCATACTTGGCCCCCACACCGGCGTCGTTGCCCGAATACGAGCGGTTCAATTTCGGGTCCACGTTCTCCCAAGGCGACCATTTGGTCCACTCAAGGAAGCCGTTGACCAGCGGAAAGACGTCTTCTGCGGGGGCGGGAATAACGGCGCTGCGAGTGACTTCGTAAGATGACATGCCGCAATCATAGGCGGATGGAGCCGAGATTCAGCGGGTCTTGCACGCGGCGTTCACCAAGTGTTCCGGAACCCGAAACTTGGCTCGCCTACAGTCGCAGGATCGACGGCCGGAGGTACGGCCGCATCAGCGAAAGAGGCAACGATGACCACCGGAATCCACCAGCCCAACATCAGCCGACGGGCAGCGCTGGCTGCCGCTGGGACGCTTGGCGCGCTGGGACTGACAGTGGCCGCAGCAACCGGCAGCTACGCGGCGCCGGGGGCGAAGGCACCCAAGCCCGCACTTGCCTTCCGCCCAGACGGCGGCTTCAAAGTGATCCAGTTCAACGACACCCAGGACGACGAGCAAACGGACCGCCGCACGATCGAGCTCATGGACAAGACCCTGGACGCGGAGAAGCCGGACTTCGTGGTGATCAACGGCGATGTGATCAATGGCGGCTGCGACTCTGAGCTGGAGGTCAAGCAGGCACTCAACCACGTGGTCCAGCCCATGGAGCGCCGGCAGATCCCGTGGGCCGTCACGTTCGGCAACCACGACGAGGATTCCGTGGCACGGACGGGCATGACCGAGGCCAAAATGCTGCAGTTCCTGCAGACCTACGAATTCAACATGAACGGCGACTCCACGCCGGGGCTCACCGGGACGTCGAACTCGATGCTGCTCGTGCAGTCGGCCAAGTCCAAGGAGCCGGCCTTCGGCCTGTGGCTCATCGACACCGGCCGATATGCCCCGGACGCCATCAATGGACAGGACTTCGAAGGCTACCCCGACTGGGACTGGGTACGCATGGACCAGGTCACCTGGTACCGCAACCTGTCCATCGCCACCGAGCAGAAGTACGGCAAGAAGGTCCCCTCCCTGATGTGGGGCCACATTGCGCTCCACGAGCACCGCAACATGTGGTTCGCCAGCCTCGACTCGCGGACGGAGGCCGATCACACCCGGGCCCTCACGAAGCACAACATCGTCGGCGAGCGGAACGAGGACGAGTGCCCGGGCCCCATCAACTCCGGCCTGTTCAGCGCCTTCCTGGAGCGCGGGGATGTGCTCGGCTACTTTGTGGGCCACGATCACGTCAATACCTACGTGGGCAACTACTACGGGGTGCAGCTCGGCTACGCCCCCGGAACCGGATTCGGCGCCTATGGGCTCCCCGGCGCTGAACGGAACCGCCTGCGCGGCGCCCGGGTCTTTGAGCTGGATGAGAACCACCCCGGAATCTACAAGGACACCCGGCTGGTCTTCGCCAAGGACATGGGCATAGACCTGACGGCCAACGACCAGCCGATCGTTCCGCAGCCGCTGGATCCGGCCCAGGTCTAGGGACGCTACCATCGGCCAAGACTAGGTTGCCGCTCCGTGTGGCTCCGGCGGGACTGGCGGGCGAGTGGGTGGGGCGGGCTATCCGGCTGTTGGCCGGTTCCTGCTGTCCCATCCCCTGTGCCGCAGGTTGCGGGTGGCCATCAGCGTGGCGCCGATGAACAGCACGCCCAGGACCACGGTGGCGACGCCCACGTAGAACCATCCACCCTGGCCGAAGATCATCAGCGCGACGCCCAGCAGGCACAGGCCTTTAGCGGTGATATCCAAGTACAGCTGCACCTTTGGCGAGTCCATACCTCCACGATAAGCCCGGCGGCGGCATTGCAACCCGTGTGCTTTTCTTAGTCCGCCCGTTCGGAGCTACTGGTCAGGCGGACAGCGGCCAGGCCCGCGGCCGCAGCCCAGGCCTGCGGCGAACCTGCGTGATGGTACCTAACCGGCACAGGGAAATCCGCCCGCGAGAAACCGCCGAACAGTTCCGGCAGGCTGTTGCCGAAGTGCGCGGCAGCCTCCCGGATCCCCGCTGCCACGGTCCGTGCCTGGTCGGTCAGCCCGTAGGCTGCCATTCCCTCCGCGGCCAGCATGCTGTCATGCGGCCAGACGGAGCCGTTGTGATAGGACATCGGGTGGTAATAGTGCTGGCCTTCAGCGAGGGTCCGGATCCCCCACCCGGTGAAGAAATCGTCCCGGAGCAGCCGGGAAGCGACCGCACGGGCGTCGTCGGCATCGAGGATCCCCGCCCACAGCAGATGGCCGGCATTGGCGGCCAGCGCGTCAACCTGCTGGCCTTCACCGTCCACGGCCAGGGCGGGAAAGTTCTGGTTCTCCATCCAGAACTCGTCCCGGAAGCGGAGCTTCAGCTCGTCGGCGAGCCCGCGAAGAGTGCCTGCCCAGGCCGGGTCATCCCACTGCTCGGCTGCGAGGCGGGCGCATTCCCGGAGGCCGCGCCAGGTGTAACCCTGCACTTCGGCAAGGGCGATGGCGCCTACCGGTTCGCGGCCGTCGGCTCCGGCCACGGCGTCGAACGAGTCCTTCCAGCCTTGGTGGAGCAGGCCGGCGGGGTCCGGAGTGTAGCGGACAAACCCGGTGTCCTTCAGGCCGCCGTCGCCGAGGATCCACTCGACGGCGGCGCGGGCGGGCTGCTCCAGGTCGCGGAGCAGCGCGGGATCCTCCACTTGCCCCATCGCCATCAGGAACAGCGGTGTGGAGTCCACCGTGCCGTAGTAGCGGCCGTAGGGAACGGCACCCAGCTGGGCCAGCTCGCTCACGCGCACCTCGTGGACAATCTTCCCCGGCTGCTCCACCCGGGCCGGATCATCCACCGTTCCCTGCGTTGCAGCCAACGCGCGGAGCACATCGCCCAGCAGCTGCGGGCATTCTTCGCGCGTGAGCATGGACGCCAGCAGGGAATCCCGGCCGAAGAGCGTGAGGAACCAGGGCAGCCCGGCCGCGGGGATGGTCAGTTCGGGCTTGACGGGGCAGGGCATCAGCAGCGAATCAAGGTCTTTCAGGCTCTGGCGCGCCAAGGCGGTCAGCCCCTCGCCGGAACGTACGACGGCGGCCGGAACCGTCGGGCGTGCCTGCCCGCCACTGGCGACCGCAGAAACAGTCAGGGCCTGCGTCTCCCCCGCTGCCAACGCCAGATCCCAGGACAGGGCGGCGCCGACGAAGCGCCCGTCGGCAGGCTCCCTGCGGACCATAGGCGGGATGCTCGCGGCCAGGCGGACGCCGGCCTGGAAGGTCCGGCCCCGGAAAGTGTGGCTGTAATCGAAAGCCAGCGAGCCGTCGTCGTGGACGTCCATGCTGCTGGCGGCGGCGCTGAGATCGAAGATCCGGCCGTCGGTGCGGACGGTGAACTGGTCCGCGAAGTCTGTGCCGGCCCGCAGGACCAGCCGTGCGGTGATTGGCTCCCGGCCAAGGTTGCGGATGCGCAGGGTGTCGGTAAGGCCTCCCGCGTCCAGCTCCTGGGTCCGGAGGACGAAGAGGTCGTGCGTCTGGTTCCGCCGTGCCGCCGGACTGAGGGCGGTCTCGCGGCGGCCCGGTTCACGGACGCTGCCCACATCCCAGAAGGTGGAGTCGTTGATCTCCAGAATCCAACGGGACAGCAGGCGCGTATCGGCAATGTAGAGGCCTTCGGTTCCCTGCGCGGGTGCGTCTGCCCGGCCCACGCTTCCGTCGGCAGCGCCGCGCATCATGGCGCCGTGGGCCACGAGGACCGAGACGGCGGACGGGGGTGCAACAGCGGTCATGGCGTGCTCCGATGATAGGTGGTTTCCAGGGCCAGCGCGGCGGTCCAGCTGAATCTGCGGGTCCCGTGCGCGGCTCCGGTCCAGGGGTCTACGTACTCGGGGAAGTTGTGCTCCGCTGCGAGCCTGCCGATGTTGCCCCGAAGGAAGGCCGCCTGGTCGGTGTGGCCAAGCCTGTCCAGCGCCTCGGCGATCATCCAGGACATGTTGAACCAGGCCGGGCCGCGCCAGTACAGGGCCGGATTGTGGTCCACGGCCGTGGCGTCGTAGCTGGGCACCATCAGGGCGCGCCCGTCCATGAAGCGGGGTCCGTTCAGGGTCTCCAGCAGGGCGTCGGTGTGGACCTGTCCGGGCAGCAGGAGCGGGATCAGGCCGTTGATGGTCGCCTTCTTGACCACTGTTCCATCGGTGATGTCGCGGGCTGAGTAGCAGCCCAGTTCCGGGACGTACAGGTCCTCCAGCGCTTCGGTGGTCTGTTGCGCCCGGTCTCGGTGGGCCTCGCCGGGCAGGCCCACCTCGGCGGCAATGTCCGCCAGGGCCAGCTCCGACACCGCCAGCAGCGTGTTGAACAGCGGATCCTCCATCAGGAACGGGTAGTCCGCATCGGCGTCGTCGCAGCCGTGGTCCCGGTAGCGCTCAGCCATCCAGAAGTATTTGCCGTACTCCTTCTGGCTGGGCCGCTCGCCGGCGTCGGCGTGCTGCAGGTCGGGCCGGTTCAGATCGGTTTTGTTGTCCGCCGGGATCCGTTTCATCACCGTGTCCCACAGCGGCGAATTGTCCGTGCCGGACTCCCAGGGGTGCACGATGCAGGCCAAGCCGGACCCGCCGCGGTCGCGGCGGCCCGACAGGTATTCGTGCCAGTGGACCAGCTTGGAGTAGTTCCGCTCCAGGAAGGAGCGGCTGCGGGATTCGGCGGGGTCGGCCTGGTGGATTTTCCAGACAGCCCACGCGTGGTTTGGCGGCTGGACCAAGCCTGCCGTCTCCACCTGCTTCGGGGAGCCGGGAATGAGGCGGGACTGCCAGAACGATGCCCCCGGGGCGTAGTCCTCGTCCCGGTGGGGATCGAAGATGATCTGCGGCAGCCGGCCGTCATCCCACTGGCCGGCGAAGAGGGCATCCATCTCCTGGCCCGCGCGGCGGGGTGAGATCCGGCTGAGGCCCACGGCAATGAAGGACGAATCCCAGCTCCACTGGTGGGGATAGAGGCCAGCGGCCGGAACCGTGTGGGTCGTGCGCCAGTTGGCCTCCAGCACCGCCGTGGAACGCGCGGCGATCAGCTCGGCCATTACTGATGACACGCCGTCGCTGGTCCCCGAGACGGCCGTCACAGGTATCGCCCCAACAGGGAGGGCACCCGTGGAAGGACTTCCTCCGCTGGCCCGGACAACCGGGATTCCACAGCCACTGTGCCCTGGTAGCCGATGGATTTCAGCGTCGCACCAAAGAGGGCCCAGTCGATGTGCCCAGCACCGGGTTCGAGGCGGTTGGAATCGCTTGCTTGAATGTGGCCGATGTATCCGGCGGCGTCCTGGAGGGCCGCCGCAGGGTCGCTTTCCTCAATGTTCATGTGATAGGTGTCCGGAGCCAGGCGTACGGCGTCCAGGCCCACAAGCGTCAGCAACCGCACGCCGTCGGCGAGGGTGTTGATCATGTGGTCCTCATAGCGGTTAAGGGGTTCAAGATAGATCTCCACCCCTTCGGCGGCCGCATGCTCGCCAAGCACCGTGAATGATTCCACCAGCACGGCGGTGTCCTCGTCCTCGGTGCGCGACGGGATGAATGGCGGAAGGCGCTTGGAGAACATGCCGTAGGATGCCGGCGTCATGACGCCCCGGCCGCCGATCTCGGCCATAACGCTCAGCTGCGATTTGAGCTGGACGACGGCGTCCTTCCGCAGTTCGTCGTCGAAGGCTCCGACAAAGTGGGGCATCTCCACGCAGGCGGTGGGCATGACCACACCGGCATCCCGGGCCCGGCGCAGTTCCGGCAGTCGCGCCTGGAACTGCAGCCCGCCGGCGGACCGCAGTTCGATGCCGTCGAATCCCCAGGCAAGGGCTTGGTCGAATTTCTCTGCCAAACTGGTACCGGGCAGGTGCTGCTCCTGGACAGTGATGAGGGTCATGGGAACTCCAATACCACCTGGAGGACGGACTCAGGGTCCGTGTCCAGAAGTTCGTAGGCCTTGGCGGAATCCGCCAAGGAAAAGGTGTGGGTCACCAGGGCCGGCGCGTTCACCCGGCCGTCGGCTAGGTGGTCGACCACGGTCTGCTGCAGCCGGGGCACGGTCCAGCGGGAGCGGAGCCGGTTAGGAACGGAGCCGATCTGGGAAGCGAGGAGCTGAACCCGGTTATGGTGGAACTCCTCACCGAACCGGACACCGGCGGCTTCGCCCTGATAGAAGCCGGCGGCGATGACGGTGCCGTCGGCACCTACCGCCCGGGTGGCTTCGTGCAGTGCACGGTAGTTTCCGCTGAGCTCGATGGCCACATCCACGCCGGCGCCGCCGGTGATGCGCCGGATGTCCCCTGCCAGTTCCGGGGCGTGGCCGAGGGCATGCAGGGCACCCCATTCGAGGGCGCGCCGGCGGCGGGCCTGGATTCCGTCCACGGCGATCACCTTTGCCCCGTTAAGCACTGCGAAGCGGGTGGCAAGCAGTCCGATGACGCCCTGGCCAAAGATGGCCACGGTGGAGCCGGGGCCCAGGTCCGCGGCCAGCACGGCACTCAGGGCGATTGCGCCAACCCGCACGAAGGCGCCGGCGAGGGGATCCATCCCGTCCGGCAGCACGTGGCCCCGCAGTGATTCCGCCGCGAGAACGCCCTCGTCCCGGTGGCCCCAGATCCCCCAGACCATGTCGCCCACCTGCACGGGAGGATCGGCATCAACGGTGTCCACCGCCTGTCCTGCCTGCGGTGCCAGCTCCAACACTTCGCCCACTTCGGAATATCCCCAGCCATCCAGCGGATAGCCAAGCGCCTCCTGCCCGGGCTGGAACAACCGGGCGTCGGGATCCCAGATGGATGTCAGGTAGGGGTTGGTGCCGCGGTAGGCAGTGAGCTCGGTGCCCGCCGAAATGCCGGAATAGATGGTCCGCACCCGCGCCTGACCGGCTTCGAGCGGAACGGAACGCTGGTCGATCACGGCAACGCTGCGCGGCGCGGCCATGCGGAGCAAGCGGGACACTTCAGATCGATCCTTAGGAAGGTGAGGTGGCTAGGACTGTGATGCAAACGACATTAGCATAACAACTAGCCTACTTGTGCATAGATGTTATGCATAATCTGCAGTATCTTCATCACATGGTTACCGACGCCTCCACGAGGCAATCCCCTGCCCGCAATCCGGCTGTGAAAGTCGGGCTGGTGGGCGCCGGCCAATGGGCCGCAACCCTGCACGCACCACTGCACAGCGCGGGCGCCGAGACCGAACTTGCAGGCGTGTGGTCCGCGAGCGGGAGCACCGCCAAGGCGCTTGCCGCAGAGCACGGCGTGCGGGCCTTCGGCACGTTCGAAGAGCTGCTCGGCGGATTCCTTGACGGAGGATTCCTCAACACCGGATTCCCGGCCGGCAAAGCCACCGAAGGCTGGCGCGAGGAGTTGGGCGTGCTGTACGACCTGGGCCCGCACCGGCTGGACCTCATGGAACTCGCTGCCGGACCGGTCCAGGCAGTTCGCGCCGAAGGCAACAAGGACTATGTCACCCTGACCACATTCCACAGTGACGGAGCATGTGCGGCACCATACCGTTGTCCAGTTGCCCGGCCAGGACGGCGTGCAGTAGTCGGAGTGCCCGGCCTTGCGGCCGAATCGCCCGCCATCATCCTTTCTCCGCGCCGGCAGTAAGGCCCTCGGTGAGGAGCCGCTCAGCAGCGAAGAAGATGATGATGATGGGCAGCGTGAGGATCACCGAACCGGCCATCAGCACGGTGGTGGGCACTTCAATGCTGCCAGCCAGCTGGGACAGGCCCAGCGAGACGGTCCAGTTGGAACGGGTGTTCACCAGGAACAGCAGGGCGAAGAGGAACTCGTTCCACGCGATCATGAACACGAACAGGCCGTTGGAAATGATAGCCGGCATGGCCAGCGGCAGGCTGATACGGCGCAGCACGCCGAGCCTGCTGCAGCCGTCCAGGGCCGCGGCTTCCTCGAGGCTGGTGGGAATGGTGTCGAAGTAATTGCGCAGCATGTAGATGGTGACCGGGATGACCTGGGCCACGTACACGATGAGCAGTGCCACCAACTGGCCGCGCAGGCCGAGCCGCGTGAAGAAGGTGAACAGCGGGATGGCCAGCAGGATGCTGGGGAACAGGTACACGGCCAGGAACAGCGCACTGATCTGGCGGCGGCCGAAGAAGTTCAGCCGGCTGATGGCGTAGGAGCCTGGAATGGCCACCAGCAGCGAAATCAGCACCGTTCCCAGCGCCACCATGGCACTGTTGCCCATGAACCTCAGGAAGCCTTGGCCGCCGTCCTCCTGCGGAGTCATGATGTTGCGGTAGGAACCCCAATCGAGTTCGCCGAACGGAATGACCAGCGAGCCTGGATCGCGCAGCAGCGAGTCAAGGGGCCTGATGGAGAGGATAAACATGTAGTAGAACGGGAACAGCGTCACCAGCACCAGGCCCACGATCACCACCCAGCGGAGCACACCGAAGACCTTGGTCTCGATCACGTCCCGCGTCCAGCGCGAACCCTCCGGGGGCCGGGACGGGGAGGCCGGGCGTCTCGTTTCGACGGGGACAGCCATCAGGAGACCTCCTCTTTCTTGCCGAAGAATTTGATGTAGATTCCCACCATCAGGCCGAGGATTACGGCCAGCACCAGCGCCTGGGCAGACGCGGCACCAATATCGCCACGGGCGGTCAGGAAGTTGAACACGGTCACGGCCACCACTTCGGTGCCGCCGCCACCGCCGGTGAGCAGGTAGATGTCATCAAAGCTGTTGAACGTCCAGATGAACCGCAGGACGGACAGCATGGCGATGGTAGGCAACAGCTGCGGAAGGATGATGTGGACAAAGCGCTGGATGGGGGTTGCCCCGTCCACCCTGGCGGCCTCCTCCAGGCTGTCCGGAATAGCGTTGATCCGGGCAGTGAGGAACAGGAAGGCGAACGGGAAGGACCGCCACATTTCAAAAACGATAACGGCAATCAGTGCGGTGGGGATTTCGAAGTTCAGGCCGAGGAAGGAGACTTCCCTGGCCCGCTCGCTGAGGAACGGGATGGATTCCTCCCAGCCGAGCAGCCGCTTTCCCCAATAGTTGATGAGGCCAAACTGCGGATCCAGCATGGTGGTCCAGGTAAATGTCACGGCCACGATGGGTGATACGTAAGGGATCAGCATGGACGCGCGGATCAGCGTCCTGCCCTTGAACGGCTTCCGGAGGGCCAGTGCCGCGATCAGCCCCAGGATGATCGCCCCAGCGGTGCCGAAGATGGAGTAGGCCAGCGTAGTGCCGAGTGACGTGAAGAAGCTGCTTGAGAACACGCTGTCGAAGTTGGCCACCGTATACGGGCCGAAGATGCCGGCGGCACGGATATTCAGGATCCGCACACGCTGGAACGCCAGCACCAGGGTCCAGAGGATCGGCAGAACCACCATGACCAGGACCAGGACCAGCGTGGGCGAAAGCAAGGTAAGTCCGGCCCGCTGCTCCTCCCTGGCCATCGGTGAAAGCTGGCGGCGCCCCCGCGGGCCGGCGGCTGATGCCGCCGGCCCGGCAGGAACGTCTTTTTTGACCGAACTCACTTCAGCGAACCCTGGATGGAGCGAAGGGATTCCGCGGCCTGCTTGGCTGCGGTTTCAGGATCGACTCCGCCGGAAGTGACGTCGCTGACCGCCTTGGCGATGGGCAGTTCGCCCAAGGCTGCGCCCACCAGGTCGCCCTGGCCCTGGGTGATACCCCAGCGCTTCAGGTCATCCGGACCCTGCTCAAGGATGGAGAGGACGTCCTCGGAGTAGAAGTTGCCCAGAGGTTCTTTCCGGTCCACACCGGCAGGCATGGTCTTCCACTTGTCCGAGTATTCAGTCGGCTTGTCCGCCGTTCCCGCACGGACCGGAAGCCTGCCTTCGGGGGCGATGGACAGCCAGTCAACATAGCCTTCGGTCATGAAGTACTCCACGAACTTCTTCGCGGAATCCGAGGCAGAGTCCTTCATGACTGTCCAGGACACAATCTCGCCGAACTGGGCTGGCTGCTCGCCGTCGGGGCCCTGGATACCTGTCACGACGCCCGTGTTCTTGGCGAGGAAGGCAGGATCGGCAACGCACTCCGGGCACGTGGGCTTGGCGTTGTCACGCAGGCCGGCCATCTCGTCCAGGATGAAGGTGGACCATATAGCCATGGCTGCCTGGCCGGCGAAGTAGGAAGCGCGGACCGTGTCCACGTCCTGGGCGCCCGGAACCGAGTACTGGGTCAGCATGTCGCGGTAGAACTCAAGGGCACCCACACACTCGGGGCTGTCAAAAGTGATGTCCCCCTGGTCATTGACCATTTCACACCCGTTGCCCTGCGCAATATGTTCGAAGGTCTGCTGGGTAAACGCCTCGCCGGGCTTATTGGCTGCCGCAAGGCCTGCGAGCTGCGGGGTGTCCAGCTTTTGCGCCGCTGCCTTGATGTCGTCATAGGTCTTCGGTGCCGTAATGCCGGCCTTCTCGAAGAGGTCTTTCCGATAGTAGAGGAGCTGCTGCCAGGAGGAGTCGGGGACCGACAGCTGCTGGTCGCCGTCCCGCGTCAGCTCGAGGGCCCGCTCGGAGAACGTGCTTGCGCCCAGGCTCTCGATGACCGCCTTGTTGCTTGCGGGGTCCACCAGGTCATTAGCGGCGAGCGTGCGGACCTGCGCAAGTGAAATGGAGCCAATGACATCCGGGAGGTCCCCGGCCGCAGCGGATGAGGTCAGGACCTGGTTGAACTGGTCCTCCGGCACGCCCACCAGGTCAACCTGAACGCCCGTGGCGGCGGTGAACTTGGCGATGATCTCCTCCGTTTTGGCGACGCGATCCGGCAGGGTGTCCGCCGTCCAGACGGTGATCGCCTGCGTGCCGCCAGTGGTTTGGCCGCCATTCGAACCTTCGTTGGGTGTGCAGCCTGCCAGCATTGCCATGGTCAGCGACGCTGCCGCAATCACGGCCACTTGTGAGCGGCCTCTGGTTCTCATCACTTCGATGCTCCTGTCTTCGGCGGCCCCGGAACCGGTGCCGCGGATTCGCGCGCTGGGCCCCCGTTTCCGTCTGGCCCGGACCGCTTCGGCCGGGCCAGCAAACAGGTGCTGAAAAACTTCCTGGCCATGAGCGCAGTCACAAAGCCGGGACTTGTGCCTAAAGGCTATCCAAATGTTGCCTAACTGTCTAGCATTAGCTGCAGAGTCAATCGACACGGGCGCAAGCAGGTTCTGCCTCCTTCACCTCAGGAGCATCTAGGATTGCCAGAGTGCCTTTCAACCGTAGGAGCCGCAGATGTACGTGGGACCAGGGGACGTCCTTCAGCTGATCCGGTCGGGTAAGGCCCGGACGCGCGGGGACCTCCAGGAAGAAACAGGCATGTCCCGCATGACGGTGGCACAGCGTGTGGATGCGCTCCTGAAGGCCGAACTGATCCGCGAGGCCGGCACTGCCAGGCCATCCGGCGGACGCCGCCCCACTGACCTGGCCTTCAACCTCCAGCACTCCTGCACGATTTCAGCGTCGGTTGAAACAACCTCCACCCGCGTCGCCCTCACCGACCTCAGCGGGGCCATCGTGGCCGATGAGCACCTGGATATTGCGGTCGACGACGGTCCGGAGAAAGTCCTGCACGGCATCATCGAAGCGGGATACAGACTCCTTAAGAGGTCCAAGACGCCGGCGTCGAAGGTCTCGGGGGTGGGCGTCTCCATCCCCGGCCCGGTGGATCCGCACACGCTCCGGCCCAGCCAACCGCCCATCATGCCCGGATGGGACGCCTACCCGATAGTGGAGTTCATCCAGGACGCGTTCCCGGTTCCGGTCCTGGTGGAAAACGACGCGGACGCGATGGCTGTGGGCGAATACAGTGCCGGGTTCGCCGGCACCACTTCGCTGTGCCTGGTGAAGGTTTCCACCGGCATCGGCACCGGGCTGGTCATCGACGGGCAGATCTACCAGGGCGTCGACGGCGGCGCGGGCGACATCGGCCACGTCCGCCACCCTGCTTTCGCTGAGCTGCAGTGCCAATGCGGCTCCTTCGGCTGCCTCGCCGCAGGAGCCAGCGGAGGCGCGATCGCCCGCGCGCTCGCAGGCCTGGGCATCGAGGCTTCCTCGGGGCGGGATGTGCGCCAGCAGCTACTGGCGGGAAACGTCGACAGCATGCGGCTGACTCACGAGGCGGGCCGGCGGCTCGGCGAAGTGATGGCCACCGTGGTGTGCCTGCTTAACCCGGCAGTCCTGCTCATTGCCGGAGACCTTGCATCGTCCTCGCTGATCGGCGGCATCCGCGAAACGCTGTACCCCATGTCGCTCCCCCGGGCCACGCGTCACCTTGACGTCCGGCTTGCAGCCCTGGGCGAGGACGCCGGAATCCGCGGGATGTCCTCCCTGTTGGTGAACCAAGTATTCTCTGCTTCCGCGGTCAACGCCCGGCTCGGCTGAGCGCAGCCGGCAACTGACCGCTACGCCTGGGCGGCGCCTGAAGCCAGGACCGCCTTCAGGAATTCCAGGTGCGCCGGCGCGGTGGCCTGCCGGTCAGCACTTCGAAGCGCTGGCGCTCCGGGTTGTGGCGGATGGTGACATCGTGCACAGGATCTCCTCGGTTCGGCTTCCGGTACAGCCTAACCTCGGTACCCCCGTCTTATTTCGTCGCCGGCTTTCCGCCGGCTAACAGGCCAGGTTGAGCGCTTCCAGCGCCACGCCGGCCATCTCGAGCGACCGCTCGTCATCGAAACCAATCAGGTCAGGGGCGGGTGCACGGGACACCGCCATGGCCACCTGACGGGACCCGTCCGCGCTGATCAGCGCCAGCGCCGCGTATCCCCGCACCACCCCGACATGGCCGAAGTAGTCATTGTTGGAGCACTCGTCATACCGTCTGACGAGACCAAGGCCGAATGTTTCGTACTTTGGATGATGCATCTCCTGCACGCTTTGGAGCGTCAGCAGGGTCCCTTTCTGCAGGGCGGCGAAATAGGTGTTGAGTTCGGGGACCGTGGAAATCATCCCCGTATCGGGGGAACCTGCGTGGAACGGAGCCAGCGTGTTGTCAAACAGCTCGCCATTTTCCCTGGTGTAGCCGTGGACCATCCGCTGCGGGCCCGGCTCCTCCCCCGTCATCAGGGTGTCCTGCAGCGCCAACGGCACCACGTTGTCGTCGTGAATGACCGCTCCGATGTCCTTGCCCCGCAGCTTCTCGACGAGGAGCGCGAGCGCTGAATAATTGGTGTTCGAGTAGTAGTAACGACTGCCCGATCCGCCGGTCCACGACATGGCCGCAACGAAGGACAGACGCTCCTCATGGGTAAAGCGCCTGTTCCCTATGTCGATGGGACTATCCCAGTAGTGGGGCATCCCGGACCGGTGGCTGAGCAGGCTGCGGATGGTGATGGGTCCAGGCGGCTTGATGATGCTCTCGAAGTCCGGCAGGTACTTCTGGATGGGGTCATCCAACTGGACTTTCCCTTCCTCCACCAGCTTCATGACCGACACCGCCACCATGGTCATGGTGATGTCGCCGATATGGGTCTGGTCGGTCAGCTGCACGGGCTCCTGGTTTTCGAGGCTGCGGACGCCTTCGGCCGAGGACCATTCGCCCAGCCTTGACTTCAGCTGGATGATGACGGCCGTCGCTCCTGCCGCGCGCATTTCCGCGCTGTACCTTTCCAGCGCGGCAACAAAAGCCCGCGTCTTCGGGGCCGTCGCCGTCGCCGGAGAGGATTGAAGGGTCGGGGACTGCTGATCTGGCGGATCCGGGGCGCTGGTGCAGCCTGCGAGCGAGGCCACCAGCACGGCCGCTGCCACGCCGGCCGCAAGGCCGAAGGAACTGAAACCATGAACGGCTGCCTGCATCCCACGTCCCTTCACGGGGCCGGTAAGCAACTGAACACCCAAGAGACCGCCAGCTGCACCGGCATCTTCGATGTTCCTCAGGGCTAAAGGGAGTGTCAAGGACGCTGCGGCAGCCCGGTGACTCAGCCGCCCAGGCCTTGTAGTGTCGTGGGCAATGGGCAAGGACTCCCCCTGGCGCCCACTAGCAGCGAACCGGCAACCTAGGAGCTAACATGACTGTTGACGAGAACGAAGCCCAGGTCCTGGACCAGTGGACCCGCCGGCTGGCCCAGGCGCTGCAGATCCTGGACCTGGAGGTGGATCAGGAACTCCTCCTTGATCTGGCCAGGAAGTCTGCCGGCTCGGTGATCCATGCGGCCGCACCGGTCACCACTTTCCTGGTGGGTTACGCCGCAGGGCTCGCCGCCGGCAACGGCAGCGCCGGATCCAAGGAAAAGTCGACGGCGGCAGTCACCCAAGCGGCCGACGTCGCCTTCCGGCTGTGCGAGGACGGGCACGACGGCGGCCCGGCGGCTGGGGGCTGGGCGGACACCGGTCAGTAGGGAGCCCCGGCCGCCGGGTCTCGCTCCTAACCGTCTAACCGGCTGCCGGCTCCAGCCGGACGATCACTGCCTTCGACGCCGGCGTCTGGCTGCCCTCGGCCACGCTGTCCAGCGGCACCAGCACGTTGGCCTCAGGGTAGTAGGCTGCCGCGCAACCGGCCGCCGTCGGGTACGAGACCACCCGGAAGTTCCGCAGCACGCGCTCCACGTTGTCCTTGTACACGCCGCGGATATCCACGTGCTGACCGTCGCTGAGCCCCAGTTCGGCGAGGTCCCCGGGGCTAACAAACACCACTTCGCGGCCCTTCTTGATACCCCGGTAGCGGTCGTTGTTGCCGTAGATGGTGGTGTTGAACTGGTCGTGCGAGCGCATGCTCTGCAGGATCAGCGTTCCGGCCGGCCGCTCCACATGTTCGAGCTCGTTGACCGTGAGCATGGCCTTGCCCGTCGGGGTGGTGAACGTCCGCGAATCCCGCGGCCCGTTCGGCAGCACAAAGCCGCCGTCCTGCCGGATCTTCCGGTTGTAGTCCTCGCAGCCGCTGACCACGTGCGAGATGTGGTCCCGGATGAGGTCGTAGTCCTTCTCGAACCCGGCCCAGTCCGCCTGCACGGAGTTACCCACCACTTTTTCGGCCAGCCTGCTGACGATGGCCACTTCGGACAGCAGGCCCGGGGCCACCGGCTCCACCGTCCCGCGTGAGGCATGAACCGCGCAGACCGTGTCCTCCACGGAGACAAACTGCGGACCGGATTCCTGCATGTCAATCTCCGTGCGGCCCATCGTGGGCAGAATCAGGGCCTCTGCCCCGGTGACGGTGTGCGAGCGGTTGAGCTTGGTGGAAATCTGGACCGACAGCTCAGTGTTCTCCATTGCCGCGAACGCCGCGTGGGTGTCCGAAATGGCTCCCACGAAGTTACCGCCCATGGCCACGAAAACCTTGATGCCGCCGTCGCGCATTTGCCTGATGGTTTCGACGGCGTCGACGCCGTGTTCGCGCGGCGGTTCAAAGCTGAATTCCTTGCCGAGGGCGTCCAAGAATGCCGGCGGCATCTGCTCCCAGATGCCCATGGTGCGGTCGCCCTGGACGTTGCTGTGACCGCGGATGGGAGAGGCACCGGCGCCGGGCTTGCCGATATTGCCCCGGAGCAGCAGGAGGTTGATGATCTCCTTGATGGTGGCCACACCTTTCTTGTGCTGGGTGATGCCCATGGCCCAGGTGATGATCACCTTCTCCGCCCTGAGATAACGGTCCGCGAGCTCGTCGATCTCCTCGGTCCGCAGGCCGGTGGCCGCCAGCACGGCAGCCTCGTCCAGCTGGGCCAGATGCTCGCGAAGCTCCTCCAGACCTTGGCAGTGTTCGGCGAGGAACGCGTGGTCCAGCACCGTGCCCGGATTCGCAGCTTCGGCGTCGAGAACCCGCTTGGAGACGGCCTGAAGCAGGGCCATGTCCCCGCCGATGCGGACCTGCAGGAACTGGTCGGCGATCTCCGTGCCGCGGCCAATGATCCCCTTGACCTTCTGCGGGTTCTTGTAGCGCATCAGGCCCGCTTCCGGCAGCGGATTCACGGCCACTATGCTGGCTCCCGCCTCCTTGGCTTCCTCCAGGGCGGTCAGCATCCGCGGGTGGTTGGTGCCCGGGTTCTGGCCCATCACGATGATCAGGTCCGCCTTGGCGAAGTCATCGTAGGAGATGGTGGCCTTGCCAATGCCGATGGTCTGGCCCATGGCCCAGCCAGAGGACTCGTGGCACATGTTGGAGCAGTCCGGCAGGTTGTTGGTCCCATAGGCCCGGACAAACAGCTGATAGAGGAACGCGGCCTCGTTGGAGGTCCGGCCGCTGGTGTAGAACGCGGTCTGGTCAGGGCTCGGCAGCCCTTTGAGCTTGTCGGCGACGATGGTGAAAGCCTGCTCCCAGCTGACCGGCCGGTAGTGGTCCTGCCCCGCTGGCTTGTGGACAGGCTCGGTGAGTCGCCCCTGCATCCCCAGCCAGTACTCGGACCGCTGCCGCAGGTCGCCGACCGGGTTCTCGGCCCAGAATTCGGAGCCGATCACCACCGGGGTGGCCTCCCAGGTGACAGCCTTGGCGCCGTTTTCGCAGAACTCGAACGTCTTGCGGTGCCCGGGGTCCGGCCACGCGCAGCTCATGCAGTCGAAACCGTCCTTCTGGTTCAGCGCCAGCAGGGTTTTCCCGGTCCTGACCACACCCATGTGCTGCACGGCCGGCTCCAACGAGTGGTAGACACCCGGGACGCCGGCGGCCCACGTCTTGGGGTGGCCGCTGACCTCGATGTCAGCCTCGTTGACCTCTTCCACGTGCGGGTTCTTGCGTGCCACGTTGCACTCTCCTTGGTTCAAGCTCACACCGGCAGCGCACTGGTTTTCAGCGCGGTGTGACGGTCCCAGTCCACCCTTACTGAGGGGGTCATCCAAGTCAAGCAGGACTAACGGCAAACGCCTAGGTAGGGTGGACTGATGGACGTCCCTCCCTTTGTCTGGACCCTGACCATCGCGGGAATCGTGGGCCTGCTGGCTTTCGATTTCTTCTTCCATGTCCGTAAGGCCCACACCCCCACGCTCAAGGAATCGGCCATCTGGTCCTCCATCTATGTGGGGATCGCCCTCCTCTTTGGCCTGGGGGTGCTGTTGTTCGGCGGCACCACCATGGGCACTGAGTACTTCGCCGGGTACATCACGGAGAAGGCCCTGTCCGTGGACAACCTCTTTGTGTTCCTGATCATCATGGCCAGCTTCAAGGTCCCCCGTGCGGACCAGCAGAAAGTGCTGCTCTTCGGCATCGTGTTTTCGCTGATCGCCCGGACGGCGTTCATTTTCCTTGGCGCCGCTTTGATCAACACCTTCGCGTGGGTGTTCTACATCTTTGGCCTGATCCTGCTGATCACCGCTGGGAACCTGCTTAAGCCGGACAATCACGACGACGACTCCGAAGGTTTGGTGGTCAGGCTCGCCAAAAAGTACCTCCCGGCGTCGGCCCATTACGATGGCGACAAACTCTTCACCCATGAGAACGGCAAGCGCGTCCTCACCCCGATGCTCCTGGTGATGGTTGCCATTGGCGGCACCGACATCCTGTTTGCACTGGACTCCATCCCCGCCATCTTCGGCCTCACGCAGAACGTCTTCATCGTCTTCACAGCCACCGCGTTCTCGCTCATGGGCCTGCGTCAGCTCTTCTTCCTGATCGACGGACTGCTGGACCGGCTGATCTTCCTTGCCTACGGTCTCGCCGCCATCCTCGGCTTCATCGGCGTCAAGCTCATCCTGCATGCCCTGCACGAGAACAACCTGCCGTTCATCAACGACGGCGAGCACGTCAACGTCATCGAAGTCAGCACCGGCGTGTCCCTGACCGTGATCCTGGGCGTCCTGGCGGTCACCGTCCTGGCCTCGATCTTCAGCCCCAAGGGCAAGGCCAAGAACGCGGTTTCCGGCGCCAAACGGCACGCCACCGAATACCTGGACCTCAACTACGAAACGGACATGGCGGAGCGGGACAAGCTCTTCGCCCGGATGGTCCGGGAGGAAGACCAGATCCGCAGCCTGCCGGAGAAGTACAAACGGCTTATCCGCAACGAAACCGAATTCATGGACCTCCTCCGCAAAGCCCACACCGAGCACGACGACGCGCAGGTGCGGGCAGCACAGGAGTAGCCGGGGGCCTTATTGTCAGCCCCTCTTGCTAGATTCAAACCAGCGCCAGGGGAACTGCCCTCCGGCCAGGCACGTCAATGGGGAGGCCCCGTGTTTCTGCTCGATCCAGCCAGCGCTGATCCCGGTACTGTTGATCCGCGCCTCGCTGATCCCCGCCCCAGCGCGCCGCAGGACTTAGTGTTTTCCGCCAGCGATCTGGTGGCCGCCAGCGAATGTGAGTACCGCACGCTCCGCATCCTGGACGAGAAACTGGGCCGGTCCCCCAAGGCGCAGTTTCCCGACGACGAAATGCAGCGCCGTGCCGGGGCGCTCGGTGACAAGCACGAGGCCAAGGTCCTGGCCGGCCTGATCGCCCAGTACGGCGCTTGGGACGCCAGCCGCGGGGCCGGGGTGTACTCGATCGAGCGCGGGGAGAACACGCGCGGCGAGCTGCTGGCCAAGCACGCTGAAACGGAACTCGCGCTCCGCGCCGGGGCCGATGTCGTCTTCCAGGCAACTTTCTTCGACGGCGAATTCCTGGGCTACGCCGACTTCATCGTCAACGAGGCTGCCGGCACCGGCAATCCTGGACGCTACGAGGTGTGGGACACCAAGCTGGCACGGCACGCCAAGGTGGGCGCGCTCCTCCAACTCGCCGCCTACGGCGACCAGCTCATCGGCATGGGCCTGGACCCGTCGCCCCGGGTCACGCTGGTGCTGGGCGCCGTGGTGGACGGCGATTACGTCCGCAGCCACCACTCCCTGCCGGACCTGCTGCCGGTCTTCCGCGAGCGCCGCGACCGCTTCCGTGCCCTGACCGCCGCCCACCGGGAGGCCGGTTCGGCGGTGCAGTGGCAACAGCCCGGCGTCGCGTTCTGCGGGCGGTGCAACTACTGCGCCGAGCAGGTCCAGTCCCACCGCGACCTCCTGATGGTGGGCGGCATGACCACCCTCCGGCGGAAGAAACTCATCGCCGATCACATCACCACCATCGACGCACTGGCGGATCTCCCGCTCAGCAAGGCCACCGGCTCGGTGGCCCGGCTCGGCGACCAGGCCAGGATGCAGCTGGGCCGGGACGTTCCGGACGGTTCCCGCACCTTCGCCAAGGACGGCGAGGAGCACACCGTCACGTTCAAGGTGCTGCCGGAGAACGCCCTGGCAGAGATTCCCCGGCCCAGCCCGGGCGACATCTTCTTCGACTTCGAGGGCGATCCCCTCTGGCAGGACCCCGCCACCAGCAAGTGGGGGCTGGAGTACCTGTTCGGCGTCATCGAGGCACCTGTGTTTGACGGTGACGCTGCTGACGTCCACGCCGCCGACAAGCCCTTATTCCGGCCCTTCTGGGCGCATTCGCGCAACGAGGAGCGGCAGGCCTTCCTGGACTTCCTCGCCTATGTCGAAGAGCGCCGCGCCAGGTTCCCGGACATGCACGTCTACCACTACGCCGCCTACGAGAAATCGGCGCTGCGGAACCTGTCCGTCACGCACCTCGCCGGCGAGGACATCGTGGACAACTGGCTCCGCGACGGCCTCCTCGTGGACCTCTACGCCACCGCCCGGCATTCGCTGCGGATCTCCGAGCCCTCCTACTCCATCAAGAAGCTTGAGCCCCTGTACATGGGCAGCAACCTCCGCTCCGGGGACGTGAAGGACGCCGGAGCGTCCGTGGTGGCGTATGCCGGTTACTGCGCCGCCCGGGACGACGGCGACGACGCCGCGGCCGCCCACATCCTGGCCTCCATCTCCGACTACAACGAGTACGACTGCCTCTCCACCCTCCGCCTCCGTGACTGGCTGCTGGGTCTGCGCGGGACGTCTGCCTCACGCGCGGCGGACAGGCACGGAACAGCCGACGACGGCGGGCAGCCGGCGCCGTCGTCGTCCGCCGTTGCTGCCCCGCCACCAATTCCGGAACCCGAACCAACACCGGAGGAGCGCCGCCTGCAGGATTACCTGGCCGGCCTCCCCGACAACCGGCCGTGGACCAGCGACGAACGGGCCGTAGCCATGGTGGCCGCGGCCACCGGATACCACCGCCGCGAGCGCAAGCAGTTCTGGTGGGAACACTTCGACCGCACCGAGTCCGAGATCGACCACTGGTCCGAGCACCGCAACGTGTTTGTGGTGGATACCGCGGAAATACTGACGGACTGGGAGCTCGCAAAGCCCACGGCCCGGATGCGCACCCGCACGCTGAGGCTGACCGGAGTTATGAGCGAAGGGTCGGAGTTCAAACCCGGGAGCACCTGGTGCCGGCTCTACGATTCCCCGGTCCCTGACGGCCTGGACGATCCGCTGGGAGCCACCACGGGCCGCGGGTTCACCTTTGGCACGCTGGTGACCGCTGTGGAGGACCACCCGCGGGTTGCCGGCCAGACCATGATCACCATCGAGGAGCGGGAAACAGGGAAGGTCCCCGCCTATCCGCATATTCCGGTGGCGCTCACCGAGGACCAGCCGATCCGCACCGCCAGCATCGAAGCCGCCCTGGCCGAGCTGGCCCAGAGTGTCGGCGCCTCGGTCCCCGTCCTTCCGGAACACCCCGGCGTCGACATCCTGCGCAAGGTGCCGCCGCGCTTCCATTCGATGCCGGGTCCCGCCGCCGTCGGCAAGGACGTCGCCGGTGCAGCGGACTACGTCACGGCGATCACCGCCACGCTGCTGGATCTCGATCATTCGTACCTTGCCGTGCAGGGCCCTCCCGGGACGGGCAAGACCTACGTCGGCTCGCATGTCATTGCCCGGCTGGTGAAGCAGGGCTGGAAGATCGGGGTGGTGGGGCAGTCCCACGCGGTGGTGGAGAACATGCTGTGCACCGCGATCGAAACCGCCGGTGTGGATCCGGCGCGGGTGGCGAAGAAGCTGGCGGCCCCGCATCCCGTGCTGTGGCACCGCACGTCCGACGACGACGTCGCCGCGCTGCTCGTCTCCCCCGGCGGCTGCCTGGTGGGCGGCACCGCCTGGACCATGACGGGCAGGTCCGTCCCCGCCGGATCCTTGGACCTGTTGGTCATTGACGAAGCCGGCCAGTTCTCTCTGGCCAACACCCTGGCCGTGGCCCGCGCCGCCAAGCGGCTCCTGCTCCTCGGTGACCCGCAGCAGCTGCCGCAGGTCACGCAGGGCTCGCACCCGGAGCCCGTGGACGAGTCGGCCCTGGGCTGGCTCGCTGCCGGGCACGCCACCCTCCCCGGCGAACTGGGCTACTTCCTGGCGGACAGTTGGCGCATGCACCCGGACCTGTGCCGGGCCGTGTCCGTCCTCAGCTACGACGGAAAACTGGAAGCTGCGCCTGCGGCATCCCTCCGCAGCCTCGCGGAACTGCCGGCCGGGGTGGAAACAGTCTTTGTGGACCACAGCGGGAACACCAAGTCCTCCGCAGAGGAAGCTACCGAGGTGGTCCGTCAGGCCCAGCGGCACATCGGGCTGAAATGGCTTCCCGGCGACGACAAGCCGGCCAGGCCGCTGAACCCGGAAGACATCCTGGTGGTGGCCGCCTACAACGCGCAGGTCCAGCTGATCCGGCAGGCCCTGCACGACGCCGGCCTGCCGGGTGTCCGGGTGGGCACGGTGGACAAGTTCCAGGGCCAGGAGGCGCCGGTTGTCCTGGTGTCCATGGCCTGTTCTGCGGTTGCCGAAGCTCCCCGCGGGGCCGAATTCCTGCTGAACCGGAACCGGATCAACGTGGCTGTGTCACGGGGCCAGTGGCGAGCCGTGATCATCCGCTCCCCCGAGCTCACGAATTACATGCCGGCCAAACCGGCGGTGCTCGAGGAACTTGGCGCCTTCATCGGCCTCAGCACTGGCATCCATGGCCCGCGCAACACCCTGAGAAACCGTGTTCTCACCGCTGACTCAAGGTAAGTTCAAGGGGTGACATCCCAGAGCAACAGGTTGCCTGTCGGCGCCCTGATAGTCCTTGCCGCCATCGGCTTCACCGCCATCACCACCGAACTCCTGCCCTCCGGCCTGCTGCCCCAGATCAGCGCCGACTTCCGGGTCTCCGAGGCGACCGCCGGGTACCTGACGGCCGGCTATGCAGCCATCATCGTGGTCACCGTGATCCCCTTGTCCCTGCTGCTGTCGCGGGTCCCGCGCCACTACCTGCTCATCGCGTTGATCCTGTTCTTCGCGGCCAGCAACGCCTTGGTGGCCATCGTCTCCGATTTCGGCGCGGCCATGGGTTCGCGCGTGGTGGGCGGCATCGCGCACGGCCTGCTGTGGTCCGCCATGGCCCCGTTTGTGGCGCGGATCGTCCCCGCTCACAAAGTGGGCAAGGCACTGGCCATCGTGTTCAGCGGCAACAGCCTGGGACTGGCTATCGGCGCCCCGGTGGGCACCGCCCTGGGCAACATTGTCGGCTGGCGCGCGGCGTTCCTGGTCCTGGCCGCTTCCGGGGTGGTGCTGGCGCTCCTGGCCGTGTGGCTGCTTCCCCCGGTGCGGCGCATCCCCGACGCCCCGCACCCGTCCCTGCGCAAAGCGATCGGCCAGCCGGGAGTGAAGACTGTCGCCGTCGCCTGGCCGCTGATGCTTATGGCCCATTTCGCCTTGTTCACCTACATTGCGCCGTTCCTGCGCGAGGTCCGGCTGCCTGACTTCAGCATCCCGCTGTCCATCAGTGTCCTCGGAGTTGCCGGGCTGGTGGGTATCTGGATCGCCGGCATCACCGTGGATTCCCGGCCGCGGCGCTGGCTCCTGATCACCGTCGCCGGCGTCGTATTGTCCTTGGCCTTGCTCCCGCTGGTGGGAAGCGTCCTGCCGGCCTTGGCGCTCCCGGTCACGCTGGTCCTGATGCTGGTCTGGGGCACAGGCATCGGCGCGATGGGGATCTACAACCAGTCCGCCATCCTCCGCGCCGGCGGCGAGTACAGGGACGCCGCCAACGGGCTGACGGTGCTGACCATCCAGATCGGGATCATGATCGGGGCGATGTTCGGCGCCGCCGCCCTCACCATCGCGGGGCCGCTCCTGATCCCGATCGCCGCCGCCATCCCGGCCGCCGTCGCGTTTGTGCTGATCCTGGCGGGACGGCGGCACGCCTACCCGCCGGGGCCGAAAGAGCGCCAATCCAGTTTGGCCTAACAACGTCCCCAGCCTTCAGCGCGGGGCCGAAAACGTCCCCAACGTCCACGTGGCCCCCTCCCGCGCGGGGCTGGCGGGGAGCCTGTCAGCGGGCCCGGAAGTCCCGGAACGATCCGTCGGCCGCGGAGATTGACTCCTCCACCCGTTCCACCCGGCCGGGGACTTTCTCCGACCTCAGCCAGTCCAGGAGCTTTTGGATCTGCTGCTCAGGCCCCTCGGCCACGATGGACACCGAGCCGTCGTCGAGATTCCTCACCACGCCCTTGAGGGCCAGTTCGTCGGCCTTGCCCATCGTCCAGAAACGGAATCCGACCCCCTGCACCACGCCAAAGACGCGGGCAGAGAGCCGGATATCGCCGTTATCCCGGCCGGAGTCATCCAGGCGCCCGGAAAAACTCATGGCAGTCAGGACTGCTTAACCAGCGCAGCTTCGACGTTGATCTTCACCTTGTCACTGACCAGCAGGCCGCCGGCTTCCAGTGCGGCATTCCAGGTCAGGCCGAACTCCTTGCGGCTGATGTCGCACTCCGCGGAGAATCCTGCTCGGGTGGCACCAAAGGGGTCCACCGCTACCCCGGTGAACTCGACCTCCAGCTCCACCGGCTTGGTGATTCCGCGGATGGTGAGATCGCCCGTGAGCGTGTAATCCTCGCCGTCGCCCTCCACCGAGGTGGCCCGGAACGTCATCTCGGGGTACTCCTCCACATCGAAGAAGTCCGCCCCCTTCACGTGCCCGTCGCGGTTGGCGTCGCCGGAATCGAAGCTAGCCGTTTTGACCGTGGCGTGAAGCGAAGCGTCAGCCAGGGATGCACCAACGCGGGCTTCGGCCGAGGCGTCCGTGAAACGTCCGCGGACCTTGCTGATTCCCGCGTGCCGGACAGTGAAGCCAATCTCGCTGTGCGACATGTCCAGGGCCCAGACGCCCGATGTAAGGCCTGAAGGTAGGGTCACTTTTGCATCTCCTTTGTGGGAAACAGTGCTGTGGAAACCGGCCAGGACGACCGGTTTCCACACTGCTTCACTCCGGAGTTTTTGTCCAGATACTGACCCCAAATCCGCCCCCAGATGCCGTTATCTGGACGAAAACTCAGCGGGCTGGGCGGGCCTGGTCAGTTGATGGTGATGTCCCGCGTGCGGTGGTCGTAGCGGATAATGACCGTGCCGCCGTCGTGGTGCAGTTCGTGGTTGGGGCCATCGAACGTGCCGAACGCGCCGTAGTTCTCGTCCCACGAGCGGTTCAGGGCGATCTTGAAGGTGTATGAGCCGGCGGGCAGGTCGGCACTGATCTTCCACAGCTGGTCCAGGGCATCGAGCGTCAGCTGGGCCTCGTCATACTGCGGGGCCCAGTTTTCCGGCGCACCCAGGATGGTGTTGAAGTCGCCGGCAACCGCCACGGCCTCGGGCTGCGGGAAAGTCTCAACGGCATGCGCTTCTGCCGTTGCTTTAGTCGCAGTTTTAGGGGCTGCCTTGCGCGAGCGGACGGCCTTGACCACGGGCTCTACGGCGTCCTCGATGGCCTTGGCGGCCTTACCGACGGCGTCGGCGGCCTTCTTAGCGGGAGTCCGCTTCGCCGGCGCTTTCTTGGCGGGAGCCGCCTTGACTGCCGGTGCGGGTGCAGGCGCCGGCGGAATGGCCACGTCGGCAGGAACCGGAGTGCCGGCGTCGAGCGCTGTGGCGAAGGAATCCGCATCGGGGAAGGCCACCGTGGCGCGCATGCCGTCATCGGTGATGGTCCAGCCGGAACGGCCCTTGACCAGCCAGCCGGCCTTGACCAGCTTGGCCGTGGCGGACGTGAGCGTCTTGTGTCCACGCGGAATGCCGCCGCTGAGCAGCGTGGCCTCGTGATCACTGAAAGGCACGCGCGCGGTGGCTTCCGCCAGAACCTCGCCGGCATTGAGTGAACCGCCGGACCATACGCCTTCGGTCAGGACGTGCAGCACAGTCTTGAGTCGGAGGTCGGTGTTATCTGCGATGGACTTTGCCATGATTCCCCTTGCATAATGCGATCTGTCACTAGGCATCCTGCCAAGACCCTGTTAATCGCGCGACTTGAATTGGTTAACTCTGCGTGTCATGACCGACTATGACGCGGATTACAGCACAAGTGAGGCAGGAGTCTCGGCTAAGGGGCTGTTTACTCAACCCTGGAGCGCAAATCCCTGGTATCGCCGGACTCTTCCCCGGACGCGCTCGGGCACGAGTGTAGCGAGTGGGAACGCGCGGAGCTACCCGCGGTTCAGTTCGTCCAGAAGCTCTGCTTTTCGCTCCTCGGAGGCGAACGACGAATGGATGGAATTGGCCGCGAGCCGTGACCTGTCGAAGTCTGAAAGGTCAAAAACGCCCTTCAGCTGGGAAAAGTTGTCGTCCACGTACCCACCGAAGTAGGCCGGATCATCCGAGTTCACGGAGACGTTTAGCCCGGCGGCGAGCATGGCCGGCAAGGGATGGTCCGCCAGGGTGTCCACGGCGCGCAGCCGGACGTTCGAGAGGGGGCAGACCGTCAGCGGAATCCGGTCCGCAACCAGCCGCTCCACCAGGTCCGGGTCCTCCATGCAGCGGATGCCGTGGTCGATCCGTTCCGCTCCCAGGATGTCCAGCGCTTCGATAATGTACGACGGCGGCCCCTCCTCGCCTGCGTGCGCGGTCAGCCGCAGGCCCGCTTCGCGGCCTTTGGCGAACAGCCGCTCAAACTTGGCCGGCGGGTTGCCCACCTCGGCCGAATCCAAGCCGATGGCCGCGATGGGGGCATTCATGGCCAGCAGTCCGTCCAGGACCTCCAGCGCGGATTCCTCGGACTGGTCCCGCAGGAATGCGGCAATCAGCAGGGTGGACATGCCGAAGTCCTCCTGGGAGGTGGCCAGCGCCGACGCCACCCCGTTGACGCAGGTTTCCAGGCTGACGCCGCGGGACAGGTGGGCCTGCGGGTCCATCATGATCTCCGCGTGCCGGACCCCCGCGGCGGCGGCGCGGGCGAGGTAGGCGCGGGTCATGTCGGCGAAGTCCTGTTCGGTCTGCAGCACCGCCATGTTGGCGTAGTAGAGGTCCAGGAAGGACTGCAGGTCCGTGAACTCGTACAGTCCCCGGAGCTCCTCCAGGCCGGAGTACGGGAGGGTGATGCCGTTGCGTTTGGCCAGTGCGAGGATCAGTTCCGGCTGCAGCGTGCCCTCAATGTGCAGGTGCAGTTCCGCCACGGGCAGAAGCTGCGCCCCGGCGTCGGTCTCGGGCAGATCCGTCTCCGAAGGTTCAGTCCCTGGAAGTTCCGTCCCGGGCACTTCCGTACCTGGTAGTCCCGTCTGTGGCAGCGGATCGGCGGCAGTGTCCCGGTTGTTGTCCATCGGGTCAGGATATCGCCCGCCGGCCGGTTCGCGGCTAGAGTCGGATCAATGCGCAACCCTAAACAGGCTGACGATCCTTCCCTTCCCACTCACGGCCATCTGGCGGACGGCTTCGTCCGCGTCCGGGGCGCGCGGGAGAACAATCTGCGGAACGTGGACGTGGATGTGCCGCGCGATTCCATCGTGGCTTTCACAGGGGTCTCCGGCTCGGGAAAGTCATCACTGGCGTTCGGCACCATCTACGCCGAAGCCCAGCGCCGCTACTTCGAATCCGTGGCCCCGTACGCACGCCGCCTCATCCAGCAGGGCCATAATCCCAGGGTGGAGATGATCTCCGGGCTGCCGCCCGCCGTCGCGCTTCAACAGCGCCGCGGCGCGCCCAGCAGCCGCTCCACCGTGGGCACAGTGACCACGCTCTCCAACTCGCTCCGCATGCTGTTTTCGCGGGCGGGCACTTACCCGGCCGGCGCCGATCAGCTGGACTCCGACGCGTTTTCGCCGAATACAGCGGCCGGCGCATGCCTTGAATGCCACGGGCTGGGAGTCGCGCACACCGTCAGCGAGGAATCCCTGGTCCCGGACCCCGCGTTGACCATCCGGGAAGGTGCCGTCGCAGCGTGGCCCGGCGCCTGGCAGGGCAAGAACCTCCGCGACATCCTCAGCCACCTGGGCTACGACGTGGATGTGCCCTGGCGGAAGCTGCCCAGGAAGCAGCGCGACTGGATCCTGTTCACGGACGAGCAGCCCGTCGTGGAAGTCACGCCCGAGCGCGACCGCGTGGCCAAGCCGTACAAGGGTCGCTTCTGGAGCGCTAAAAGCTACGTCCTGCACACCCTGGCGGACTCGCAGAGCGCCGCCATGCGTGAGCGCGTCCTGGCGTTCATGGAATCCGGCCCCTGCCCGCGCTGCAGCGGCACCGGGCTCCGGCCTGAAGCCCTTGCGGTGTCCTTTGCCGGCCGCAACATCGCCGACCTCAACGCCGCACCGATGGCCGAACTGGCCGAAATCATCCGCCCCACCGCCGGGCTGAAGGAAGCCGGAACCGCGTCACGCCGGCAGTCCTCCGGCGAGGAAAACGAGGTGGCAGTGGCCATCACGGCCGATCTCCTGCAGCGCATCACCGTTCTCCTGGATCTGGGCCTCGGATACTTGGCGCTGGGCCGCGCCACCCCCACCCTTTCCCCCGGTGAGATGCAGCGGCTCCGGATCGCCACCCAGCTCCGGTCGGGACTGTTCGGCGTGATCTATGTGCTCGACGAACCGTCCGCCGGCCTCCATCCGGCCGACGCCGAACCGCTCCTGGCGGTCCTGGACCAGCTCAAGGCCTCCGGTAACTCGGTGTTTGTGGTGGAACACAACATGGACGTGGTCCGCCGGGCCGACTGGCTGGTGGACGTGGGTCCCCGCGCCGGGGAAGGCGGTGGCGAGGTGCTCTACAGCGGGCCGGTTGCCGGGCTCGCGGCCATCGAGGAGTCGGTCACCCGGCCCTTCCTGTTCGACGACGGCGGGGCGCGCGGCGGCGGGGCGCGCGGCGGCGGGGCGCGCGGCGGC
>NZ_JAMXBK010000015.1:0-133405 GCF_023913815.1 Pseudarthrobacter cellobiosi
CGCGGCGGCGGGGCGCGCGGCGGCGGGGCGCGCGGCGGCGGAGGGTCCCGCGGGCCCGGCGGCAGGACTTCCGACGTAGAGAATTCCGACGGCGGCACGGCACCTCGCGCAGGCCAGGCCCGGGAGCCCGACGGCTGGCTGGAGCTCGCGGGGATTAGCCGGCACAACCTCAAGGACCTGGATGCGCGGTTCCCGCTGGGCGTTCTGACGGCAGTTACAGGGGTGTCCGGCTCCGGCAAGTCCACCCTGGTAACGCATGTCCTCGGCGAAGTTGTGGGATCCGGCCTGAAGAATCACCAGGCTCCGCAGCTGGCAGAACCTGATGATGCGGGCCCGGCCACGGCGTTGTCTGTGGGACCGGTCAGCGGCGCGGAACGGATCGACAGGCTGGTCACGGTGGACCAGAAACCCATCGGGCGAACCCCTCGCTCCAACCTCGCCACCTACACCGGCCTGTTCGACGCGGTGCGCAAGGAATTCGCGGCCACAGAGCCAGCCAGGGCACGCGGGTTCGGCGCCGGGCGGTTCTCCTTCAACGTGGCCGGAGGCCGCTGCGAAACCTGCCAAGGCGAAGGCTTTGTGGCGGTTGAACTGCTCTTCCTCCCGGGCAGCTACGGGCCGTGCCCGGACTGCGACGGTTCCCGCTACAACCCCGAGACCTTGGAGGTGACGTACCGGGGCAAGAACGTGGCGGAAGTGCTGCGCCTGACGGTGGACGCCGCTGCAGGGTTCCTGGCCGACATTCCGGCCGCGGCCCGCAGCCTGAAGAGCCTCCGGGACGTGGGTCTCGGCTACCTCCGGCTGGGCCAGCCCGCAACGGAGCTTTCCGGCGGCGAGGCCCAGCGCATCAAGCTGGCCACCGAGCTCCAGCGTGCCCAGCGGGGACATACCCTCTACCTCCTGGACGAGCCCACCACGGGGCTCCATCCCGCCGACGTCGAACTGCTGATGGCCCAGCTCCACGGCCTGGTGGACAGCGGCAACACCGTGGTGGTGGTAGAGCACGAGATGGCCGTCGTGGCCGCAGCCGACTGGGTCATTGACCTTGGCCCCTCGGGTGGGGACGAAGGCGGCCGCATCATCGCCGCCGGAACTGCCGCCGACGTCGCGAGTTCCACTGCCAGCCGCACCGCGCCCTACCTGGCGGCTGCGCTTCCCCAGCTGGTCACCAGCTGACCACCAGAAATCATCTCGGTTTGATAACGGGCCGGCGATGTCCTAGCGTGAAATGCAAGCCCGTTCTTCGGGCGACATGAATGCCCGGTGCTGCCTCCACCAGAACTGCCCGGCCGGCAGACACCGAAAATTGACCTCTATATCGTCAGGGGCGGGCAGTGGCGCAATAACCTCCGGGGACGGACCGAGCGCTGGTGGCCTTCAGGAGCATCACACCATGAACAACAACACCATTCGTACTGCCGCACGCCGTGGAGTGGCCGTCGCCGCCATTTCCGCAGCTGGCCTTGCACTCTCCGTCACCGCAGCAAACGCGGCCACCGACGGCGCAACCTGGGATTCACTGGCGCAGTGTGAAAGCGGCGGAAACTGGGCCACAAATACGGGCAATGGCTACTCGGGCGGCCTACAGTTCAGCGCCAGCACGTGGGCTGCTTACGGCGGCACCGGTTCCGCGGCCGACGCCAGCCGCGAGCAGCAGATCGCCGTGGCCGAACAGGTCCAGGCGTCGCAGGGCTGGGGAGCGTGGCCGTCCTGCGCCGCGGAGCTTGGCCTGAGCGGCGGAGGGGGCACGACGGCGGTGACTCCCCAGAGTGCTCCGGTCCAGAGCGTGCCTGTGGAGAGTGCGCCGGTCCAGGCGCCGGTGGAGCAGGCTCCTGCCGTGCCGGTCCCGACGGATGCCGTGACGGCTCCGCAGCACGCCGCGCCCGTGAAGCTGAGTGGCGAGACCTACACGCTTGAGCCCGGCGACACCCTGAGCACCGTCGCCGACCAGCTTGGCATTGAGGGCGGCTGGCAGGGCCTGGCGGACGCCAACCTGGACACGATTGCCAACCCGGACCTCGTGTTCTCCGGGCAGGTCCTCCAGCTTCCCGCCTAAGCCTCAGCACTTTCCGCGGGAACCGCCCCTTTCCCCAAGAACGACGGCCCGCGAAAACAACAAAAACCCGGCAGCAACAACCCCGGGAAACAACGACGCCGGAGCGCCCCTCACTGGGGAACTCCGGCGTCGTCCGTTGTGTTCTGAATGGCTGGCAGGCGCCTGATCTTCCTGCCCGCCCGCGGTTTTGCTCGCTTAGGCTGCTGCCTTGGCGGCCGGAATCTCGCGGATGATGCGAACCTTCCACGCGGCGTCGTCGGTGGTGTCCAGCAGGGCCACCGTGCCGTGGGCGAGGTTCAGTGCCACACGCTTGGCCGCAAGGAGTTCGAGGTAGAGGTGCTCGTTCATGCGGCTGGGGGTGTCGATCATGTACTTCACGGCATCGCGGACCTTGCGGTAGTTGGCGCTCTTCTCACGGTGCAGGTGAAGTTCCAGCATCTGGCGATGGCGCACTTTGGGCTCGTGCTTGTTGAGCCAGGAGACGGCGAGGTGCACACCAACCACCAGGGCGAGGGAAACGGCGTAGATCCACCAGCCGCTGGACATCAGGAACAGGGGCAGGTTGCCGATGGCCACGAGTGCGATCACGATCCGCAGCGCCACGATCCGGCGAAGGGTCAGGGCCACGGAGGCCATGGCCGCACGAAAGCCGTGCTGCTCGGTCCGCGCCGCGGCCGGGTCAAGGGTAAATTCATCAAGGACCAGGATGCCCTTGGCCTCCGGATCAAGCATCTGCCCAAACTTGGGCACAAACAGCTGCGTTGAACCGGCGGTCACTTCAGGTGAAATTGTCATGAGGGGGCTTCCGGGACGGTGGGGCGTTTCGGTGATCTTAGTGGTTAGCGGCACCCGCTGTATGTATCGGTCCACTATGTGAACTATTCCATGGCCCTGTCGCGGTTGGGGGGCGCTGCCAGGGGTCCCGCGCGTGTGGCGCCGGGCACTGCAATTGGCACATCCGCCGCATGCCGTCAGACTGAAGGGATGCAAACCTTCCTTCCGTATCCCGATTTCCGGCAGAGCGCCGCAGCACTGGACACCGCCAGGCTTGGCAAGCAGCGTGTCGAGGCGCTGCAAACCCTCCGGGCTCTGGTGATTCCCGAGTACGGCTGGCTGGACCACCCCGCCGTCCGCATGTGGATGGGCCATGTCCCGGCGCTCACCATGTACGGCCTGGCGATGGTGGACGAATGGACCACCCGCGGCCATGCAGACAACACGCGCGCCAACATCACCGAGTTCGCGCCCCAGGCTGCACACCCGGACTACGCGGCCAAGATCCCGCTGCCGGAGTGGCTCGGCAACCCTGATTTCCACCTGAGCCACCGCGCGAAGCTGCTCCGCAAGGAACCGAAGTTCTACAAGACGGTGTTCCCGGACGCCGACTTGGACCTGGACTTCATTTGGCCTGAGCCCAAGCACGAGTTCTATCCGGCAGAATCCGAGGGCGACATCCTCTGGATCCTCCGCGACCCGCACGCCGAAATCGATCCGCAGACGCTGGATACCGTGGCCCTGCCGCCGATCCGCCGCGGCGGTGCTGTTGCAGCCGGCGCTCCCGAGGACGGCTACTCCCCCGTTTACGTCGACGACGGCTCCCGCCGCCCGTCCAAGCAGCCCCGCAAGCTACCGCGCAAGCAGCTCGTGAAGAAGCCCACCCGGAAGCGCCAGGCGCAGGAGGAAGCATTCGCCACCCTCCCCGGCAAGACCACCGTCGCGGTTTCGTTTGAGGACGGCAACAAGTTCGCCGTCGGGCAAGTGCTGGGCCGTCCCATCACGCTCGACGACGGCCGGTTCGGCCGCACCTTCAGCGTCACCGAAGTGATCGACCGGTCCGCGTTCGATTACCCCGCGCTCCTGCAGGACCCCCGGGTGTTCTTCCCGGTTCCCGCTCCCTGAGTCCGTGACCATCCTCCTGGCCGGCTGCGGCGATCTTGGCACTGAAGCAGGCTTGCGCTTCGCCGCGGCAGGGCATCGGGTGGTGGGCTGGCGCCGTTCGCCCGAAAAACTGCCCTCTGCGATCGTAGGTGTGGCGGCGGACCTGGGTTCCACGGACCTGCCTGCGGTCCCGACGGACACCACCGCCGTCGTCGTGGCCGTGGCCGCCGACTCACCCACGGAACCGGCCTACCGCGCCGCCTATGTGGACGGGCTGGCGCATGTCCTGGACGCCCTGGAGCGCGACCGCGTGACGCCGCGCCGCGTGCTTTTTGTGTCCTCCACCGCTGTATATGGGGACGCCGCCGGTGGCTGGGTTGATGAGAGTACGACGGCAGCACCTGGCGGCTTCTCCGGACGTATCCTTCTTGAGGCGGAGGAACTCCTGGTTTCGCGGCTGCGCGGCACTGGTACTTCTCCCGTTGTGCTGCGGCTGGGCGGGATCTACGGTCCGGGCCGGACGCGGTTGATTGACCAGGTCCGCAGTGGGAATGCCGTGGTTCCCGACGAACCACGCTTTACCAACCGGATCCACCGGGACGACGCCGCTGCGGCGATCGTCCAGTTGGCCACGATGGAAGCTATGCCTGCGCCCGTATATGTCGGCGTGGACAACTCTCCCGCTGAACTTGGGGATGTACTGCGGTTCCTGGCCGCCGAGATGGGCTATCCGGAACCGCCCGTCAGACCGGCCGGCGAGGCCCGTGGTGGCAACAAACGCTGCAGCAATACGCTGCTCCGCGGGACCGGGCTCGAGTTCACCTACCCGACGTTCCGGGAAGGTTACCGGGCAGTTCTGGCGCGCACCGCAGTCCGCCACCCGTAGCCTCCCGGCGCGAACGGTTGCGGCCTTTCCCACCGACGATCCCGCGCGAACGGACACTTAAGCCCCCTGCGCGCGAAGGGACACCTGAGGCCCTGAACTGCAGCGACGCGGCTGGAGGCACGGATCGAAGCTTTGAGCGTTCTCCTAATCGCAGAGTTATGCACATAGCCACTCATCCACGCCGTTTTTGTCAGACCCTCCGGGGATGATTTGAGTATGGATAGCAGACCAGCTGTGGAGACGGCGGAGGCCCTTTCGGGGTCCTTCGCTGAGCTGGCTGTGGTGATCGGTGGTACTGCCGATTCCTCGGGATCCTGTGGTCCGGATCCGCTTCGCCGTAGAGCTGATATTGCCCTGGAAACTCTGGCTGGAGTCGCCCGCGGGGAAGCGAAGATGGCGGCGCTGAAGGTCTATGCGGCAGCCGTGTATGCCGACGCCGCCGAGGCCCTGGCGGGTCCTGCCGAGTCGCCGCAGGACCACAGAGGTCATGGCCTGGCTCTCCGCCTACCTCCCCGCCGACCAGGCCGCCGGGATCTGGGAACGCACCACCACCGCCGCAAGAGCGCTCCAAGGACCTCATGAGGACCGGACCATCAGCCAAATCCGCGCAGACATCGCAGCCACCTGGCTCCTTGACGGCACCGGTGATTCAGGCGGGGAAATGAGCAGCGGTCTTGCTGGTGGTGTTCCCTCGCCGCGGGCGCAGGTGCTGGTCACGGTCCCGGTACTGTCCCTCCTGGGCCTCACTGAGGAGCCCGCCATGTTGGACGGGTACGGCCCGATCCCGCCGTCCATGGCCCGGCACCTGATCGCCGACGGCGCCGAGTCCTTCCACCGGGTACTGACCAACCAACGCGACGGCGCTCCGCTGGAAATCGGTAGAACCAGCTACCGCGTCACGAAAGCCCAACGCCAATGGCTACGGCTGCGGGACGGGAAGTGCCCCTTCCCCGGCTGCAGCAACCAGTCTTTGGACAACGATGCGGACCACCTCCTCGCTTGGGCGCACGGCGGCACCACCGGCATATCGAATCTCGGGCAGCCATGCCCGAAACACCACAGGCTGAAGCACACCAGCGGCTGGACACCCAAAGCAGCCACCAAGAATGAACCACCCGGCTGGATATCACCCACCGGACGCCACTACGCCAGCGAAAACCCCGACTGGGAACCACCACACTGGCCAGACCACCTTCAGGCAATGGCCGAACATATGGCCAACAATATGGCCGAACATCCTGACCCAGCGATCCCCGCACAGAGTCCACCGTAAGCTGGCCCGTGGCGTCCCATTGCCGAATATCAAGTCAGCACGTGTCTATTTGCCGAGGCCAGCCTTACGGAGCGCCTCTGCCATGGCGGTGTTTACAGGCACCGGATTCGGTGCCTGCGGCCGGCCGCCGGGCGACTTCGGATCGAGCTTCGAAGTCGATGCGTTGTCGCCCGGGCTCGAGGCCCCGCGTCCGCGCTGCCCACCCGAGTCGCGCCCACCGGAGTCTCGGCGTGCATCTCCCGGACGCCCCCCGGCAGGGCGTCCCCCAGCTGGCCGACCACTTTCAGGCCGACCCCCTTCCGAACGCCCGCCCTGCGCCCGCCCACCCGAAGGCGACGGTTCGTCGTCGAGCCTTAGCGTGAGCGAAATCCGTTTCCGCTCCGGGTCGGCTTCCAGAACCTTCACGCGGACAACCTGCCCGGACTTCACCACCTCACGGGGATCGGAGACAAAGCGGTTGGCCAGCGCCGACACATGAACCAAGCCGTCCTGGTGCACTCCCACGTCCACAAATGCGCCGAACGCGGCCACATTGGTGACTGTCCCCTCGAGCACCATGCCGGGCTTGAGGTCGGAGATCTTCTCGATGCCTTCGGAGAAGGTCGCCGCGGCAAAAGCGGGTCGTGGATCGCGGCCTGGTTTGTCCAACTCCGCCAGGATGTCCTGGACCGTGGGCAAGCCAAACGTGCCGTCGACGAAAGCGCGGGGATCAAGGGACGACGCCGGCGCCGAGCCCGCGGCCACCAGGATTTTCCGGGCAATCGGATACGCCTCGGGGTGCACGCTCGACGCGTCCAGCGGCTCTGCTCCCCCGGTGATCCGCAGGAAGCCTGCGCATTGCTCAAACGCCTTCGCACCCAGTCGGGGCACCTTCTTCAGTTCGCTGCGCTTGGCAAACGGCCCGTGTTCGTTTCGGTACGCCACAATGTTTTCGCTCAGCAAGGGTCCGACGCCGGCCACGCGACTCAGCAGCGCGGGCGAAGCAGTGTTCACGTCAACGCCCACCGCGTTCACGCAGTCCTCGACCACCGCATCCAGGCTGCGGTCCAGCTTCGACGCCGTGACGTCGTGCTGGTACTGCCCCACGCCGATGGACTTGGGATCGATCTTCACGAGTTCGGCCAGCGGATCCTGAAGCCGCCGCGCAATGGATACGGCACCGCGCAGGGATACATCCATGCCCGGCAGCTCCGCCGAGGCCAGCGCCGAAGCGGAGTACACCGACGCTCCGGCCTCTGAAACCACCAGTTTTTGCGGTTTCGCATCCGCGGCCGGCAGCAGCTTGATCAGTTCCGCGGCAAGCTTGTCCGTCTCGCGAGACGCTGTGCCGTTGCCGATGGCCACCAGCTCCACGTTGTGCTTCCGGGCGAGCCGGACCAAGGTGGCCAGGGCCTCGTCCCACTTCCGCGCAGGGGCGTGCGGGTACACAGTGTCTGTGGCCACCACTTTGCCCGTACCGTCCACGACGGCCACTTTCACGCCGGTCCGCAGCCCCGGGTCCAGCCCAAGAGTGGCGCGGTTTCCGGCGGGTGCGGCCAGGAGCACGTCGCGGAGGTTGGCGGCGAACACCCGGACAGCCTCGTCCTCGGCGTCGGTGAACAGCCGCCCCCGGAGGTCTGCAGTCAGCCGCGCCAGCACGCGCGAGCGCCAGGCAAGCTGCGCGGTCTGGATCAACCACCCGTCGGCAGGCCGGCCACGGTCGGCAACCCCGAGGCACCTGGCCACGGCGGATTCGTAACGGGAACGCGCGGCGGCCAGGGCGTCGTCGTCGTTCGGATCCGCCTCGGCGAGATCCAGCTCCAGGACGCCGTCCTTGTCACCGCGCAACAGCGCAAGCACGCGGTGCGAGGGCATTCCGGTGGGCGCCTGGGCGAACTCAAAGTAATCGGCGAACTTCTGCCCGTCGGCCTCCTTGCCCTTCTTGACCCGCGACACCATCCGCCCCTGCGTCCACAGCCGCTCACGCAGGGTTGCGGCGAGGTCCGGATCCTGCGAAACCCGCTCGACCAGGATGGAACGGGCGCCGGCGAGCGCGGCGGCCGCGTCATCAATAGAGTGTTCGGCGTTCAGGTACTTGGCGGCCTCGCGTTCCGGATCCAGGTCGGGCCGCTTCAGCAGCGAGTCGGCGAGCGGTTCCAGCCCAGCTTCACGGGCGATCTGGGCCTTAGTGCGGCGCTTGGATTTGAAGGGAAGGTAGATGTCCTCCAACCGGGACTTGGTATCCGCGGCCAAGATCGCTGCCTGCAGCTCGGGGGTCAGCTGCCCCTGCGCGGCAATCGCTTCGAGGACAGCACGACGGCGGTCCTCGAGTTCGCGGAGGTAGCGCAGTCGCTCGTCGAGCTCGCGCAGCTGCGTGTCATCCAGCGTCCCGGTGGCTTCCTTGCGGTACCGGGCGATGAACGGAACGGTGGACCCGCCGTCGAGCAGGTCCACTGCAGCCTTGACCTGCCAGGTCTTCACGCCAAGCTCGGCGGCGATCTGGGCGTGGATGGCGCTGTCCGGAGTTGAGGCAGACGTGGGGGCAGACGGGACGTGCGGGAGTTGGGTCACCTGAACATTTTGCCCTACGGGCCTGATGGTCTCCAGCGACGCACTGCCGGGCAGCCGGCCGGGGTATTCCGCTCCGGGCCGCGAAGTGCTGTAGTTGATATGCCGTCACAGGTAATCACTTCGAGGAAGAGGCCACCATGCGGGAACTGCTCATCGTCTTTCAGGAAGGATTCGACGAGGCCAACATTACCGTTATGGTCAACGGCAAGGAGGTCCGCCGCGATATGGGGGTGTCCACCAACCCGCTGCTGGGAGAAGCCTACGAAGCGTCCGTGGAGCTGCCGGCGAAAGGGGCGCAGGTGGGCGTGGAAGTCACCAACCGGGGCCTGAAAGCCATTACCAAAGTCAGCGGAAAGCCCAAAAGCCTGCTCGTCTCCATTCAGGACGACAAGCTGGTGATGCGCGAAGGGACGGGCCGGGAGGCATACCTGTAGTTATTTCTCTAGCAATAATCCATTCACTGGAGTATTCTGGCGATACCGCTCAGTTCTTGTGAACCTGGGCGGGCCAATCTTGAAAATGAGCCAAAAAGGCCGTCGGATGGCTAATTGGCGCGCGCTGCCGGGACAGCACACCGAGCAGCCAACGACGGCGGCACCCAAGCCGGGTGCCGCCGTCGTCGTTAATCTCTGGCCAAGGCGAGCATTGACCGCTAAGCCGAATACGCGGGGTAATCCGTGTAGCCTACGGAGCCTTCTGCGTAGAACGTGGACGCGTCCGGTTCGTTCAGGGGGAGACTTTCCTTCCAGCGCCGCGCGAGGTCCGGGTTGGCAATGGCGGGGCGTCCCACCACCACAGCGTCTGCATGACCGTCGGCCACCAATGCGGTTGCTTCCTCCAGCGTGGTGATGGTGCCGAAGCCGGAGTTCACCAGGAACGTGCCGTTGAAACGCGCCCGGAGATCCTGGACCAGCTCACTCGTGGGCTCGTGGTGCAGGATGCTGACGTAGGCGAGGTTGAGCGGGGCAATGCTGTCCACCAGCACCTCGTAGGTGTCGCGGACATCGGCCGCATCCGTTTCGGCGATGCCCTGGACGCTGTGCTCCGGCGAGATGCGGATGCCCACGCGGCTCGAACCCACCGCGGCCACCGCGGCGTTGACCGTTTCGATCACAAAGCGGGCCCGGTTCTCCGGCGAGCCGCCGTAGCTGTCGTCGCGGACATTGGAGTTCGGGGCAAGGAATTCGTGGAGAAGGTAGCCGTTGGCCGAGTGCAGCTCCACGCCGTCGAATCCCGCTTCAATGGCATTGGTCGAGCCGGTGACGATTTCCTGCATCACGACGGGCAGCTCACCGATGGTCAGCGCGTGCGGGACAGGATACGGCTGCTTGCCGGACGGGGTGCGGACCTCGCCCTCGATGGCGATGGCGCTCGGACCCACGATGGTATGGCCGCCGGTGATGTCCGCATGGGAAACCCGTCCGCCGTGCATGATCTGGGCGAAGATCCGGCCGCCTTCAGCGTGCACCGCGTCGGTGACCTTCTTCCAGGCGGCAATCTGCTCCGCGGTGACGAGACCGGGCTGACCCGGGTAGGAGCGTCCGGCGGGGCTCGGGTAGATGCCTTCGCTGACGATGAGTCCCAAGGATGCGCGCTGCCGGTAGTGCTCCACGACCAAGGGACCCGGAACACCGTCCTCGCCTGAGCGGAGACGGGTCAGGGGTGCCATTACCAGGCGGTTGGGCAGCTCAAGCTCGCCTAGAGTCAAGGGGGAAAACAGCATGCGCAGTTCCTTTCGAGGTGAATTGGTACTGCTGTGCGCAACTGCGCGGCGCGTGCAAGTATTCCGATGGAGGCGGGGATCACTCTCTGCAGGGGTGGCGTGGCTGGTTTTTGAGTTGCTAGGTCCCGGCCGCCTGCCGCCTAAGACGCGTCGCCTGATGCTTCCTATCGGGGCGATGCGACGCCCGGACATCCTTGACCCTGCGGGTTTTGGTTGCAGTCGTCGGCGTAGTTCCTTGTGATGGACCGCCAGACGCTGATGGTCTGCGGCGGTGCGCTGAACTGGCCTTGGCCCGGTATAGGCAGCGGTGGTCCGTTGTTCACGGAATACGTGCCTTGGAAGGACGTCGTGAGGACAACTTGGAAGTCGCCAGTGTCCGCGTAGACGTGGCTTGTTCGGGTCTTCTCACCCCAGCGGTCCTGTGGCAGCGGCCCACCCATGGAAGGCTGCGGACCGAAGACGGTTCCGTCGCCGTAATTCCAGGTGTACTGAACCGGCGTGGCGACTACGTGAACCTTCTGTCCGAGCATCGTGACGTCGAACTGTTGCTCGGACGCGTCGGCGTAGAAGTTGGTCTCAGCACCCCGGAGCGTGTTGGGGCTGGGCTGCGCGACCACTGCTCCCGCGCTGACGGGCAGGCTCTCGAGCTGCTGCTGGATCTGGGCGGCAATTTGCTCCAGGACATCGACAGGCTTTTCGTCATAAATGCAGGTCGGTCCCGCGAAAAATGTGTAGACGTTCAGCGCCTTCAGAGACCTATACCAGTTAACCACGCGGCCGTTATCCCCATCGGTGCATTCGATATCGGGCCCTGCACAGTTCGACCCGTCGAGTTTGGGGTCCGCTCTGCATACGTGTTTGGATCTGTACTTGAAGGGGTCATCCGGAAGCCCGACCGGCACCGAAGTCCATGAATTGCTCTGAGGATCTTGAAACCAGCCAACGGCGGTAGCGCCATTGCCAGCCCAGCCAGTCCCAATCGCCGGTGAATCGGCGGAGTCTGAAATGGCTGTCGGCCCCGAAAACAGCATCAGGACCATGCAAGCCATCAGGGCCAGCAGCCTCGGCCGTGCTGGAGCATGGCTGTCCATTATTTCACCAGGTGTTCGACAGTGTTGGCTTTCCATCCACTTCCATCGAAAACGGCAATGACGATGTCACCAACGGCCGGCTGTCTGGGCAGACTCCCTTTGAGCGTGGCATCCGCTAGGTAGTAATCAGTCGCATCTTGATAAACTTGGACTACGGCTTGATACTCAGCGGGGCCGGTCTCGATAAAGTCTGAATGAACCCCCTCCACGTGCATTTTGCCGCCAGCCATCCAGCGTCCATCCGAATGCCACTCCGTGACTTCGGTCCTAACTTTCGCACAGCTACCGCAGGACGGCCCTGAGGCCGACTCCAGCGGCTTGGTATCGCCAGTCTCGTAGGCGTAACTCAAGGTCGAGTACCAGTATGCGACGAACGCCTCGAGCCCCTCCTTCGTCTCCGTCTTCGCCACCTCCGGCAACACCGGCACCGGCACGTTCTGAGCACGGCCGCTAGCCGAAGCGGGCACGTAGGCGGGAGTCGCCGTCGGGGTTGGGGTTGCGCTTGGGCTTGCCGTCGAAGTCGGAGACGCGGACGAGGTGCCCCCAGGATCGCTACCCGAGTTGCAACCGGTCAAGAGCAATGCAGACGCGGCAACAGCAGCAACAAGGTGCATGCGCAAACGCCTGGACGTGGAAGTGATGTGCGATGTCATGGGCAGCTAATCCCCCGATAGTTTCAAGACGCCTCGCTCCGAACAATGACCTTAAGGGTAGCCCAGGAGACATTTGAGCGATAAAAGTTATCCACAGCCACCCGCCATCGGTTCTACCACCGCGAAGAACCAATAAAAAGTCACACGGATAATCGTCCTCCCAGCCCCTTGCGCACCGGATTCCCACGCACAACCCCTAGAATTCTTCTACCGAACGTAGAAGAATGGGCTGCATGATGTTTACCCACGCAGATGGCAACCCCGTTCTTGAGCTCGACGACGAGCAGTCCTGGAAACTCCTGGAAGCAACAAAGCACGGCCGGCTGGTGGTCTCTGTGGCCGGTGAACCCGACATTTTTCCCGTCAACTACCTGAGCTCGGACCGGAAGATCTACCTCCGCACCGCGCCAGGCAACAAGCTGGCGCAGCTCACCATCAACTCCCGGGTGCTGCTTGAAACGGACGGTATCCTCTCGGACGAAGCCTGGTCGGTGGTCCTCCGGGGCACGGCGCGTGTCCTGACCAAGTCAACGGAGCTCGCCGCCGTCGAAGAGCTCGGCCTGAAATCCTGGGTGCCGACGCTGAAGGATTTCTACGTGGAGGTCGTGCCTACGTCCGTCAGCGGCCGCCATTTCGAGCTGGGTGACCAGCCGGAGCGCGAAATTTAGGAGCCCCTAGGCTGGAATCATGGCGGATAGGCTCACTCCCGAGCAACGCAGCTGGAACATGTCCCGCATCAGGGGCAAGAATACCAAGCCGGAACTGCTGGTGCGCCGCCTCCTTCATGCCAAGGGTTACCGCTACCGCTTGCACGGCAGGGCCGGCCAAAGCCGCCTGCCCGGCCGCCCGGACCTGGTATTCGCAGGCCGGCACAAGGTCATCTTCATCAACGGCTGCTTCTGGCACTTCCACGACTGCCGGGTAGGCCAGCACGCGCCCAAGGCGAATGCCGCCTTCTGGGAGGCCAAGCGCACCCGCACCAAAAACCGCGACGCCGACCAGCGCCAACAGTTGATGGCCGCCGGCTGGGAGGTGCTCACCGTGTGGGAGTGCGAGTTGAAGGACGGCTCCGCCCTCGAAGCCCACCTGGTGGAGTTCCTCGGCGGCCGGCGGATAGGCGCCCGGCAAACAGGCGGCAGGCGAATCCACGGCAGGCAAGAAACGCCAGCGGGAATTTGAGTCAAACTTGAGCCTTTGCCGCCTCCCGAATTGATCGGCGCCCGCAAAGATGAACTCCTATGAAAAACCCGCATTCTCCTCAGGAATCCCGCAGTCCTTGTCCCGAACGGCTGCATCCCCAGGGAACAGATTTACTCTGAAAGTGGACACAAAACCAAGTCACAGCCCCCCATCGGGGCGGCAGGCGCGAGCGGAAGGGACGGAGATGGCACCATCCGATGACGCAGGGCGCCCCTTGGTAGATCCCTCCGTACTTGACCGGCTGCGAGTCGAACTAGACGAGGACGAGGGGTATTGCGGCGTCTTCGTAGGGAACTTCATCGACTGCCTGCCGTTCCGGATCGGCAAGCTGCGCCTGGCCTTGACCACCGGAGACCTGGACGGGGCCGTGGACGCGATCCTTAGCCTCAAGACATCGAGCCAGATGGTGGGCGCGGAACGGCTGGCGGGCCTGGCCATGGACCTTGAACGTTCCATCCGGGAAGAGTCACCGAGTGCGGAACCTTCCCTTGCACTGCCGCAGCTTGCCGTCAACTACCTCCGGCCGATCAACCAGTGCAGCCGCCAGACCCTGCACAGGCTCCAGGCTCACCGCTCGCCAGGCGCCAACCGGTAGCCCACGCCGCGGACCGTCTGCAGCCAGCGCGGTTGCTGCGGTGAATCACCAAGCTTTTTCCGGAGGTTGCCCATGTGCACCTCCACGGAACGTTCGTCCGCCTCGCTGATGTAACTTCCGACGTCGTAATCCTCGTCCCGGAGCCGGCGCACCAAATCCGATTTGGTCCGGACAGTCCGTCCCGCCTCGAGCAGGGTAAACAGGAGTTCGAACTCGGTCCGGGTCAGGTTGAGCTCCTGGCCGTCCACGCTGACCGACCGTGAGGCGTAACTCAGATCCAGTCCGTTGTGGCTGTAATGTCCGTTTCCGCTGCCACCAACGGCGTCCGCCGGGCGATCAGAAACGGGAGCGCTCTCCCCCGCGTCCGGAAGCGACCGGGGCCGGCGCATCATCGCCGCTATCCGCGCGCGGAGTTCGCGGGGGCGGAAGGGTTTGGTGAGGTAGTCGTCTGCACCGGACTCGAGACCGATCAAAGTATCCAGTTCTTCAGCCCGTGCCGTGAGCATCACGATGTAAGCATCCGAAAACTCGCGGATCTGGCGGGAGACCTCGAACCCGTCGATGTCCGGCAGCCCCAAATCAAGCGTTATGACGTCAGGATTCAAGATTCTCGCAGCCTTAACCCCTTCGGATCCGCTGCCCGCGACGGTGACATCAAACCCCGCTTGGGTCAGCACCGCGCGTACCAGCTCGCGGATATCCTGATCGTCCTCGATGACCAGACCCACTCGCGCTTCGCTCATACCAGCCCCCTCCGCCAGCTTGATAACGTGAGAAGTATAGCCTGCTGCCGATATCCTGCTGGTATGCATTCCCCTATACTCCCACTTCAGGCCGCCGTTCATGAATGAACCCGTAGCGTGGGCCACGGGTCGCCTCAGGTTTTTCCGGCGGCCCTTCCACGAATACCGGCTGACGGACAGGGTGGCCCTGAGCCAGATGCCCCTTTTCATAACCACACTGCTGGCCGTGGTCCTCGTTTCGGCGTTTTTTCCCGGAAGCATGGATAACCCGCTGTTCGTGGTGTTCCTCTTTTCCCAACTTGCCATTATGGTGCTGTGCTACGTGGTTCCATGGGACCGCCTGCCGCACACCGCGTTCCTGGTGATCCCGCTGCTGGACTTCATCTCCATTGCGGTGGGCCGCGAAGGAAGCCAGGAAAGCCTCACAGGAATCAGCCTGCTCGCGGTCTTCCCCGTGATCTGGCTCTGCGCCTCCGGATACTACCTCCGCGTGTCACTGTGGCTGTCCTTCATCATGCCGTTGGCGATCATCTGGACGCCCCTTTTTATGCGCGGGGACGTCTCCGGACCGAACCTGGCCCGTTCGCTGCTGCTTCCTGTAATGATGCTGGGGATCGGAGTATCTGTCACCATGCTGACGCTGAGCCTGAGACGGCAGCAGCGGATTCTCGAAGAGAAGGACAAGCAACTCCAAGCCGGCCTGCTCAGCACAAAGCGGCAGGAGGCCTTGCTCAACTCCGTTCTTGATACCGTGCATCTGGGCGTCCTCGCCGTCGATGCCGACGGAAACGACATCCTGATGAACCGGAAGCAGCGCGCCAACCACGAACTTGCCCGCCCGAAGGACATCGACGATCCGAACGAGTCCCAACTGCTGGTCTTCGCCGCAGACCGTACCACCCTTGTCCCGATGGCGGAGCGCCCCGTGCGCAGGGCCATCCTCGGCGAGACGTTCACGGACTACATGGTCTGGCTGGGCGAAGGCAAGAAGCAGCGGGCCATCACCACCAGCGCCCGGGCCATGAAGGACCCGGACGGAACGTTCGCCGGCTCGGTGATCGTGTTCAGTGATGTGACAGACCTGGTGGACGCCCTGGCCGCCAAAGATGATTTCGTCGCCAGTGTCTCCCACGAATTCAGGACACCCCTGACCTCCATCCTGGGCTACGTGGAACTTCTCCTGGAGGACGATCCCGGCCACGACCAACTGGAACCACTGAACATTATCAAGCGCAATTCAGAACGGCTTCTCACCTTGGTGTCCGATCTCCTCGCCACCAGGAACGGGCAGCTGATCGTGACCCCGCACGCCGTGGACGTCGCTGAACTGGTGCGCGCCAGCGTGTCCGCCGCGATGCCCCGGGCTGACGCCTCCCGCGTGGCGTTGATCGCCGAAACACCAGCCAAGCTGGAGGCCCACGTGGACGGCCCCCGCATCTCCCAGGTGCTGGACAATCTGGTCTCCAACGCGATCAAATACTCGCCCGACGGCGGCCACGTAGTGGTGTCGTTGGAGCACGACGACGGCCACGTCGCCTGCCGCGTCAGCGATACCGGCATGGGCATGAGCGCCGACGACCAGGCCCACGTGTTCGCCAAGTTCTTCCGGACCAGCAACGTCCGCCGGACAGCCATTCCCGGCGTGGGCCTGGGCCTGCCCATCAGCAAGGCAATCGTGGAGGCCCACGGCGGAACCATCCAGGTGGAAAGCAAACTGGGCCAGGGCACCACCTTCACGTTCCGGGTGCCGGTTTAGCCTCCCGGCCTAGGCTGGGCCCACGCCCGCCGGGTTCCCTGGCCGAGCTTGCGAGGTTAGGGGGCGGGTGGGGACCACTTCGCCCCAGGACTGCCGCGCCAGGTCCGCCACAGCTGCCAAAATGCCCGACGGCGGCAGCGACAGATCCAGCGGAAACTCCACAATGTCGATGTCAGTGTTCAGGATCCGCCGCAGCTTCATCTCACCCGCCCCCGCATAGATCAGCCACGCGGTGGGCACACCCAGGGCAGTGGAGTGGGCAAGCATCTGGTAGTGGTCGGCGGTCAGGGAAGCGCCCAGGTCCGTGGCGGTCTTGTACTTTGCGTTGTAGACCACAATCGGCCGGCCGCCCAAGAGGTGCACGGCGTCCGGGCGAACGGAGAGCCGGTCGGCATCATGGACAGCTTCGCTGAGGAGCACGTTGTACTGCAGCCGCATCTCGCCCGGATACGCTGCCATGGCCTCGCGGAGCGCCGTGCCCACAAAATCCTCGAACACCTGGGCCATGTCCACCACAAACGATGCCGTCTGTTGCTTCCCCTCCCCCGCCTCCGCCGAGGCATTCTTCAGGATCAGCTCAGCGAGGCGCAGCACTGACTGGTAGCGGATATTCATCCTGCTCGGCGTCCACGGCGGCAGGGGCGCACCGGAAGGAAGGCGGGTGACGGCGTCGAGTTTTCCCTTCAGCTGCCGCAGGCGGCTCAGCACTTCGGGGCGGACCCCCGGCACCTTGCCCATGCGCTCCAGCGCGGCCCGCAGGATCCGGTTCTCGGCGATGTCCTCGGTGAACTCGTCGTAGGACACTTCCAGCGGCACCAGCATGCCGGGGCGCCGCGAGATCTGGTCGGAAATCCGGATGCGGCCCTTGACCGTGCGGAGCGATTCATCAACGGTCAGGTAGCCCTGCAACACGCCTCGTCCCAAGGCACGCTCTGCCAGTTGGGCGAGGGATTCCGCCAGCGCGCTCCAGAGTTCGCGGTCCTCCGCTGCCGCCACGGAATCGGGCCGGAAGCCCTGGTTGCCGGCGTAGCTGAGGAGGAAGAGCAGCCGGCTCAGGCCCAGCCGGTCCTTGGGGCGCACATCCAGCTGCACGGTGGCCGTGCGGACCGAACCCACCTTGCCCGCGGGCTCGATCCGGTACAAACCCATGCCCATCGGGGAGGCCTTGGCGAGCCCGCTGGCGTTCACGAAGGCCGCGCTGGCGGCATCCAGGCGTTCCACGATGCCCTTGGACAGCTCGTCGAGGACCAGATGGCGCGCTGCCGGCGCCCGCCCGCGCTGCGCTGCACCGCCGTGCACCGCGCCGCCGTGCGCGGGAGTGTGGGTTGGCTTAGCTGGTAACAAGGCGTCCCAGCAGCTGCTCCAGCCCGAACCGCTCCTCCAGCTGCGCCCGGGTCAGCTGGCCGTGGTAGTGCTCTTCCAGCAGCGGCATCAGCTCGTACTTCCAGATCCGGCGCAGACCTGCCGGCGTCTGGGCGGCTGTTTTCATGAAGTACGACGGGCCGATCATCAGGTCCCGGTCCCACTCGTCGATGGCGGCGTTGAGCGCGTCAAGCAGCAGCGCCGGCGTGGTGTCCAGGTCCCGCGCCTGCAGGAACCGCAGCAGCGACCCCTTCACGGGCTCCGTCTGCGGATGCAGCTCGATGAACGCGAACCGGCGTCGGATGGCGGCATCCATCATGGCGATGGACCGGTCCGCGGTGTTCATGGTGCCGATGATGTACAGGTTGTCCGGCAGCGTAAACGGCTCGTTCGGGCTGTACTGCAGGTAGATCCGGTCATCGCGGTACTCCAGCAGGAAATAGAGCTCGCCGAACACCTTGGCCAGGTTGGCGCGGTTCATCTCGTCAATGATCAGGAAATAGGGCTTCTTTTCGTTCCCGGGCTTGGCGGCTTCCTCGGCCAGCCGGCGCAGCGGCCCCGCCACGAGCTTGAAGGCCACCTGGCCCTCGTCCGTCTTGTCCGGCCGGTAGCCCTCAAAAAAGTCCTCATACGCGTACGACGGGTGGAACTGCACCAGCTTCACCCGCTCGTCCGTGCTGTCCTGGGCCAGTTCCGCCGCGAGGTGCTTGGCCAGGTACGTCTTGCCCGTTCCGGGCGGCCCGTACAGGACCAGCTGGCGGTTCTCCTCCAGCAGTTCCGCGATCTCCTGCAGCGGCTCCAGGTCCATGTGCAGCGAGTCCGCGAAGTCGCGGCTCAGCGGGCGGAAGCCCTCCTGCACAGGGGGGACGACGGCGGCCGGTGCGTCGGCGTCGTCGTCATCCGGTTCCGCCTCGGCCGGCACGAGCGCCTGGAGCGCCTGCACCACCCTGGTCACGTCAACAACGATCCCCGAGGTGGCCAGCTGCCGCTGGACGTGGCGCGGCAGGTCTGCGGTGGCGTGGCCGTCGTCGTCCAGCCAGCGCACCTTGCGCCGCAGCCGGCGGTTATCGTCGTTGTGCTCGGGCTCGCCCAGCACCACGCCCAGCCGCACGGTGCCGGCGTGCTGGAACAGAACCAGGTCGCCCGGCTTCATGACCGTGAGGAAGGCAAACACCGCCGTTTTGGTGTCCTCCCGCTCGACGTAGCCGAGATGCTTGTAGTCCTCGTCCACGGCGTGCTGCACCAGCCCCGCGGTCACGCCGGGGTCCAGGTGGCGGAGATGTTCGACGTCGAGCGTCACCTTCTCCTCGTCCTGCCACGCGGTGAGGAGTTCAGCGTTGTCGCTGTGGGTACGCAGCAGCCACGCGCGTCGGCCGGGGTCCCCGACTTTGCGCCACTGGCTGACCAGCTGGCGGGCGTACCAGTCGATGCGCTGGCCCGCCTGTTCATCCAGGTGCAGGCGGATGCGGTTTATGTCCGCGGTGATTTCCTCGTCGGAATCGCCCTTGGCCCCGCCTACCAGCGAGGCGAAGGCGTCCCGGATTTCCTGCCGCTCCACGTCCGCCACTACCGGCTCGAAGTAGCTGGGCCAGGCCAGGTATTCGATGCTGCGGCGGATGGCGGGCTGGTCCGCCGGGGTGCCCGCGGCGAGCTCATGGAACTTCAGCGGGTCCTTCAGCGCCTTGGCGATGGCCGCAGGAACCTGCTGGTCCACATGCTGCACAAACCGGCAGAGCCACTTGAGGTGGTCCCAGATGGTCCAGTTGAATTCGGCGGTGCGGTCCCGGATCACGCCGTGGTCCGTCATGCCCTTGTAAAGTTCCTCGGGCAGCTCCAGCGGCGGCTCCAGCCAGGACGCAGCCTCCGCCACCCGGGCGCGCTTGACCTTGAGCGACTTGACCTCGTGCGCCAGGGGCAGTGACTGCAGGAAGAGCAGCTCCACGGCCAGTTGCTTTGCCTCGCGGGAGGCGTCCTCGAGGTTCTGCCGGAGATTGGTCATCATGGGCGCCTTGGCATCAGCGGCTCCCCGGTCCAGGCGCTCCAGCAGCTCCGCCGCAGCCTCCGCAGTCCACGTCAGGGTGTTCCCGTCCAGGGCCGACGGCTTGCCCTGCAAGCCCGGTCCCAGCACAAACCAGGCCGCGTCCTCGATCTCCTTTGAGACACCGAGGGCGCGGTGCATGGCAGTCTTGGGATTTGGGGTCATGGGTTCAAATTTACAGGCTCAAGCTGGATGCCTGCTCCGAAGACCCTGACGGCGTGCAGATCCGAGGCCTGCTACTTAACTGCTCCGAGTCCGGCTCCGGGCCGTTTGCGCCCTAGAATGAAGTAGCCCATCGGCCCGATGAAATTGATCAGGGCGGCCACCCGCCAGGCTGCCTTTGGCCCATTGATTTGCGCCGCCGGACGCTTGGAGATGTCACGCTGGGCGGCCAGCATCAGCGCCACCTGCCCTATCCCGATGACCACGAATCCCGCCCGTGCCGCCGGTGACATCTCTTTCCAGGTCTTTTTGTTTTTCTTGGCCATGGTCAACGCTCCTTAGTGGGTATTTCCAGTTTCCGGTGTGCGCCGTGCCTGCGCAACGGGTGTGCGGGCACGGCGCCGTACGGTTCAAAACGCGAACGGCTCAAACGGTGAACGGCGCCAGCCGCTCCTTCTGCTCCGGCGTCAGGCGAAGGACGCGGCCGGAAGCCTCGTCCACAAACGCCAGATGGCTGCTGGCCCGGACGCACTCCTCCCGGGTGACCGGGTCCTGAACTACGTAGTGGATGTCGAAGCTGGCGCCCTTCACCGCGCCGATCCACACCTGGACCACAGCCGGGACGTTGCGGTATTCCAACGTCCTGACGTAGCGGATCCTGTGGTCCACTACCAGCGCCAGGGTTCCCTCCGGAACGTCGTTGAAGAGCGACACTTCCGGTTCGATGCCGGGCAGGCCGGCACCCCGGGGAGGCCCGAACGCTGCGATCCGGGCCTCCTCGAGCATCCTGACAATCTGGACGTTGTTGATGTGCCCGTAGGCGTCCATGTCACCCCAGCGCATCGGGACCAGGACCTCGATGCGCCGGGGTGATCCGGTGCCCGGCGCGCTCAGCTGTGGACCGCCGTCGAATCGTCCACAACGGTTTCTTCAACGTCGGAACCGGCGAACTGGGACATATACAGCCGGTAATAGGCACCCTCAGCCGCCAGCAGCGTCTTGTGGTTGCCCTGCTCCACGATCTTGCCGTTCTCCATCACCAGGATGGTGTCGGCGTCGCGGATGGTGGAGAGCCGGTGCGCGATCACAAAGCTGGTGCGGTCCGTCCGCAGCGCCGCCATGGCCTTCTGGACCAGCAGCTCGGTGCGTGTATCCACGGAGCTGGTGGCCTCGTCCAGGATGAGCAGCGACGGGTTGGCCACAAATGCGCGGGCGATGGTGATCAGTTGCTTTTCACCGGCGCTGACGTTGTTGCCTTCTTCATCGATCACGGTGTCGTAGCCATCCGGGAGCGCGCGCACAAAGCGGTCCACGAAGGTGGCCTTGGCGGCTGCCATGACCTGCTCCTCGGTGGCGTCCAGGTTGCCATACCGGATGTTGTCGTAAATGGACCCGCCAAACAGCCACGCATCCTGTAGCACCATGCCCACCTTGGACCGCAGCTCGGACCGGCTCAGGTGCGTGACATCCACGCCATCCAGGGTGATGGAACCTGAGTTGAGCTCGTAGAAGCGCATCACGAGGTTTACCAGGGTGGTTTTGCCGGCCCCGGTGGGACCAACAATTGCCACAGTGTGCCCCGGTTCTGCCGTGAAGGACAGGTTTTCGATCAGCGGCTTGTCCTCGGTGTAGCTGAACGTGACGTCCTTGAACTCGACATGGCCGTCGGTCTTGGCTGGCAGGTGCTCGGTGGCAGTCTCGGAGTCCTGCTCGTCGGCGTCGAGGAATTCAAAGACCCGCTCCGAGGATGCGACACCCGACTGCAGCATGTTGGCCATGCCGGCCATCTGGCCCAGCGGCTGGGTGAACTCGCGCGAGTACTGGATGAACGCAGTGGCGTCGCCCAGGGACATCGAGCCCGAGGCTACCCGGAGGCCACCCACGACGGCGATGCCCACATAGCTGAGGTAGGAAACGCACTGCATAACCGGGAAGATCATGCCGGAGACGAACTGGGCTCCGAAGCTGGCCTTGTAGAGGGCCTCGTTCCGCTCTTCGAAGCGTTCCAACATGTCAGCGTCACGGCCGAAGACCCGCACAAGATCGTGCCCGGAGAAGGACTCCTCGATCTGGCCGTTCAGCTCGCCCGTGTTCTTCCACTGGGCGGCGAAGAGCTTCTGGCTGCGCGAGCCGATCAGGCCGGCAGCCACACCGGACAGCGGCAGCGCCACAAGGGCAATGAGAGCAAGCTGCCAGGAGACGATGAACATCATGATGACGATGCCGATCACCGTCAGCAGCGAGCTGATCAGCTGCGCGAACGCCTGCTGCAGCGCCTGCTGGACGTTGTCGACGTCGTTCGTCACCCGGGAGAGGACGTCGCCGCGCTGGCGGGTGTCGAAGTAGTTCAGCGGGAGCCGGTTCAGCTTCTTTTCGGTGTCGTCCCGGAGCCTGCGGATCACCTTCATGACGATGCGGTTCAGCACGTAGCCCTGCAGCCAGAGGAAAATGTTGGCCACAAAGTACATCAGCAGCACCATGGCGATCAGGACTGAGAGTTTCTGGAAGTTGATCCCGGTGCCGGGAACCAACTCCATCCGCGACACCATGTCCGCGAAGTTATCCTGCCCCTGCTGACGCAGGCCTTCCACGAACTCGTCCTTGCTGGCGCCCGCGGGCAGTTGCTTGCCAACCACGCCGCCGAAGATGACGTCCATGGCCTGGCCCAGGATCTTGGGGGCGATGACATTCAGGACCACCGAGACCACCACCAGGGCCACCACGGCGTAAATGCCCACAGCCTCAGGCTTCAGGAGCCCCAGCAGGCGCTTCGCCGAGGGCCAGAAGTGCTCGGCCTTCTTAGCGGGCATACCGCCGAACATGTCGCCGTCGGCTTCGGAGGGCTTGTATTCCTCCTCGAAGAAATCGTCGTCCTCCAGAAGGTCTTCGGGAGTTACGGATTCCGGGTTCGTTTCGGTGGTCGAGCTTATCGCTTCGGTGGTCGAGCCTGCCGAGTCCTTCTTGGCGGCGCTCATGCCATTTCCTCCACGCTCAGCTGGGATTCAACAATTTCCTGGTAGGTGGGTGAGGTTTCCAGGAGTTCCTCATGCGTTCCGCGGTCCACGATCCGGCCGTTGTCCAGGACCAGGATCTGGTCCGCGTCGGTGATGGTGGAGATCCGCTGGGCCACGATGATCACGGTGGCGTCGGCGGTGGTCTGTTTCAGCGCGGCGCGGAGCCTGGCGTCGGTTGCCACGTCCAGCGCCGAGAACGAATCGTCAAAGAGGTAGACCTTGGGTTTGGTGATCAAGGCGCGGGCGATGCAGAGCCGCTGCCGCTGGCCGCCGGAGACGTTGATGCCGCCCTGCGCGATGCGGGCGTTCAGTCCATTCTTCTTCTCGCGGACAAAGTCCCCGCCCTGGGCGATCTGCAGCGCGTCCCAGAGTTCCTGGTCGGTGGCTTCGGTCTTGCCGAAGCGCAGGTTGTGCTCGATGGTGCCGGAGAAGAGGTACGGCCTCTGTGGGACCAGGGCCACGCGCTTGGTGATCTCGGCACGGTCCAGGTTGCTGACGGAGACGCCGTCCAGGAGGACTTCGCCCTCGGCGATGTCGTACAGGCGCGGCAGCAGGGCCAGCAGCGAGGTCTTGCCTGCACCGGTGGAACCGATGATGGCAACGGTCTCACCTGGCTTGGCGGTGAAGCTGATGTTGCTCAGCACCGGCGTCTCGGCACCGGGGTAGGCAAAGGTGACGTTCCGGTACTCCACTACCCCGGCCAGGGTGGCGGGAGTTTCGGGACGTTCGGGATCGTGGATGGAGGGTTCGACGTCGAGCACTTCACCGATGCGGTCCGCGCAGACGGAGGCGCGCGGGATCATCATGGCCATAAACGTGCCCATCATGACGGCGATGAGGATCTGGAGCAGGTACTGCAGGAACGCGGTCAGGGCGCCCACCTGCATCTCGCCTGAATCCACGCGCTGGCCGCCGAACCACAGCACGGCGGCCGTGGACAGGTGCAGGATCATGCCGATGGCCGGGAACATCAGGACAAACAGGGCCCCGATTTTCAGGGAGACGTCGGTCAGGTCCTTGTTGGCGACGCCGAAACGCTCGGTTTCATAGGGTTCGCGGACAAAGGCGCGGACCACGCGGATGCCGATGATCTGCTCGCGAAGGACGGCGTTGATGCGGTCGATCTTCTTCTGCATGGAACGGAACAGGGGCATGAGCCTGACCACCAGGTAGCCCACTACCACGATCAGCACGGGCACGGAGACCCAGACCAGCCACGACAGGCTGATGTCCTCGCGCAGCGCCATGATGATGCCGCCGATGCACATGATGGGGGTGGCCACCATGAAGTTCAGTCCCATCAGCACCAGCATCTGGACCTGCTGGACGTCGTTGGTGCCGCGGGTGATGAGGGTGGGGGCGCCGAACGTGTTCACGTCCTTGGCGGAGAAACTGGTGACCTTGCGGAACACCCCGCGGCGCAGATCGCGGCCCACGGCCATGGCCGTTTTTGAGCCGTAGTAGACGCCGGCGATGGCAGTGCCCACCTGGACAATGGCCACCAGCAGCATCACGGACCCGGTCCGCCAAATGAAATCCGTATCCCCGCGGGAAACGCCTTCGTCGATGATCTGGGCATTAAGGCTGGGAAGGTACAGCGCCGCGATGGTGGACGCGAGCTGGAACACTACGACGGCGATGATATACGGCATATACGGCTTGGAGTAGCGCCGTATGAGGGTGCGGAGCATGCCCGTGAATCCTTAGGAAGAGAGCGCGAAATGATGAGGATAAGTAGTAACAGACGGGGCTGACATTTCTCAGCCTACCCACTCTACGAAATCCGTTGCCCGGGCGAAACATCTACGGCGAATATCATCCGATCGGCGTACTCCCCCACACGTTCCTCCACCACTCACCTGCGCGAAAGGACACTTGCGGCCCCGGATCCGTGGGGCCTCAAGTGTCCGTTCGCGCGGCGATCAGCCGTTCGCGCTCAGGTTAGCGACTCGCGGAGGCGAGTTCCGGCGTCGTGCTTTCAGCGTTGGCGTTTGCCTCGGCCCCTGCCCCTGGTTCGGCCTCCGGCTGGATGTCAACGGTGCGCCGCAGCGGGCGCTCCTTGATGAACAGGACCGAGATCAGGGCTATCACCGCAACGCCGGCGGAGATCAGGAAGACCTCTGCGGTGGCGTCGCCGTAGGCAGCGCGCATGATCTCGCGCACCGGTGCGGGCATGTCAACGAGGTCCATGCTGGCTCCGGCCGACCCGCCCGCCACGGGGATGCCGGCCGCAGCCAGGCCCTGCGTGGCGAGTTCGCTGACCCGGCTGCTGAGGACGGCGCCGAGCACGGACACACCGATCGCGCCGCCCACCGAACGGAAGAATGCCACGGATGCGCTGGCCGAACCGATATCGGACGCCCGGACCGTGTTCTGCACCGCCAGGACCAGGTTCTGCATGAGCATGCCGAGGCCCACGCCCAGGATTGCCGTGAAGATCCCGGCCTGCCACAGTTCGGTGGTGTGGTCCATGGTGCCGGCCAGGCCGAGGCCGCCGATCAGCAGGATGGACCCGCCGATCAGGTAGCCCTTCCACTTGCCGGTGCGGCTGATGAGCAGACCGGAAACGACCGAACCGGTCAGGTTGCCGGCGATCATCGGCAGCGTCAGGAGTCCGGCTTCAGTAGGCGTAGCGCCGCGGGCCACCTGGAAGTACTGGCCCAGGAAGGTGGTTGAACCGAACATCGCGATGCCCACGGCCACCGAAGCGATGATGGCCAGAGCGGTGGTGCGTTCGGAGATGATCTTCAGCGGAATGATGGGCTGCTCCACCTTGGACTCCACCAGCACCAGCAGGGCCAGCAGCACCACGCCGCCGCCAACCATGGCGGCCGACTCCCAGGAAACCCAGTCGTAGTAGGCAGGGTTTCCGGCGAAGGAAACCCAGATCAGGAGCAGGCTGACGCCGGAGGTCAGCAGGATGGAGCCAAGCCAGTCGATCTTGGCCGGGCGCTTGACGTGCTCGATTTTCAGGGTGATCTGGAGCAGGATGAGCGCGACGACGGCGAGCGGCACGCAGACGAAGAAGGTCCAGCGCCAGCCCAGCGGGCTGTCCACGATGAAACCGCCCAGCAGCGGGCCGCCGGCAGTGCCCACCGCCATCACGGCGCCCATGTAGCCGGAGTATTTGCCGCGGTCCCGCGGCGGGATCATGGTGCCGATGATGGCCTGCGCCAACGCGGTGAGTCCGCCCATGGCCGCTCCCTGGATCACGCGTGCGGTGAGCAGCAGCGGAATGGTTTCGGAGAGTCCGGCCATCACGGAGCCGGCCACGAAGATGACAATGCTCAGCTGGACCAGCAGCTTCTTGTTGAAGAGGTCGGACAGCTTGCCCCAGATGGGGGTGGTGACGGCGTTGGCCAGCAGGGCAGCCGTGATCACCCAGGCGAAGTCGGTTTGGGTGCCGTGCAGATCGGACATGATGGTGGGCAACGCGTTGGCCACAATGGTGCTGCTGAGGATGGCGGTGAAGAACGCCGCGAGGAGCCCGGTCAGGGCTTCCATGATCTGGCGGTGGGTCATCGCCAAGGGCGGTGCGGCGGGCTGGCTCGACATATCAGTGCTCCTGCAGGTTCTGGGTTGCGGCGGCTGTTATCGCGGTTGGAAGTGCCGGGACAGCATGTGCCCGGGTTGAATGCTTGAGGGACTCGGAGAGTTTCGTCAGGATCCGTGCCGTGTCCTCGGCATCCTCCTGGCTCCAATCGCTGAGGTACTCCTGCAGCGTGGCCGTGCGGCGCTCTTCGATCTTCCGGAGCTTGTCAGCGCCGGCCGGCGACAGGGCAACCAACTGGGCGCGGCCGTCGTCGGGATCCTGCCGCCGGATCACGTAACCCAGCTCTTAAAGCGCGAGAGGACACTTGGGGCCCTTTGGAATGGGGCCTCAAGTGTCCTCTCGCGCTGTGGTGGAGCGGGGGCTGTGGTGGAGCGGGTGCTTTGGTGCTGGGTGTTCAGCCGTCCAGGTGGGTGGGGCCGAACATCTTGAGCAGGGTTTCGACGACGACGACGTTGGGTCCGTCCGCCGCGAAGCCCGCCTTGAGCGCGTCCCCGACATCCTCGGGGGCCACCCGCGTGGCCGGCACACCGAAAGCTTCGGCGAGCTTTACGAAGTCGGGGCGCGCGAGCTCGGTGGCCGTGGCCTTGCCGAACGCGCCCACCATGTATTCGCGCAGGATGCCGTAGCCGCCGTCGTCCACGATCAGCCAGGTGACCGGGATGTTGTGCTGCTTTGCGGTGGCGAGCTCGGAGATGGAGTACATGGATGAACCGTCACCGGACACGGCGAGGACCCGGCCGGGCTTGCCGACTGTTTCCAGGCCGACGGCACCGCCGATGGCTGCGGGGAAGCCATAGCCCAGGCCGCCGGCGCCCTGGGCGGAGTGGAACTGGCCCTGCCGGGCATCCCAGCAGCTCCAGCCCCAGTACGCGGAGATGGTCATGTCCCAGAAGGTCTGCATGTCCGCGGGGACGGCTTCGCGGATGTCGGACATGAACTTCAGCTCTTTGCCCAGGTCCTGGGATTCGAGCCTTGCCTTGACCTTGGCGAGCGAGTCCTTCACCAGGTCCTCCGGGGTCGTCCCATGCCAGCTGCGGGCGGTGTCGACGGGCGCCACCAGGGCCTCGTCGAGGGCGGCGAGGGCCTGGCCGGCGTCGGCGCGGATGCCCAGGCCAGGACTGTTCGATTCGAGGACGCGCGGTTCGGCGTCGATCTGGATGATGCGGCCGCGGGGCGCGAACGTGAAGTAGTTGGAGGTGACTTCACCGAGGGACGAGCCGATGACAATCAGGACGTCAGCATCCTCCAGGAGGTCCGTCATGTGGCGGTCCTCGATCCAGGACTGCAGCGAGAGCTCATGGGTCCACGGGAAGGCGCCGTTGCCGCCAGGCGTGCAGATAACCGGTGCCCGCAGCTTTTCGGCAATCGAGAGCAGCGATTTTTCGGCCCGGCCCCGCCGGGTACCGCCACCGGCGATGATGGCGGGACGTTCCGCCGTCGACAGCCATTTCACCGCTTCCCGGACCAACTCCACGCGCGGCGGGTTGTCCGCTGCCTCGGCGAGCGCGTCCTCCACCGGGGGCACCATGATGGGATCCAGCAGCACGTTCTGCGGGATTTCCAGCCAGACCGGGCCCTGCGGCGACGAGATGGCTTCAGTCCAGGCATCCTGGATGGCCGACGGGATACCGGACGCGTGCTGGATCAGGCGCTGGCTCTTGGTGACGTTCGCGGCCGAGGCCTTCTGGTCATCGAGCTGGTGGAGCATGCCCTTGCGGCGGGCGCCCAGTCCCTCGAGCGGGATCTGGCTGGCCACTACCACCATGGGCACACCCGTGGCGTAGGCCTCCTGCAAGCCGGCGAGGGACGTCAGCGCACCGGGTCCGGTGGACAGGAACAGCACGCCCACTTCCCCGGTGGCGCGGGAATACCCGTCCGCAGCGAAGGCGCTGTTGTTCTCCACACGCGAGGACACGAAGTGCAGGTTGCCGCGGCCCATGGCGTCAAACAGGCCGAGTGCGTGCTGGCCCGGGATGCCGAAGACGGTCTTGGCGCCGAGCGCTTCAAGGGTTTCGACGACGAGGTCCCCACCGTTGCGCTGGCTGGTCCGTCTGCTGTCCCCTGCGGGCGCAGTTGCCGTGCCCGGATCGAAATCAATCATCGTGGCTACTCCTTGGTTCCGGCGGCGAAACCGGCAGGTTGGCGGGCTTCCTGGCCGAGAGCTTGCGCGGCGTAGCCGTTGGCGGCCCCGAACCGGTCGCCTTCAACAGCATTGTCCGCCATCAGGGTCATCAGTTCATAGGCCACATGGCTGGCTGCCACGCCGGTGATTTCGGCGTGGTCGTAGGCGGGGGCAACCTCGACGACGTCGGCGCCCACCAGGTTCATGCCGCGGAAGCCCCGGATGATCTCCAGGAGCTCGCGGCTGGTGATGCCGCCGGCCTCCGGGGTTCCGGTACCGGGCGCATGTGCGGGGTCCAGGACGTCGATGTCCACGGAAATGTAGAGCGGGCGGTTGCCGATCCGGTCACGGACCTTGGCTACGGTCTCCAGGACGCCCTGGTAGTAGACGTCAGCGGAGGTGACGATGCCGAACCCGAAGCGGTGGTCGTCGTCGAGATCCTTTTTGCCGTACAGCGGGCCGCGGGTGCCGATGTGGCTGATGGCTTCCGTGTCCAGGATGCCTTCTTCAACAGCCCGGCGGAACGGGGTGCCGTGCGTGTATTCGGCGCCGAAGTAGGTGTCCCACGTGTCCAGGTGGGCATCGAAGTGCAGCATGGCAATGGGTCCGCCGGCCCGCTCGGCAGCCGCGCGGAGCAATGGCAGGGCGATGGTGTGGTCCCCGCCGAGCGTCACCAGCTTGCTGCCGGCCGCGGTGAGGTCCAGGGCGTTCTGCTGGATGGTTTCGATGGCTTCGTTGATGTTGAACGGGTTGACCGCCATGTCGCCGGCGTCGGCCACCTGGATGTTTTCGAACGGGCTGACGTCCCAGGCCGGGTTGTAGGGCCGGAGCAGGCGGCTCGCTTCCCGGATGTGGTTGGATCCGAACCGTGCGCCGGGGCGGTACGAAACACCCGAGTCAAAGGGCACGCCCACCACCGTCACGTCAGCCTTGGCCACCTGGTCCAGGCGCGGCAGGCGGGCGTAGGTTGCAGCGCCGGCATAGCGCGGGATACGGGATGAATCGATGGGGCCAAGGTTGCCGTTGGCTTCGATGCGCAGCTCTTTCAAGATGAGCCTCTCCTTCGAGGATTGATCGGCGGGTGTGACAGCCATCATAGCCTGAAGTTTTCTTATGCGCATCAGTTGTTTACAAAACTCTCCTGGCCGGGGTCTCGGTGATCGCTCCCGCCCAGTTGCCTTGGCGGGCACCTGAGACGAACTCCTGATTTCCGGGTCACACTGGGGTTGCCCGTGCGAAGCCAGAAGAAAACGGGCCACAAACTGGGCAGGAACGCACGGAGCGCGCGACGGAGGGCAGGACCGCCCGCGGCAGAGAGCGGCGGAAGGAAGACCTACCGGCTGGCGGCGGGGACCAGGACCCAGAGAACTTCGACGGCCTCGTCGGTGGGATTGACCCACGTATGCGGTTCGCGGCCCGGGAATGTCACGGTGTCGCCGGTACTGAGCTCGTATTCCTCGTTGGTCAGGATCAGCCGGATGCGCCCCTTGATCACATGGAGCACGTCCACGTCGCAGTCCACGGCGTAAAGCTCAGCCTCGCCGCGGCCATGCGGCTCGATGACGGCCTGGATGATCTGGATGCGCCGTTCGGAACGGGCAGTCAACAGCCGCTCCACGATGCCTTCGCCGCCCAGGGAGATCCGTGGGCCTTCGTCCCGCTTGGTCAGGTGGGTTTCCGGGGCCACAAACAAGTCGCCGATCGAGATGGACAGGACCTGGCACAGCGTCACCAGGGACGCCACCGACGGCGACGTAAGGTCACGTTCCACGCGGCTGAGGAAGCCCTTAGTCAGGCCGGTGGCGTCGGCAACCTGCTCGATGGTGAGCCGCTGCGACTGCCGGGCGGCACGGATTCGGGAACCGATGGCAACGGGAACATTGCTCGGCTCAACTGGCAGTGCCTTCATGTGCAGACCTTTCGTGGCCGGCGGTGCGGCCCCATCTCTGGAGCAATCCTAATGGCCAGCCGACCCGCGTGACGTGGCGGGCGCCGCGGCGAACAACAGATAGGACGGCCGACCTTGACTGTTGCGTCAGTCACAGCATACGCTTCCCGGCAACAAGTGTTGCCTGTGAGGCAATATTTGAGGAACTCTTCCTCCCCTTTCCACAAGAGCAGCGGAATACCGGCTTCCCAGCAGCGCCGCCGGGATTCCAGACACACTGCAGATCAGCTCCAAGGAGCCCCAAATGGACGCTAACTTCGTCAACATCGCCATCGTGGTGGTGTACCTCATCGCCATGCTGGCCTTCGGCTGGTGGGGCAAGTCCCGCACCAAGAACAACAGCGACTTCCTGGTTGCCGGCCGCCGCCTCGGCCCGCTGCTCTACACCGGCACCATGGCCGCCGTCGTCCTGGGCGGTGCCTCCACCGTCGGCGGCGTCGGCTTGGGCTACAAGTTCGGCATCTCCGGCATGTGGTTGGTGGTCGCCATCGGCGCGGGTGTGCTCCTCCTGAGCCTGCTCTTCGCCGGCACCATCCAGCGGCTGAAGATCTACACGGTCTCCCAGATGCTCAGCCTGCGCTACGGCCAGCGCGCCACCCAGACCTCCGGCATCGTGATGCTGGCCTACACCCTGATGCTCTGCGCCACCTCCACCGGCGCCTACGCCACTATCTTCGTGGTCCTGTTCGACTGGGAGCGCTGGCTCGCCATCGCAGTCGGCGGCGCCATCGTCCTGGTCTACTCCACCATCGGCGGCATGTGGTCCATCACCCTGGCCGACCAGGTGCAGTTCATCATCAAGACCGTGGGCATCTTCGCCCTGATGCTGCCGTTCACGCTCAACGCCGCCGGCGGCTTCGACGGCATCCGCAGCCGCGTTGACGCCAGCTTCTTCCAGCTTGATGGCATCGGGATGCAGACCATCATCACGTACTTCGTGGTCTACACCCTCGGCCTGCTCATCGGCCAGGACATCTGGCAGCGCGTCTTTACCGCCAAGACCCCCACCGTGGCCCGCTGGGGCGGCGCAACGGCCGGCGTCTACTGCATCCTGTACGGCGTCGCCGGTGCCCTGATCGGCCTGGCCGCCCGCGTGGCCCTGCCCGACATCGACGTCGCCAACCTCGGCAAGGACGTTGTCTACGCCGAAGTCGCCACCCAGATCCTGCCGATCGGCATCGGCGGCCTGGTCATGGCCGCCGCAGTCGCCGCCATGATGTCCACCGCCTCCGGCGCCCTCATCGCAGCCGCCACGGTGGCCCGCGCCGACGTGGTGCCGTTCGTGGCCAGCTGGTTCGGCAAGACGATCAACACCGACGACACCGAAAACCCCGAGCACGACGTCAAGGCCAACCGTTACTGGGTCCTTGGCCTGGGCATCGTGGCCGTGCTGATCTCCATGGCGGCACAGGACGTCGTCGTGGCACTGACCATCGCCTACGACATCCTGGTGGGCGGCCTGCTGGTGGCCATCCTCGGCGGCCTGGTCTGGAAGCGCGGCACCGGCATCGCAGCCGCCTGGTCCATGGCCGTTGGCTCGGTCCTGACCCTGGCCCTGCTGATCATGTACGCCGTCGGAGTCATCCCCAGCGTTGACGGCGTCTACGCCAACGAACCCATCTACTGGGGCCTCGGCGCCTCGCTGGCTTCGTACATCGTGATCTCGCTGCTCACGCCTCCCACGGACCCCGAGGTCCGCGAGGCCTGGGAAAAGCGGGTCGCAGGAGCGGTCACCGAAGAGCTGCCCATGGAGGCCCACCCGGTCGCCAGCCACCCGAGCCGCTAATCTCGACAGGCCCGATCACCGAAGATAACAGGCTCGGTCACCAGAGAGTACGACGGCGGCACTCCCCTTCGCTTCCCCGCGAACCGGAGTGCCGCCGTCGTTCGTTCTATTCGGTTCCGCGGAACTCGTCCTCATCGAGTGGAACCACGCGCTCCTCGGCGTCGACTGCCACCGGTGGCGTGGGAACCACCACCTTTTCGGCGTCCAGGAATTCGTCTTCGGCGTCCCAGTCGTCCACGTTGATGGGGACGTCCTCGGCGTAGTCGTAGGCGGGATCCGATTCAACAGATTCCAGGTGCGGCATGTCCGGGTGCTGTCCGGTGGTGCTCATGATTCGACCTCCGTTTGTTCGCCTGACGTGCATTGTCCATGGGCGCCGGCGGTGGGCGCGGGCGGACCCCACTCCTTCATCACAGCACCGCCGTTGGGCCCGGTCAAGAGCCGGCGCAACCCGTCCGGGCACACGCGGCAGACCGCCGAATTTTGAGGGAAACCTAAACTCCGCAGTGAGGGCAGCCAGCCGAAAATCCGCGGAATTCCGCGGTAGGCTGGGCGGTGCAATGGGGCCGAACCATGCCCATCCAGCACAGGAGCCTTGCGTGTCTCAGCACCCCAATCCCAGCCAAGCCCGGCCCGCGGAACCCAATCCATCCGCGCCGCAGCCCACACAGGCCGACATCCGCCGGTGGCGCCAGTACTTGGCGGACGAACGGGCAGAGGCCGCCGTCTACCGCGATCTCGCCCAGAACCGCGACGGCGAAGAACGTGCCATCCTGCTGGCCCTCGCCGAAGCCGAGGGGCGGCACGAGGCCCACTGGCTGCGCCTCCTCGGCGACCACGCCCAAAAGTCCCGGCCGGCGTCCCTCCGCAGCCAGTTCCTGGGCTTCCTGGCCCGCCACTTCGGCTCCGTTTTCGTCCTGGCCCTCGCCCAGCGCGCTGAAGGCCGCTCCCCCTACGCCTTGGAACCCAACGCCACGGACGCCATGGCGGCGGATGAACAGATCCATGAGGAAGTGGTCCGAGGCCTGGCAACCCGTGGCCGCAACCGGCTCGCCGGGACGTTCCGTGCCGCTGTTTTTGGCGCCAACGATGGCCTGGTAAGCAACCTCTCACTCGTGGTGGGCATGGCCGCTTCCGGAGTGGCAAGCGGTGTGGTGCTGCTCAGCGGTGTGGCAGGGCTTCTCGCCGGTGCCATGTCCATGGCCGCGGGCGAGTTTGTCTCCGTGCGGTCCCAGCGCGAGCTCCTGGCAGCCACGCGTCCCACCCAGATCACCCTCGCGGCCGCCCCGAAACTGGACATCGAACACAACGAACTGATGCTCGTCTACCTGGCGCGCGGGATGTCCCACGAAGCGGCCGCACACCGTGTGGCCGAACGCATGGGGCTGCTGAGCTGCGACTGCGATCCCAGCCTGTCGCTCCAGCCCGAGCTGCCGGAGGCAGAGGACCAGCACGAGGCCGTGGGCACCGCGTGGGGGGCGGCGCTGTCCAGCTTCTGCTTTTTCGCGTCCGGCGCCGTGGTCCCCATCCTGCCGTTCCTGTTCGGCCTGACCGGGGTGACCGCCCTGGTGGTGGCAGCGGTGCTGGTGGGGCTGGCGCTGTTGGCGACCGGCGGAATCGTGGGCCTGCTGTCCGGGACGTCGCCGCTGACGCGCGGGCTGCGCCAGCTGGGCATCGGCCTGGGCGCCGCCGCCGTAACCTATGTGCTGGGCCTGGCCTTCGGCACCGTGGTGGGTTAGCAACGGCCGGACGCCGGAATAGTCAGCCGCCCAGCACCGCGAGCGCCTCGTCCACACTGTCCACCAGGAAGATCCGGTCCTCCATGGCCCGTCCGGCAGCCAGCCGCCGGAGCATGGGCCACGCGGGATACTCGTGCTCCCAGTGCTGCCGGCCCACCAGCACCATCGGCGTCACGGCTTCGCGGGCGCTGTAGTAGTTCTCGCAGGCGTCCTGGAAAATTTCCTGCACGGTACCGGCCGCTCCCGGCAGGAAGATGATGCCGCCGTCGCACAGTTCCAGCAGGATCGCCTCCCGGATGGCGTTGGCGAAGTACTTGGCGATGTGGGTGGCAAAGTAGTTCGGCGGCTCATGCCCGTAGAACCACGTGGGGATGCCCAGCGACGGCGCTCCGCCCGGATGGCGTTCGACGACGGCGGCCGCCTCGCGTGCCCACGCGGACACCGAGGGGCGGAAGCCGGGGACGGCTCCAAGGCCGGCGAGCGCCGCCGTGAACTCGGCGTGCGGAACGCGGCTCAGATACGCGCCGAGGTTTGCCGCTTCCATGGCACCCGGGCCGCCGCCGGTTGCCACGATCCGCCCGCTCTGCGCCAGGAGCCTGCCCAGCTCGGCTGCCTGAGCGAAGTCCGGGGTTCCCCGCAGGGCGGCATGCCCGCCCATCACGCCCACGGCGGTGCGGCCGGCGTAGGGGTCCGAGTGTGTGAACTCGTCCAGGGCGTCGCCGATGGCGTGGTCATGCAGCGCCGAGGCCAGTGTGGCGTCCAGCCGGTTGCGTTGCCCCGGGCGGATGCTCCACTGGTACACCAGGGCGTCAGGCAGCTCCTCATAGGGTGAGTTTTCCAGGCCGGCGTACAGTTCCTGCGGTGTATAGAGCCGGGCCCGGTAGGGATCGAACGGCACACCCTGCAGCCTGGGGAAGATCAGTGCGCCGCGGCGACGAAGCCCGTCTTCAACGCCCTGGTCGAAGGTGCAGCCCAGGAAAATGGCACCCTCCACGTCCAGCGTCTCAAGCGCTGCCTTGCGGCCGCGCAGGTCCAGTGACTGGGCGTGCCAGCCGTGCATGGCCACCGCGCCGGCGGCGACCAGTCGGTCGAAGGCGTCCAGGCTCTCAACCTCAAGGGTCCGAGGGCTGGGGACCAGGCCGCCGGAGGGGTTCATAGTGCCAGCCTAGACTTCGGCCGAGGCTCCGGCACTGCACGGCACGGCACTGCACGGCACGAGGGCACCCCCGCCGGAAAACCGGAGGGGTGCCCGTGCCTGGGTCTGGTTCCCGGTCAGGAAACCTGGAGGCCGCCGTTGATGTCGTAGGTGGCGGCGGTGATGTAGCCCGAGTCCTGGCCCAACAGGAAGGCGATCAAGGCTGCCACTTCCTCGCGGGTGCCCACGCGGCCCATCATGATGCCCTCGGACAGCTGCGCTTTGCGCTCATCGGTGAGGGTTCCACCCATGATGTCGGTGTCGATCGGGCCGGGGGCAATCGCATTGACCGTGATGCCGAACTCGCCGACTTCGCGGGCCAGGGCGCGGGTAAACCCGAGGATTCCGGCTTTGGTGGCGCTGTAGGCAACCTTCGAGAACGTTCCGCCGCCGCGCTGGGCGGAGATGGACGAGATGCTCACGATGCGCCCGAGCTTTCGCTCGATCATGCCCTTGAGGACCCGCTGGGAAACGATGAAGGTACCGCGCATGTTGATGGCGAAGACGTTGTCCCACTCCGCCACGGTGGTTTCCATGAACGTCGTCGGGGAGCTGATCCCGGCGAGGTTGGCGAGCGCAACAATCGGGGGAAGCGCGTCTTCGATCTCGGTGATGGCCCGGTCCACGGACGCCTCGTCGGACACGTCGGCTCCGACGCCAATGGCCTTGACGGCACGGTTGGAGCCGATCTCCGCGGCGGCGGCCTTGGCGTCCTCCGCGTTGATGTCGAGGATGGCGATTGACCATCCCTCGCTGGCCATCCGGTCAGCGGCGGCGCGGCCGATGCCGCGGGCCGACGCGGCGCCGGTCAGGACAACTGTGCGTTCGGAGGGGAAGTTGCTGGTAGTCATGGGGTTTTCCTTCAGTGATTTCGAGATCAGGAGATTTTGGCGGGCTGCGTGGAATCAGGGGTCACAGCGGCAGTCGCGGCAACTGCGGGATCCAGCGCGGCATCGCCTTCGGGGCGCTTGCGTGCGTAAAGGTAGGTGGCGACCGCCGTGACGCAGAGGCAGAAGGACAGGAACAGCAGGCCGCTCTGGTTGTTGCCCGTGGCGTCGTTCAGCAGGCCGACAGCGTAGGGGGCCACAAAACCGCCGAGGTTACCCAGTGAGTTGATCAGGGCGAGGCCGGAAGCAGCAGCTGCCCCGGTGAGCGCCGCGGACGGCATGGACAGGAACGGCGCGATGGCGCCGTAGATACCCATGGCCGCGGCGGTCAGGGCAATGAGGGCCAGTATGGGGTTGACCGGGAGCATGTAGCCTGCGGCAAGGAGGCCCATGCCGGCAAGGACCATGCTGACCGCACTGTGCCAGGCCCGCTTTCCGGTCTTGTCCGCACGCCTGCTCCAGAAGTACACAAAGACTGCAGCCACGGAGTAGGGAATGAGGACGATGAACCCGACCTGGGCGGTGGAGAACTTGCCCAAGGCGGCGACGATGGTGGGCATCCAGAGACCCAGTCCGTAGATGCCGCAGACCAGGCCGAAGTACAGGGCCGAGTAGGTCAGGGTGCGCTTGTCCTTGAGGCCGGATAGGAAGTTGTGGCTGCCGGAACTGGACTTGACGGCCAACTCTTTGTCCATGGTGGTGGCAAGCCATTCGCGCTCGTCCGGGTTGAGCCACTTGGCATCCCGCGGGCGGTCGGTCATGAGGATGGGGGTGAGCAGGCCAAGGATGATGGCCGGGATACCTTCGATGATGTACAGCCACTGCCAGCCCTGCAGGCCCATGACGCCGTCCATCTGGAGCAGCAGTCCGGAGACCGGGGCGCCGAGGGCGTTGGAGATGGGCTGGGCGAGGATGAAGATGCCCAGTACCGTGACGCGCTGAGCGGCGGGGAACCACAGGGTCAGGTAGAAGAGGATGGCCGGGAAGAATCCAGCCTCTGCCGCCCCCAACAGGAAACGGATGATGTAGTAGGTGGTTTCACCGTTCACCAGGCACATGGCCGTGGCGAAGATGCCCCACGTAATAAGGATCCGGGCCAGCCACTTGCGTGCGCCGAACCGGTACATGCCTGCGTTGCTGGGCACCTCGAGGAGCGCATAGCCGAGGAAGAAGATGCCGGCGCCGAGCCCGTAAGCTGCGGCATTCAGGCCGATGTCCTCGCTCATGGTGAGCTTGGCGAAGCCCACGTTGTTGCGGTCAAGGTAGGCAACGAAATAGAGCAGGACAATCAGTGGCATAACCCGGCGGCGGACCTTGCGGAGCGTACGCTCGCCAAGCTCGCCGAGCCCTGCGGATTTTAAGGAGAGTGAAGTCATCTTCGACCTTCTGTCTAACGGAGTCCGGCACCGGCGGTGGTGGCGGAATCCGTGCGGATATCTTGGGAGGCCCAGTCCAAATGGGAACGGGATCAATGCGATTGAGTCAGATGTCAGACATCTGACCGAACAACTGAAAAAAAGCATAGATTAGTGATGCGGATTACGTCAAGACCTGTTTGGTGCGGGCTGCAACGTCAGGATGCTGCGTGGTGCACGTAGCGTTCGTAGTCCCGGTATGTCTGGTCCATATGCTCGTCCATGGTGCGGCGGGCCAGCTCGGCCTCGCCGCTGAGGATGCTTTCCATGACCTTTTGGTGGTACTCAATGGCGTGCAGTTGGATCTCTTCGACGGCGGACGTTTCACGCCGTTTTACGTAAAGGAGCTGACCTAGCTGCGCGAACAGCGCCCGGACAAATGGATTGCCGGAAGCCTTCAACACTGCGTCGTGGAAGGCGATGTCTGCCGCCACGAAGGCATCGAGGTCGCCGGAATCATGGAAGCGCTTCATGTCCGCAATGCACTCGCGCATCTGCTGCGCATGCTCGGGTGTATGGCGTTTGGCCGCGAGCGCAGCGGCCCCGGTTTCCACCATGCGCCGCATCTCGATCAACCCCACTGCGACCTGCTCCGCCCCATTGTCGTGCGAAGCGGCCTTGAAGATCGCATCCAGACCGGTCCAGTTGTCGGTCGGGTTGACGAAGGTCCCGCGGCCGGCTTTAACGTAGAGGATGTTCTGTGCCCGCAGGGCCTTGAGTGCCTCGCGCACCGTGAGGCGGCTGACGTCGTAGGCTTTGGCGATGTCGGCTTCGGGCGGTAAGGCTACGTGGGGCTGCAGTTTGCCGTCCAGGATATCTTCGAGCAGGCCGTCGACAAGGTCGTCAACAAGTGTCCTGCGGCCCATCGCGCTTCCCACCTTTAGTCTTACCCCGTACTCCGGGTGCCATCCACATTACAGAAGCCGCCGTACGGACCGGGACCCCCGCCATCCTCACCGCCCGTTGAAGCGGCGTCTCAGGAAAGAAGCGGCGTCTCAGGAAATGCCTGTGTTGCCGGCCTCGCGCCGACCGGAGGCCGCAACGTAGGCCTCAAGATTGGCCAAGGTCTTTTCGATGCTGGCGGGGTGGCGGCGCAAGTAACCTGCCAGCCGAAGGAAAAACTTCCCACGGACCGCCCTAGCGTCCCATTGTTCGGTCACGCGCGTACCGGCAGTACCGTCGGCGCCGGTGGCCGGCTCCAGGATGTAGCGCCAGATGTGGCCATAGAAATGGCGCCAGGCAATGCGCCTGCCTTCCTCGAATTCGGAGACCGTGTTCAGGATTTTGTAGTCCACGGCCATATTCATTTCCATGCCAAAGCGGGCTCCGAGGCTCAGCCGCTCCGGGCCGCGCGGCTGGGCGCCCTTCACGGTGCCGGAACCGTCTATCGCACTGTGCAGCGCCGGAGTGGCCAGGACTTCAAAGATCACTTCGGGCGGGGCAGGGATGAAGCGTTCGCGGGACACGAGGTATCGGTTGTTCATCCCCCCAGCCTAGGACCACGGGCACCATTGGGAGCGAGCCGGCCGGTGCGGCCGCGGCGGTCCGGTTCCGCACGGGACGCGTGGCGCCACAGCATGGCCGTAGCCTTGACCCCCAAAGATCGGCTGATATTATCAACAAAGGCAGTATGTCCTATCAAGCGAACATAGTAGGACATGGATTCCCTCCCGGGCCTCGGGCGGGTACCAGCTTCCGGCACGGAACGAGGAATATCTAGTGGCGAATCAACTTGGTCTCATCATCGACCGCTCCTCGCCGGTGCCCCTGTACCACCAGGTGGTACAGGGTATCGAGGCTGCCATTCACAGCGGAATCCTGGAACCCGGCAGCCGGCTGGAAAACGAAATCGATCTCGCGGCCCAGCTGAACCTGTCCCGGCCCACCATGCGCAAAGCCATGGATGAACTGGTCCGCTCGGGGCTGCTGGTCCGCAAGCGCGGCGTGGGCACCCAGGTGGTCTCCAGCCAGGTCCGCCGCCCCCTGGAGCTCTCCAGCCTGTTCGATGACCTCTCCAATAACGGCAAGAAGCCCACCACCCAGGTGTTGACCTTCTCCCACGTGGAGGCCGACGCAGCGACGCTCGCCACCCTCGAATTGCCTGCCGGCTCCAAGGTCTACCACTTCACCCGCCTGCGGAAAGTGGGTGGCAAGCCCCTTGCCCTGATGGAGAACTGGGTCCGGGACGACATCGCGAGCATGGACGAAGCCATGCTCGCCGCTGAGGGCCTCTACGCCATTCTCCGCCGCGGCGGCGTCAACTTCCGCCTGGCCTCGCAAAGAATCGGCGCGATGATCGCCAACGACTACCAGGCGCGCCTGCTGGAGGCCGAGGTCAGTTCCGCCCTGGTCACCATGGAGCGCACCGCAACAGACGACGCCGGCCGACGGGTGGAAACCGGACACCACGTGTACCGGGCGGATTCGTACAGCTTTGAAATGACACTCGTACAGCGATAGCGCAAGGAATACATCAATGACTAACTGGGTCTACCCACAGGGAACCGCCAACGACGGCGACTGGGATATCTCGCTCGGAACCTCCGATTCAACCCTGGCCGTGGACGGCTGGGCCCATACGGGCCTGAAGGTGGCTACCTTAACTGCAGGTGCCGCCGTCGTCCTCCCGGCAGCGGAAGAGGAGCGGATAGTGGTCCCGCTCAACGGCTCCTTCACCGTATCCGTGGACGGTGAAGACTATGTCCTGAAGGGGCGGGCGTCCGTGTTCCACGGCCCCAGCGATGTCCTGTATTCGGGCACCGGCAAGTCCGTCACCATCAGCTCTGCGGACGGCGGCAGGTTTGCCGTTGCCACAGCTCCGGCCAAGGCCTCCTATCCCACGCGCCTGGTCACGGCGGCGGAGACACCTGTGGAACTGCGCGGGGCCGGCAATTGCTCCCGCCAGGTCCATAACTTCGGCACGCCGGCGGCCCTTGAGGCTGACCGTTTCATCGTGTGTGAAGTCCTCACGCCCGCCGGAAACTGGTCCTCCTACCCGCCGCACAAGCACGATGAGGAAAAGGACGGCGAAACGAACCTCGAGGAGATCTATTACTTCGAGACGCAGGTGGCTGCGGGATCCGGGGCACCCGCCGACGCCGACGCCATCGGCTACCAGCGCGTCTACGCCTCGGATGAGCGTCCCATCGACGTTGCCGCCGAGGTCCGCACGGGCGACGTTGTGCTGGTCCCCTACGGGTGGCATGGCCCCGCCATGGCGGCCCCGGGCTACGACCTGTACTACCTGAACGTGATGGCCGGACCCGGCCCGGTCCGTGAATGGCTCATCAGCGACGACCCGCACCACGGCTGGGTCCGCCAAAGCTGGGACGGCCAGGACATTGATCCCCGGCTGCCGTTCGGCGCTTAGAGAGCAAGCGCTAGAGATCAAGAAAATGCCCCTCCGGAACGGATTCCGGAGGGGCATTTTTCATGGCAGCGGTGTGCTCACCTGGCTAGGCTGATGGCCACCCTGACGGGGACGCCTGTGGCCAGTGATTCCTGGGCGGCGTCCGCCACGCGGGAGGCGGCCACGGCGTCCTCCGGGGTGCACGGATTCTCCCGGCGGCCCAGGATCAGCTCCACAAACGCGGCCATTTCGGATCGGTACGCCTGGTCGAAGCGTTCGGCGAAGGTCCTGTGGGGTTCTCCGGCGGGGAAATCAATCACGGCTTCGGCCGACGCCATGGCCGTGTGCTCATCGAGCCCAACCATCAGCGAACGGCTGGAGCCTTGGATTTCCAGGCGGACGTCGTGGCCGGCGCCGTTGTAGCGGGTGGCTGAGACGGTACCGACCGTGCCGTCGTCGAACGTGATCAGTGCCAGCGCCGTGTCCACGTCTCCCACTGCGCCGATGGCCGGGTCTCCGTTGTTGGAGCCCTTGGCGTAGACCTCCACGATCTCGCGGCCGGTCAGCCAGCGGAGGATGTCGAAGTCGTGGACGGAGCAGTCGCGGAACAGGCCGCCGGAACTGGCGAGGAACTCCACGGGCGGCGGCGCCATGTCGCAGGTGACGGCGCGCAGGGAGTGGATCCAGCCCAGCTCGCCCGCTTGGTAGGCACGCTTGGCCTCAAGGTAGCCGTGGTCAAAGCGGCGCTGGTGGCCGATCTGCACCACGCCGTTGTTGTCGCGGATATAGTCCAGCACCGGCAGGGCGTCCGCCACGTTCATGGCCACCGGTTTTTCGCAGAAGACCGGGATTCCGGCGTCCACGCCCGCCTTGATCAGTTCGGGGTGGGTTGCGGTCCCCGTGGCGATGACGAGTCCGTCCACGCCGGCGGCGATGAGGTCCTCCACCGAGGGCAGGAAGCCGGCACCGAGGCCGGCCGCAATGCCCTTGGCGTGGTCCTCGGCGACGTCGGTGAGCAGAAGCCTGACGTTGATGCCCTCCGGGTTGAGAACTCCGTTGAGCGCGGCGATGTTGTTCGCGTGCATCACGCCGATGCGCCCCACTCCGACCAGACCGAGAATGACGTCCTTCATAGTTCCCTCGCATGCAGTAGCGGCCCCGGAATCCGGGCAGACAAACAATGTTGGAACGTTCCATCATTGTCTTGCTAGAGTAGGTGAATCCGCATTCGGAGTCAAGACTTTGTATTAACAAACTGGAGGACGCTGTGACTGCCCCTGAACGCAAACGCGCGGCCACCATCCTGGACGTGGCCGCCGCCGCGGGTGTGTCCAAATCGGTGGTGTCCCTCGTGCTGCGTGGTACGGGCTACGTCAGCGCGGCCAAGCGCACCGCCGTCGAGCATGCTGTCCTGGAACTCGGCTACCGGCCGAACGCGGCCGCCCGGGCCCTCGGCGAATCGCGGAGCCGCACCGTGGGCGTGGTACTCAACGACATGCGGAACCCCTGGTTCGTCAGCGCGGTGGAAGGGCTCAACAGCACCCTCAACGAGCGCGGCCTGCAGATGCTGATGGGCGACTTCCGCCTGGACAGCCGCAGCGGCGAATCCCTGCTGAAGAAACTTCTGGAGATGAACATCGAGGCCCTGGTGCTGGTGGGGACCATGCCGGAGAGCCCCGGCCTGACGGCAGCAGCCTTGCAGGTGCCAACCATCGCGCTGGGAGCGCCCACCGGCCCGGGTGCCAACGTCACCGTCGTGACCAACGACGACGACGCCGGGGCGCGCCTCGCGGTGGCTCACCTGATTGCGCTGGGGCACCGCCGCATCGCCCATGTGGGGGCACCGGCCACCGCAGTCGGGATTGCCCGCCGTCGGGGCTATGAGGCTGAGATGAGGGCCGCCGGCCTGGCGGAGTTCATCCGGACGGTGCCGGGAGACCTGAGCGAAGAGGGCGGCCACCGTGCCGCCCTCGAGCTGCTGTCAGGTGGCGACCGGCCCACAGCGGTGTTCGCTGTCAACGACATGGCGGCACTTGGGGTTCTCTCGGCTGCCGAGGAATGCAGGCTCGCCGTTCCTGCCGATCTTTCGGTGGCCGGCTACGACAACACCCCGCTGGCGCGGTTGCGCCGGATCAGCCTGACTTCCGTGGACACGGCCAGTTTTGCCGCAGGGCAGCGGGCGGCCGAACTCCTGATCGCACGGCTGGAGCCCGGTAGCACGCTGCCCCCAGACGAACTGTTGGTGCCGACGCTGGAAGTGAGGGGCAGCACCGCCGCCCCTCACGCCTGAACGGCACGCCTATGCCGAGGCGATCTGGACGCTGGCGTCCTGCACCGTGAACGCCGCCCGGAAGGCCGCCAGGGCTTCCTCGTGGTCACCGCTGGCCCAGGCTTCCATACCCACCGTCCCCTCGTAGCCTGCGTCGGCGAGCGCCCTGGCCACGGCCCGGTAGTTGATCTCCCCGGTTCCGGGTTCGCACCGCCCCGGGACGTCGGCCACCTGGACTTCGCCGATGTGCGGTAGGGCGGTCCGCACAAGCTCGATGAGGTTCCCCTCCCCCAGCTGTGCGTGGTACAGGTCCAGCATGAGCTTCACGTTGGGGTGCCCGGCTGCTTCCACGAGCGCCAGGGTGTCCTTGGCACGGGCGAGCGGGATGCCGGGGTGGTCCAGGATCGTGTTGAGGTTCTCCAGGCAGAACGTCACGCCGTATTTCCCGCCCAGCCTGCCCAGCCGTTCCAGGGTCCGCGCCCCGGTGCTCCACATGCGGCCGGTGGACCGGTAGAGGGGGCGGGCCGCCTGGCCATCGATGAGCTCCGCGGAGTGCACCACCATGCGGCTGACGCCGAGCTCCAGGGCTGTGGGAATCAGAGACTCGGCCGTCCGCACCACGTCGTCGGCCGTGTCGGGGTCCACGAGGCTTCCGGAGGTGTACCCGGTCATGGAGGAGAACACCGCGCCGGTGGCCTTGAGCGCGGCCAGGTCCTTGCCCCTGGAGTCCCACATCTCGACGTCGAATCCGGCGTCGTGGATCCGCTGCACCCGTTCCACAAACGGCAGGTCCGTGAAGACCATTTCCGCGCAGACGGCCAGCCGCATCAGACGCCGGTCCGGGTGTGGTCACGGAGCGCCGGTACAGGGGCAGCAGCCACAGCCACCGGACCGCCCTGTTTGACCGATTCGATGCACGCCAGCGCCATGGCCAGCGCGCGGCGGGCGTCTGCGGCGCCGGGGGTGAGGGTGAAAGCGCCCGACGGCGGCGGTGTGCCGTCCCGCTGCGCACGAACCGTGGCGGCGAAATCGGCGAGTTCGTCCGTGTAGGCCTGCCGGAAGAGTTCCACGTTGAGGCGAGGGGTGTCCGCGGACAGTCCCTCCGCCGTGTAACGCCGGGCCGCCGTCTCGGTGGCACGGCCGGCCTGGACCATGCCCTTGGAACCGAAAACCTCTCCGCGGATGTCGTAGCCATAGAGGGCGCTGAAGTTTGCTTCCGCCACGGCGATGGCGCCGTTGCTGTAGCGGATGGTCACCACCGCTGTGTCCAGGAAGCCCTGATCGCGCAGCTCCGGTTCCACGAGGGCGTCCGCCACGGCGTAGACCTCTACGGGCTCGGCACCTTCGTTGAACCAGTTGAGGGTGTCGAAGTCGTGGATCAGGGTCTCCAGAAAGACAGTCCACGCGGGGACTCTGGCCGCGTTCGGGATGCTTCCGTTGCCCGGATCGCGGGTCAGTGAGCGCAGGAGCTGGGGCTGGCCGGCGATGCCGGCCGCTAGGTCTTTCTTGGCGGCCTGGAAGTCATCCGCGTAGCGTCGGTTGAAGCCGATCTGGAAATGCACCCCCGCTTTTTCAACGGCGGCCAGCGCGGCGTCGAGTTCGTCCAGGCCTTGGCCCGCGGGCTTCTCGCAGAAGACGTGCTTGCCCGCGACGGCAGCCTGGGTGATCAGGGCGGAATGGAAGCGGGCCGGGCTCGCGATCACCACGGCGTCGATCTCCGGATCGGCCAGGATGTCTGCGGCGTCGGCCGTGACCTTTCCGGTGCCCAGCGATTGGGCAAGGGCCTGCGCGGATTCCACATTGGGGTCGGCGATGGCCGCCAGGATAGCGCCGGGGACGCGGCGGGCAATGCTTTCGGCATGGAACGCCCCCATCCAGCCGGAGCCGATGAGCCCGATCCGGACGGGCGCAGGAACACCAGCGGGGTTTTGAGTAAGGTAGGCCATGAGCCGGTCCTTTCGGTAGTTGTATGCAGATGGATGAATCAGGGTCGGGCAGCGGCTTCGCCCGGCAGGGCAGCTTCTCCGGGGAAAACCACGCCTAGCTGCCGGCGGATCTCATCGGCAACCTCCAGGGTGCGGATGGAGGCCGCCAGGGTCCGTTGGCTGGCCTGGGTGCGGCCGGCGGCCACGGCGCGCGCCACCGCGGCGGCCTCATAGTGCAGGCCCTCAAAGTGCGCACCGTCCGCTTCCTCGTACCGCACCCGGGTCCCGTCCGGGTAGCGGATGTCGAAGCCGCCCGGCATGTTGAAGGGTCCGTCGATGGTCAGCGTGGCGTCGGATCCTACGATCGTGGCGCCGGTGGGTGTGAAGTTGTGGACATGGGTGTTGACTACGGCCTGGGCGCCGCTGGCGAACTGCATCACGGCAGAGAGCTGGGCGTTGACCCCGGACGGGTGCGGCTGTCCGATGGCGTACAGCCGTTCGGGCCGGCCCAGGACCTCGGTGACCAGGGCCAGCGGGTACGTGCCGAGGTCCAGCAGGGGGCCGCCCGCCAGTTCCCGGTCGAAGATGCGGTGGGTGGGCTCGAAGTATTCACCGTATTCCGCGACTACCGTGGTGATGGCGCCCAGGGTCCCGGCGTCCAGGACCTGCCGGATCACATCGAACTTTGGCAGGAAAAAGCTCCACATGGCCTCGGCGGCAAAAACGCCCGCCTCTTCGGCACGAGCGGCGATGTCCCGTGCCTGTACGGCGTTGAGTGCGATGGGCTTCTCGATCAGCACGTGCTTGCCAGCGTCGAGTGCCAGGACCGCCGCCTGGTGGTGTCCGGTGTGCGGAGTACACACGTAGACGATGTCGATGCCCGGATCGGCCGTCAACTCCTCGTAGCTGCCGTAGGCCGTCGGAATGCCGAAGGATTCGGCGAAGGCCTTGGCGCGGCTGAGCGAGCGGGACGCGACGGCGGCGATCACCTGGTCCGTGTGCGCCTGGACCGACTCGGTGAACCGTTCGGCAATCCAACCGGGCCCCATGATTCCCCAGCGCAGCACCGGGGCATCCCGGGAGGCGGGCACGGCGGACGCCGGCAGGTTCCGGACGCTCACGCGTAGCTGACCTTGGTGTAGGCGCCGTCGCCGTGCATGGAGCGGATCATTGCGTGCGCCACGAGCGAGGCGTGGAGGCCATCCATTGCCCCGGCCAGCGGCGGCTGACCACCCTGGCCGAGCGCCGTGATCCACGCCTGCAGCTGCAGCCTGTACGCATCGGCAAACCGCGGCCGCCAGTCCGCGGGCACGGCGGTCCGCCGGATGCCATCCTCTTTGACACCCAGCAGAGCCGCGTCCATCAGCCCGGTGACACCGCGTTCGGAGACGACTTCGCAGCGCGTCGTGTAACCGTATTGGGCGTTCAGGAACAGCTCCAGGGTGGTCAGGGTCCCGTCTGCGGTGCGGAGCAGCATGAAGGCTGGATCCTGCAGGCCGCCTTCAGCGTTGCGGGAACTCTGCCCCGCCTGCCATGAGACTTCCGTGATGGGAGAGCCCAGCAGCCAGGGAATGATGTCCAGCTCGTGGATGGCCGAGTTGGTGATGGCCGATTCGGCAGTGGTACCCGGGCCGGCGGCAGCATTGCGGCTGGTGCAGTGGACCATCAGCGGTTCCCCCTGGGCGCGGCCCTGCACAGACTGGCGCAGCGCCACGTAGCCAGGGTCGAAGCGCCGCATGAAGCCTAGCGACAGCAGGGACGCCCCGGTGGCGGCGACGATGTCGGCGTCGGCCGCCACAACCTCCCGGCTTTCCAGCAGGGTGGGAGCCAGCGGCTTTTCACACAGCACGGGCGTCATCGCCTCGAAGCACTCCAGCACAAGTCCGGCGTGCGTGGAGTCTTGCGAAGCAATAACGACGGCGTCCACTTCGCTGGAGTTGATCAGCTCCGACGGTTCCGTGGTGATGCGGGCGGCCGGCGGCGCAGCTGCTGCGGCACGTCCGGCGTCGAGGTCTGCCACGAAGGTCACCTCGGCGCCGCCGATGGTACCGGAGAGGTTCCTGATGTGGTCGGCACCCATGATTCCGGCGCCGATGACGCCTACCCGGATCGGCATACTGTCTTCCCGTCTACTTTTCGCTATCTTTGCCGTGACCTTCGCGCCGTGGCACGGCGGGCGGGGCCCGTCCGGTTTTCCGGCGGGCCCCGCCTCGGTCCTGTTACACGTGCCGGGGGCTGCTTTCCGTTGACGTCTTTCGGTTGTGAGTAACGTCAGCGACCTCTGCCTGCACTTCCTTGACCACGTCGCCGTGTCCGCCGAGCTGCTCGAGCTCGTGGGCGAGTTCCGCCAGTTCCGCACCGCCGGCCATCTGGGCGGTGAGCTCGTCCAGGGTGATGTCCTTCTTGTCGTAGTAGCCGATCGACTTGCCGCGCTTGAGCAGGAGGAACCGGTCCCCGACAGGGAAGGCGTGGTGCGGGTTGTGCGTGATGAAGATGACGCCGAGTCCCCGGTCGCGAGCCTGCAGGATGTAGCGGAGCACGACGCCGGACTGCTTGACGCCCAGCGCCGCCGTCGGTTCGTCCAGGATCAGGACCTTTGCGCCGAAGTACACGGCGCGGGCGATCGCGACACACTGGCGCTCACCGCCGGACAGCTGGCCGATGGGCTGTTCCACGTCGCGGAGGTCGATGCCCATCTCGGCAAGTTCCTTGAGCGTGATGGCCTTCATCTTCTCGACGTCCATGCTTTTGAACGGGCCGAAACCGCTGGTCAGCTCCGAACCGAGGAAGAAGTTCCGCCAGATGGGCATCAGGGGCACCACCGCGAGGTCCTGGTAGACGGTGGCGATGCCCACGTCAAGGGCGTCACGGGGCGAACCAAACTTCCGTTCCTCGCCCATGATGTTCAGCACCCCGGCGTCGTGCTGGTGCAGTCCGGCGATGATCTTGATCAGGGTGGACTTGCCCGCACCGTTATCGCCCAGTACGCAGGTGACACGGCCGTTGTCCACGGCCATGGTCACATCGGAGAGGGCGATGATGTTGCCGTAGTGCTTGCCTATTCCGTCGAGGGAGAGCAAGTGGACGGGGGTGTGGGTGAGGGGATCTTTTTCATCCTTGAGCAGGGTCTGTTGGTCGATCTCTTTGGCGTTCATTTCTCCGGCCCCTTTACTTGAGTTCCGCGCGGCGCTTGACGATGAGGTTGATGATGGTGGCCAGCAGCAGCATCAGGCCCAGGAAGAACTTGAACCAGTCGGGGTTCCACTGGGCATAGACGATGCCCTTGTTGGCCATGCCGAAGATGAACGCGCCGATCGCGCCGCCCACCGCCGAACCATAGCCGCCGGTCAGGAGGCACCCGCCGATCACCGCGGCGATGATGTACAGGAACTCGTTGCCCACACCCTCACCGGACTGCACCGTATCGAAAGCGAAGAGGTTGTGCATGCCCAGGATCCAGCCGCAGAAGCCCACGCCCATGAACAATCCGATCTTCGTGGCCTTGACCGGCACACCCACGGCGCGGGCCGCATTCTCGTCCCCGCCGACGGCGAAGATCCAGTTCCCCACCCGGGTCCGCATCAGCACCCAGGTGGCCACGGCGACCAGCGCGATCCAGATGAACACCGTGATCTTGACATCGATGCCGCCAATGGAGACCGAGGACGCGAACACCGCGCGGGCGGAGGCGAAGCCGTCCATGCTGGAGATCGACGGCGACGACACGGAGCCGCCGATCAGCCGGGTCAGGCCCAGGTTCAGGCCGGTCAGCATAAGGAACGTGGCCAGGGTGACGATAAAGCTGGGCAGCTTGGTCTTCATCAAAATCCAGCCATTGATATAACCGATGCCCACGGAGACCACCAGGGCCAGGAGAACCCCGACCCAGATATTCGTGCTGAAGTACCAGCTGAACATCGACGCCGTCAGTGCCGATGAGATCACCGCGACACCGGTGGAAAGATCGAACTCCCCGCCGATCATCAGCAAGGAAACCCCCACCGCCATGATGCCGATCGTGGAACTGCCGTACAGAATGGTCGCCAAGGCATTGGGCTGGGTAAACGTCGGGGAAACCAACGCGAAGAAGACGAACAGGACCACCGCTCCTACGAGCGCGCCGACTTCGGGACGGCCCAGGAGCGTCTGGAGCGGGTTCCGCCGCCCAATTCTCTCATCGCCACGTGGCCCGGCTGCTGAAGCCGGTGCCGGGGGCAGGGTTGCTGTTTTTGCCATAGGAAGAACTCCTTGTTGGTCAGGCCGTGCGGCGGTTGCCCGCCGCACGGCCTGAGTCCCGGATCTAGCGGACGCCCTGCTGGGCGAATTTGAGAACGTCGGAAGCGTTGGACTGGTCAACGATGGTGGGACCGGTCAAGACCGGCTGGCCGCCGCCAAGCTTGAAGCCGCCACGTTTGGCCTGCCACAGCGAGTCGACCGACATGTAGCCCTGGGCCCACGGCTGCTGGTCCACGGTGAAGATCACGTCACCATCCACGATCTTCTGGGCGAGCTCTGCGTTCAGGTCGAAGCTGGCAACCTTCGCAGAGCTGCCGGCGTCCGCGACGGACTTGAGCAGCGTGAGGGTGATCGGTGCGCCGAGGCCAATGATGACGTCTGCATCCTTGGCTGCCTGGAGCTTCGCGGTGGCGGTGGACTGGACGCCGGTCATGTCCTTGCCGTCGACGTAGAGAATCTCCGCACCCGGAACCTTGGCCTTGACGCCTGCGCACCGTGCTTCAAGGCCAACGTGGCCCTGCTGCTGAATGACGCAGACCGGGTGCTTGAAGCCCTGTTCGGCGAGCTTGGTGCCCACCGCCTGGCCGGCAAGCTGCTCATTCGAGCCGAAGTGCGTAAATGCGCCGAGCTGCGCCGACACGGACTCGCCGGCATTGAGGCTGACCACCGGAATGCCGGCATCGGTGGCCTTCTTCAGGACGTCCTTCAGGGCCTCCGGGGTTGCGAGGGTAACGGCGATGCCGTCGACTTTCTGATCGATGGCCTGCTGGACGAGCTGGGCCTGGCGTCCGGCCTCCGGGTCACTGGTGTAGAGCAGTTCCACGTTGTCTTTCGCTGAGGCCTCCTCGGCACCCTTGCGGACTATGTCCCAGAAGGTGTCGCCTGCCGCGGCGTGGGTGATGAGAGCCACCTTCATGCGGTCTGTGGTGGCCACCTGACCGCCGCCGGCGGCGCCGCCGCCCTCAACCGGCTTCCCGCCCGTGCTGGAGCAGGCGCTGAGTGCCATCATGGGAACAACTGCCGCCACGAGAGCCGCCTTGCGCCAAGAAAAATTAGCCACGTTAATCTCCTTTGATCTCAGGGTCCGGGCTGCCACTCTGCAACTGCCGGAGCACTGTCTCCCTCGATCATGGTGATTCAACTCACGAATGTCAATAGTTTGTCCTGACATTAGGATGTTTTTACGTTAGGAGCCTACTGCGGCCGCCCTAAAATGCCGGCCGCGCCGTGGTCCCGCGAACAACCAGGGCCGGCTCAATCAGCTTGCGTTGCGGGCCAACCGCGGCGTCGCGAATGCGTGCAAGCAGCGCCTTGGCCACATCCACGCCCACCAGATCGCTTCGGTTGTCTACTGAGGTCAGCTCCAGATACCGCGACTTTGCCAGGGTTGAATTGTCGTATCCGATCACAGAGATGTCCGCCGGGACCGCAAGCCCGCGCGCCTTGATGGCACCAAAGGCACCCAAGGCCATGGTGTCATTGGCGGCGAAGATGGCAGTGGTGTCCGGATAGTGGTCCAGCAGCCAGCACGTCGAGGCGTAGCCATCCTCCTCGGACGTGCCGCCCGACTCCCCCGCAATCCGAAGTTCGGCGCCGGACTCCCGGAGCCGGCTGAGGAAGCCCGCGCGCCGGTGCGCAGCGGCACCGCCGGATCCGGAAAGGTGGCCTATCCGGATGTGGCCGAGCCCCAGAAGGTGGCTGGCCGCCATGCCGCCGCCACCGTCGTCGTCGTTGGTAATCAGATCAGCGCCGGCCGGCACACCATCGCGCCACCCAGCCACGACCGTCGGAACCCCCACCCCAGCCAACATTGACGCGCTTGGCTCCGCCGCTATCACCAGCCCGTCAACGTGCATGGCAAGCAAACCGTCGGCAGCTTCCTGGATGCGGTTCTCCCCGGGGCGGGAATCAGCCAGCATGACCTGGTAGCCATGTTCCGTCAGCGCAGACTCCATCCCCCGCAGCAGATCGACGAACCACAGGTTCCGGTAGTCGTCAATCACCAGCCCAATGCTCTTCGTGCGACTGCTGGCAAGCGTAGTGGCGGCGCGGCTGGGGCGGTACCCGAGGTCCGAGATGGCCGCCTGGACGGCTTCGCGGCGCTTGTCGCTCACCCTCGCGGGATTCTGCAGTACGAGTGAAACCAGCGACGGCGAGACGCCCGCCTGCTTCGCCACGTCATAGATCGTCGGGCGTCGTGCCTTGGGGCTGTGCAACGTCATCGGAGGTGCCTTTCGTGTCTGCCCTTGAGGATATCCGCCAGTTGATTGACAGGACATACATACATGGATACGCTCAGATCCAGTGCACTAAATTGTAGCGCTACAAAATGCCGTTGGAACTTCCCGCCGCGGCTGAATTTCAAAGGAGAAATCAATGGCTGAAAGCCTAGGCGTCGCCGTCATCGGTGCAGGCATGGCCGGCAAAGCCCACGCTGCTGCATACCGCACCGCGTCTGCCCTCTACAGCCCGGTACTTCCCCCGGTGCGCCTGGTCTCGATCGGCGACGTCAACGCCGAATTCGGCTCGTTGGCCGCCCGCCGTTTCGGATACGAACGCAACGACACGTCATGGCAGGCAATCGCCGAAGCCGATGACATCGACGTCGTCAGCGTGGTCATCGCCAACTCGCTCCACCGCGAAGTGGTGGAGGGCCTGCTCGCGGCCGGCAAGCACGTGCTGTGCGAAAAGCCGCTGAGCGACTCCCTGGCAGACGCCCGCGCCATGGCCGAGGCAGCCCGCGCGGCCGAGGCCGGCGGAACGATCGCCCGTATTGGCTTCACGTTCCGCCGCACCCCCGGCATCGCCTACATCCGGGACCTGATCCGCAACGGCGTCCTCGGTAATGTCCTGCACTTCAGCGGCCGCTACTGGACCGATTACGGCTTCAGCCCCTCCGCTCCCATGAGCTGGCGCTACAAGGGCGGCCCCGGCTCCGGTGCGCTCGCCGATGTTGGAAGCCACCTGACGTACATTTCCGAGTTCCTCTGTGGCGACATCAAGTCGATCACCGGCGGCAGCCTCAGCACCGTGATCGACAAGCGGCCCCTGCCGCTCGCGGCCGTTATGGGCCACGACCATGCTGCCGTCAGCGACACCTTCGAAGCCGTCGAGAACGACGACTACGCAGCCTTCAACGCGGAGTTCGGAACCGGCGCCGGCAGTTTTGAGGTCTCCCGGGTTGCGGCCGGGCACGCCAACAGCCTGCAGTTCGAGGTGTTCTGCGAGAACGGTGCCGCCAAATTTGACCAGCGCCGCCCGGCCGAGATCCAGCTGTTCCTCAACGACGGTTCCGGCAACGAGAACGGTTACCGCCAGGTCATCCTCGGCCCGGGGCACCCCTACATCGCCGGGGGTCTTGCCATGGACGCCCCCGAAGTCGGCTTCGGCCAGAACGACGCCTTCGGCTACCAGGCCCGCGCGTTCCTCGAAGAGGTCGCCGGTCTCAGCGAAGAAGAGTCCCTCCCCCGCTGCGCCACGTTCGACGAAGGCGTGCGCAACATGGAACTGCTCGGCGCAGTGGCCGAATCCGCCCTCAACAACGGAAAGAAGATCACGCTATGAGGCTCGGCATCTACAACGCAGTCCTGCATGACCGGCCACTTCCCGAAGCACTGAAGGTCATTGCCGAGCTTGGCCTCACCGGTATCGAGATCAACACTGGCGGCTTTCTCCCCGCCGTGCACGTCCCCACCATGGACCAGATCCTGGAAAGCGACGCCGCCCGCGACGACTACCTGGCCCTTTTCGAGGGCACCGGAGTTTCCATCGCAGGACTCAACTGCAACGGCAACCCGCTGCACCCCAACCGTGAGATCGGCGAGAAGCACGCCGAAGATATTCGTCGCTCCATCCGTCTGGCCAGCCGCCTCGGCCAGGACCGGGTAGTTACGATGTCCGGCCTGCCCGGCGGAGAGCCCGGAGCCACCACCGTCAACTGGGTGGTCAACGCCTGGAACTCGGCAGCATTGGACGTCTTGGACTACCAGTGGGGCGTGGCCGCAGCGTTTTGGAAGGAAACCGACCGCCTGGCCGCTGACCACGGCGTCAAGGTGGCTCTCGAACTGCACCCGCAGAACCTCGTCTTCAACACCGCCGACGTCCACAAGCTGATCGAGCTGACCAACGCAACGCATGTCGGCGTCGAACTGGATGCCTCCCACCTGTTCTGGCAGCAGATGGACCCGGTTGCCGTCGTGCGCGAACTCGGACCGCTCGTCTTTCAGGCGGCGGCGAAAGATGTCCGTGTTAACACCGAAAACGCTGCGCTGTACGGCGTGCTGGACAACAGCTTCCGCCGGCTCGCGCCGGAGGAAAACCGCACCAACCTCGGCGGCGACGAGTGGGCCAACGAGTGGCCCAAGAACTCTGCCTGGGACTTCGTGGCTCTGGGCCGCGGGCATAACACCGCCTATTGGACAGAGTTCCTCCGGGCCCTGCACGAGGTAGACCCGGAGATGCTGGTCAACATCGAGCACGAGGACGTCTCACTGGGCCGGATCGAGGGCCTGCAGGTGGCGGCCAAGGTGCTGCGGGATGCTGACGCCGCGCTCAGGTCTTCGCTGAACCTGACGGCTTAGCCAACCAATTCGTCAGGCAAAGGCCTGTGAACAGCAAGGGGGCGGCGCATATGCGTCGCCCCCTTGCTGTGACCGGAGGCAGGCCATCCCTAAAAGAGAAGGAAACGAACATGCGTATTGGCATTGTCGGATAGGGAGCAGGCGGCAGGTACTTCCATGCCCCGTTCATTGAAGCGGCCGAGGGAGTCGAGCTGGTGGGCATTGTGGCCCGTTCGGAAGCGAAACGGGCGCAGGCGGAAGCGGACTTCCCGGGCCTGCCTGTTTATGGGAGTCTGGCCGAGTTGCTCGACGCCGGCGTGGACGCGGTGACCATCACCACGCCGCCCCACACCCGCCGTGACCTGGTTATGGAAGCCATCACAGCGGGCGTGCACGTTGTGGCCGACAAACCCTTCGCCCCGAATGCGGAGGCTGCGCGTGAACTCGCCGAGGCCGCCACGCGGGCCGGCGTTGTCCTGAACGTCTACCACAACCGGCGCCGCGACGCGGATATCCTCACACTCGCAAACGTGCTGGCCTCAGGGGAACTCGGTGAGACGTGGCGGGTGCATTCGACCATGGACCAGGACAACGCTGACAGCCTTGAACTTGGTGCCAGCGGCGGTCTCCTGCGGGACCTGGGCAGCCACCTGGTTGACCAGATGCTGTGGCTGCTGGGGCCAGCGAGCCACGTGCACGCGACCCTGGACTGGACCGATCGTTTCGGCGAACGGACGGACTGCGGCTTTGTTGTCACCATGACGCATGCGTCGGGAACCGTCTCCACGGTGTCCGCCAGCAAACTCAACCATTCCACCACGCGGGAGCTGCGGGCCTACGGCAGCAGGGGCAGCTACGTCGCCTCCGGCGCCGACGTTCAGGCGGACGCCCTGATGTCGGGACGCCGTCCGATCGAGGAACCGGCAACGTGGGGCATCGACTCGGCCGAAAACTGGGGCATGCTGTCCACGAGGGACGGCCGCGAGGCCATTGCCTCGGCACAGGGGAACTATGCCGGCTTTTATACAGAGTTCGCCCGCGCAGTCCGCGGCGACGGACCCGAGCCCGTACCGGCAACCGAAGGAATCCGCACCCTGGAAGTGCTGGATGCGGCCCGCCGCAGTGCGCTGGAGAACGCGGTGGTCGCGCTCTAGCACCCTCTCTCACTTCCTGCGCGTTTTCCCGGATCCCTCTCTCACCTGGTGAGAGAGGGATCCGGATTTTCCTGCAGGAAGTGAGAGAGCGTCCATGGCCCCGCACCCGCTGGACGTAAAAACGCCCGACGCCGGCCGGCGTCGGGCGTTTTTGCGTCACCTTGGGGTGCGGCGTCACCTTAGACAGACACGCCTGAGCGCTGCTTGAACAGGTGCTCGAGCTCCTCCAGGGACTTATCCTTGGTCTCCGGAACGACGCGCTTGACCCAGACAATGGCACTCAGCTGCAGTGCCACGAAGATGAAGAACGTCGCCGAAACCCCGATCCACGAGACCATCTGCGGGAAGAAGAACCCGATCAGGAAGTTGATCATCCAAAGCACAAAGACGCAGATGCCCATCGCGATGCCGCGGACGTGCATGGGGAATATCTCGGACATGGTGAGCCAGGTGACAGTGCCGATGCAGCCCTGCATGGAAGCCAGGAATGTCACCATGAACAGCAGCACTAGGTAGCCGCGCAACGTGCTCTCCGGCAGGAGCATGGAGACGAGCGCGATGGCCGTCAGGGACGACGCCGTGCCGCACAGTCCCACGATCAGCATGGGCTTGCGGGGCACCCGCGTCATCAGATACATGCCAACGACGACGGCCGCCACCGACGTGACGCCGTTGAGGACGTTGGCAATCAGGGCGCCTTGGTCGCCGAATCCGGACGAGGACAGGATGGACGTCCCGTAGTACATGATGGCGTTGACGCCGCTGATCTGGTTGATGATCGCCATGCCCAGGCCCACCACGAAGATCCTGCGGATCCACGGAACGGTGAGATCCTTGAACGTGCCCATCCTGGCCTGGTAATCCTCCCGGGCTGCCTGCCGCACCTCGTCGAACTCCGCGGAGACGTCGCCGGCGGCGCGGGTGGAGCGCAGCACCTCAAGGACGGCCCCGAAGCGGCCGGCCGACGCCAGCCAGCGCGGGCTCTCCGGCAGGACCAGCATGCCGAACCACAGGACCACGGCCGGGAGCGTGGCGATAACCAGCATCCAGCGCCACACGTGCGTTTCTTCGGGGAAAGCGTTGCCGAGTACTGCATTGAAGGTGAAGGCCAGGAACTGGCCCGTGACGATCATCAGCTCGTTTTGGGTGACGATGCGGCCGCGTTGGGCCGCCGGGGACATTTCCGCGAGGTACACGGGGACAATCACGGAGGCGCCGCCCACGGCCAGGCCCAGGAATGTCCGGGCCGCGATGAGCAGCTCCGTGTTCGGCGAGATGGTGCAGGCGATGGTGGCCATGACGAAGATAAGGGCCAGTCCCATGATGGTCTTACGCCGGCCGAAGCGGTCCGAGAGCCGGCCTGCGCTGATGGCGCCGAAGGCCGCGCCGAACAGGAGCGTGGACGTGACCAGCCCTTCGGTGAGCGGCGTCAGTCCGAGGTCCCGCTGCATAAACGGCAAGGCGCCGTTGATGACGCCGGTGTCGTAGCCGAACAGGAGCCCGCCGAACGTGGAGAAGAGCGCCACCTTCCGCATGAACTTCTTCGGATTTGCCGGTTTGGCCGGGTTGTTCGGCTTGGTGGTGCCGGGCGCGTCGGATTGGACTGTGCCGGGATTCGTCATGGTTCCGTTGCTTTGGTCCGTCTTCCCCACCACTACTTGGCCTGAGCGACGTAGTTGCGCATTGTCTCCAGCTGGTAGCGGGACACGTCCTCGGCGTTGTCGTCTTCGGCGAAGACACTGGACACCATGACGGTGTTGTCCTTGTCCAGGAAGCCGATTTCCTTGAGCCCGCCGAAGAACTCGTCCCAGTTCACGTCGCCGTCGCCGATCTTCAGGTGCTGGTGCACCCGCACGGCGTTTCCGGGCGGATTCGTGATGTAGCGCAGGCCGTGGGAGGCGTGATGGTCCATGGTGTCCGAGACGTGGACCAGGCGCAGCCTGTCCCCCGCTGCCCGCATGATTTCAAGGGGCTTGTTGCCCATGTGGAACGAGTGCGAGGCAACATAGACCATGCCGATGTTGGGCGAGTTGATGCCACGGATGACGCGGATGGCGGCCAGGCCGTCTTCGACGAAGTCGTCCGGGTGCGGGTCGATCAGGACATCCAGGCCCTCCCGCTCGATGATCGGCAGCAGCTCTTCCATGGAGCGGTAGAATGCGCGCTCGGATTCTTCGGCCTTTTCGGGGCGGCCGCTGAATTCGGTGTTCATGGTGCTGACGCCAAGGTCCACGGCAATTTGGATGGCGCGCTTCCAGTAGCGGACCGCTGCCTCGCGGGCATCCTCGTCCGGACCCGACCAGCGCAGCACGGGAAGCACCGACGCGATTTCGACGCCGGCATCCTTGCAGGCCTTGTTCATCTGGGCCACAAGCTCATCGTCGGCTTTGGGGTGGTTGTAAAACGGGATCATGTCCGCGTGCGGAGTCAGCTGCAGGTACTTGTAACCGAGATCGGCGGCCACGCGCGGAAATTCCAGCAGGCTGTGGCTGTGGTGGAACGGGGTGGGGTCCAGGGCGATTTTCATGGTCACTCCTTTGTGAATGAGTCAGTGATCTAACTGAGTTTTTGTCCAGATAATGCGCCGAAAGGGCCTCAAAGTCGCATTATCTGGACAAAAACTACGGGAGCGGGCGGGGCTTTAGCTGTAAAGGTCCGGCTTAGCGTTCAGCTGGACCTTGACCTTTTCGCCCGACTTCTGGGCCTCGACGCCGGCCTCGCAGCAGGCTGCGGTGGCGTAGCCGTCCCAGGCGGTGGGGCCGCCGATTTCGCCGCGGCGGGCAGCGTCCGCCCAGGCCTGGACCTCGACGTCGTACGCTGCGCCGAAGCGCTCCTCGAAGCCGGGGGTGACGTTCCCGCCCCAGCGGCCGGCGCTGCGGGTGTAGGGTCCTTTGTCCCCGCCGATGCTAACGATGCCGTCCTCGAACGAGGCCTGGGTGGCCACTTCGTAGCCGAACTTGGCGTTGACGTAGATCTCGACGTCGGCCAGGACGCCGGATTCGGTTTCGAGCAGTACGTGCTGCGGATCGTGCTGGCCGCTCGGGGCGTTGCGGGTGGCCTTGCCCAGGCGGACCTGCACGGAGGTGATTTCCTCGCCGGTGAAGAAGCGGATGGCGTCGAACTCGTGGACCACGGAGTCGTTGATCAGCATCTCGTTGGTGAAGCCGGCAGGCGTGGTGGGGTTGCGGTGCTGGTGGTGGAGCATCAGCAGCTCGCCCAGTTCGCCGTCGCGGATGACGGAGCCCAGGGCGGCGTATTCGGCGTCGAAGCGGCGCATGAAGCCCACCTGGATGCGCTTGTGTCCCAGCGCCGTTTCGGCCTGGACAACTTTCCACGCACTTTCGGCGTCAGGGGTGAGCGGCTTTTCGCACAGGATCGGGAAGCCCTTCTCCAGTGCCTTGTACAAGATTTCCTCGTGGAGGAAGCCCGGCGTGGCGATCAGCACGGCGTTGACGTCGCCGTTGTTCAGTGCCTCGTCGGCGCTGGCCAGGGCCACGGCGCCGTCGATCCCTTCGATGGCGGCCTGCGCCCGGGAGAGGTCGACGTCGACGACGGCGGCCACTTCGGCGCCGTGGATGCGGGTGCTGAGCCGCTTGATGTGGTCGGCGCCCATGCGGCCCGCGCCGATAACGGCAACGCGGAGAGTATCAGTCATTGTTCTGTCCTTTAGGTATCAGGGGGTACTAGCTGACCCTGGTGCGGGAGCCGCACGAGAGCAGGTAGTTGCGGGTGCGCTTGGCAATGGGCATCGGGACGTCGAAGGCCACTGGGTACATGTCCTGTTCCACGATGCCGAAGATCGGACGGTTGAGTCCTTCGACCGCCTCGATGACCGCACGCAGGTCCGGAAGACCGTTGGGCGGTTCGGTCATGACGCCGGCCAGGTTGGCAGCGGCCCACGTCATGTTTTCCGCATTGACCTTCTTGAGGATGTCCGGGTTGATCTGCTTCAGGTGCAGGTAGCCGATGCGGTCCGGGTAGTTCTTGATCAGCTCAAGGCTGGACGCTCCGCAGTACTCGGCGTGGCCGGTGTCCAGGCACAGATTCAGGTATTCGGGGTCCGTTGAGGCCAGCAGGGTCTCGATGTCCTGCTGCGCGCCAACGTGCGAATCGGCGTGTGAGTGGAACTGCTGCTTCAGGCCGAAGTCCTCCAGCAGGACTTTGCCCATGCGGTTGTGGCCGGCGAAGAGGTCAGCCCACTGTTCCTGTGAGAGCTCGCCGTTCTCCACTGCCTCACCGGTGACATCGTCGCGCCACATGGCGGGAATGACCACAATGTGCTCGCCGCCCATGGCTGCCGTCAGTTCGGCCACCTTGCGGGCCGGCTCCCAGGCTTCGTAATATTGCTTGGCGCCGCGGTGGAATGCCGTGAAGACCGTCCCTGCGGTGACCTTCAGATCGCGGGCCTTGAGCTCCTCGGCCAGCCGCGTGGGATCGTTCGGCAGGTAGCCGTAGGGGCCCAGTTCGATCCACTTGTAGCCGGATTCGGCCACTTCGTCGAGGAACCGTTCCCACGGGGTCTGCTTGGGGTCGTCGGCGAACCAGACGCCCCAGGAGTCCGGCGCGGTGCCGATGATGAGTTTGTTCTCTTTGTCTGTCATGACAGCGTTGTCTTTTCTGTGTTGTCGGGCCGGTAGGGTCGGGCGTGGGTCAGTCCCGCCGTCCGCGCCCTTCGGAAGCATCGTCGGCCCGTCCAGGGACGGCGTCCTCTCCTACGGCCAGCTCGTCAGGGAGTCCCTCCGCGATTCCATCGTGCCGGACTTGGTGGCTGTCGTCGGCGTGGGAGGGAAAGTTGTAGGAGGCGCCGGAGGCGTGGCTGGCTTCAGGCCAGCGTGACGTGATGACTTTGCCGCGGGTGTAGAAGGAGACGCCTTCGGGGCCGTAGATGTGCTTGTCGCCGAAGAGTGAGGCTTTCCAGCCGCCGAAGGAGTGGTAGGCGACCGGTACGGGCAGGGGCACGTTGATGCCGATCATGCCGACGGTGACGGAGCGCTGGAATTTGCGGGCGTTGGCGCCGGAGGAGGTGAAGATGGCGGTGCCGTTGCCGTAGGGGTTGGCGTTGATCAGGGCGATGCCTGCGTCCAGGTCCTCCACCCGGACCACGACGAGGACCGGTCCGAAGATTTCCTCCGTGTAGGCGGTCATTTCGGTCTTGACGTGGTCCAGGACGGTGGGGCCGACCCAGAAGCCTTCCTTGTGGCCGGGGACCACCAGGTCGCGGCCGTCCACCACCATCGCCGCTCCCGCAGCTTCGGCTTCGGTGACGATCCGGACGATGCGTTCCTTGGAGGCCGGGGTGATGACCGGGCCCATTTCGGCGTCGGGAGCGGTGCCGTTGTTGACCTTGACGGCGAGCGCGCGCTCCTCGACCTTTTTCACGATCAGGTCTGCGGCGTCACCGACGGCGACGGCCACGGAGATGGCCATGCAGCGCTCCCCGGCGGAGCCGAACGCTGCGGCGGCGAGGTGGTCTGCCGCGTTGTCCAGGTCGGCGTCGGGCATGATGATGGCGTGGTTCTTCGCGCCGCCCAGGGCCTGGACGCGCTTGCCGTGCTTGGTGGCGGTCTCGTGGACGTACTGGGCGATCGGGGTGGAACCCACGAAGGAGATGCCATCCACGTCAGGGTGGGTCAGGAGACCCTCGACGGTTTCCTTGTCGCCGTGCAGGACCTGGAAGACGCCGTCGGGCAGGCCTGCCTGCTTCCACAGCTTGGCCAGTAGCATCGACGCGGAGGGGTCCCGCTCGGAGGGCTTGAGGATGAAGGCATTGCCGGTGGCGATGGCCATCGGCGCCATCCACAGCGGCACCATGACCGGGAAGTTGAACGGGGTGATGCCGGCGACGACGCCCAGGGGCTCGCGGAACGAGAAGACGTCGATCCCGGTGGAGACCTGGTCGGAGTAGTCGCCCTTGAGCAGTTGCGGAATGCCGCAGGCGAACTCGATGACCTCCAGGCCGCGGCCGATCTCGCCCTTGGCGTCGGAGAGGACCTTGCCGTGCTCGGCGGTGATCAGCTCGGCGAGCTCGCCAACATGGGACGCGACGAGCTCGCGGAACTTGAAGAGCACTGCGGTGCGCTTGGCCAGGGAGATGTCACCCCAGGAGTCGGCGGCGGCACGGGCAGCGGCAACAGTGGCATCGAGGTCCGCCCGGTTGGCCAGCCGCAGCTCGCCGGAGACGGCGCCCGTGGCCGGGTTGTAGACCGGCTGGGTGCGGGTGCCAACGCCGGCGGTCTCTGCCCCGTTGATGAAGTGGTTGATGGTGGTGGTGACGGTCGTCGTTGACATGGTGTTGGACTTCCTTTGGTCTGTGGGGTCTAACCGAGCAGTTTGCGCTGGCGGTTCTTGTGGTCGGTATAGGTCTTGAAGGCCTGCTGCGTGGAGTCGAGGTCCGAGACCTGGGAGACCGGAACGTCCCACCAGGACTCGGAGCTGGGCGCGTCCAGCAGCGGATCGGATTCGACGTGGATCAGGATGGGCCCGCTGCGTTCAGGCGCGGCCTTGGCGTCCCGGATGGCCTGCTCGAGTTCGGCAATGACCTTCTCCCCCGGTTCGATCCGGATCACCTTCACGCCGAGGCTTTCGGCGTTCAGGGCCAGGTCCACCGGCAGGGTCTCGCCTTCGTCGAAGCTGTGCTGCTCCTCGTTCAGCGCCCGGTACTGGGTGCCGAACCGCTGCGAACCCAGCATCTCGGACAGGGATCCAATGGAGGCGTAGCCGTGGTTCTGGATCAGGACCACAATCAGCTTGATCCGTTCGGCGACGGCGGTCACCAGTTCGGTGTGCATCATCAGGTAGGAACCGTCCCCCACCATGACCACAACGTCGCGCTGCGCCCCGCCGCGCGCGGCCTCTGCCAGCGCTGCACGCTTGACGCCTAGCCCGCCGGGGATTTCGTAGCCCATGCAGGAGTACGCGTATTCCACGTGGTATCCGAAGGGGTCCCGGACGCGCCACATCTTGTGCAGGTCACCGGGCAGGGAGCCTGCGGCGCAGATGACGACGTCCGCCGCGTCCATGGCCCGGGACGTGGCGCCGATGATCTCGTTCTGGGCCGGCAGCGGGGTGAAGCGGGTATCGAAGGCTTCGTCCACCGTGGCGTCCCAGCGCTTCTTCTCCGCGGCGATCGTCGCTTCGAGGTCCGCTCCGATACGGTAGCCGCCCAAGGCCTGGTTCAGCTTGACCAGTGCCTTGCGGGCGTCCGCCACGATCGGCAGCGAAGTGCCATGCTTGTACGCGTCGATGGCGGCGACGTTGATGTTGATGAACTTTACGTCGGGGTTCTGGAACGCGGTCCGCGAGGCAGTGGTGAAGTCCTCATAGCGCGTACCGATGCCGATGATCAGGTCCGCCTCGGCAGCGATGGCGTTGGCCGCCGTCGTGCCGGTGGAACCGATGGCCCCGAGCGAGAACTTGTGGTCCCACGGCAGGACGCCGACGCCGGCCTGGGTGTTGCCCACCGGGATGCCCGTCAGCTCGGCGAACGTCGCCAGCTCCTCGTTGGCGTAGGCGTAGAGGACGCCGCCGCCGGCGATGATCAGCGGGCGCTTCGCGGCACGGATGGCCTCAGCGGCGCGGCGGATGTCCTCGTCTTCGGCCTCGGGGCGGCGGATGCGCCACTCGCGTTCGGCCAGGAACTCCTCAGGCACGTCGAAGGCCTCGGCCTGGACGTCCTGCGGCAGCGAGATGGTCACGGCACCGGTCTCGGCCGGATCCGTCAGGACGCGCAGGCCGTGGTGGAAGGCCGAGAACAGCTGTTCCGGGCGGGCGACCCGGTCGAAGAACTTGGACAGCGGGCGGAAGGCGTCGTTGACCGTGATGTCGTAGGCGTAGGGCTGCTCCAGCTGCTGCAGGACCGGGTCCGCGGCGCGGGTGGCGAAAGTGTCACTCGGCAGCAGCAGCACCGGCAGGCGGTTGGTGGTGGCCAGCGCGGCGCCGGTGAGGAGGTTCGAGGAACCCGGACCGATGGAGGTGCTGATCGCGAACGTCTGGCGGCGCCGGGTGTGGCGTGCGTAGCCGACGGCCTGGTGCACCTGGGCCTGCTCGTTGCGGCCCTGGTAATACGGCATGATGCTCGGATCGAGCTGCTGGTACTGCTTCAACGCCTGGCCGACGCCGGCAACGTTGCCGTGGCCGAAGATGCCGAACGTCCCCGGAATCAGCCGTTCCCGGTACTCAGCGCCCCCGATGGAATCGACCGTGTACTGCCGGGAAAGGTACTCGACGACGGCCTGGGCGACTGTCATTCTGCGTGTTGCTGTTCCTGTACTCATTGAGACGTTACTCCGATACTTTCGCTGATGACTGCAGCACCGGCGACTTGAGCAGCGAGGCGGCGGTGGCGACGGCGCCTGCCACATCGCCGTCGGCCGGGTACAGCAACGTCCGCCCCACGGTGAGGCCCTGGACGCCGGGCAGGGCCAGGGCGGCCTGCCAGCTGGCGAAGACCTCGTCCTGGGTGCCTTCCGGGTCCCCGCCGAGGAGCACGGTGGGCAACGTGGTGGCCGCCATGACGCGTTCCATCTCGGCCACTACGGGCAGCTTCATCCAGGTGTAGGCGCTCGTGGAGCCCAGGCCCTGGGCGATCGCGATGGACTTGATGACCCCGTCCGGGCTGAGGTCGTTGCGGACCTTGCCGTTCTGCCAGATCGAGAGGAACGGTTCCACCATGGCGATCAGCTTGCGTGCGGCGAGGGAGTCGACGGCCCGAGCCGTGGCTTCCAGGGCGGAGGCGGTGTCCGGGTCGCCGAGGCAGATGCGGGTCAGCATCTTGCCGCCGTCGGCGCCCAGGGCTTCCAAGGCTGCGGCCGTGTGGCCGGTGAAGCGGTCATCGATTTCGTTGACGAGCCCGGCCAGGCCACCGCGGTTCATCGAGCCGAAGACCAGCTTGCCTTCGAGCGCCCCCAGCAGGAGCAGGTCGTCCATGATGTCCGGGGACGCGAGGACACCGTCGACGGCGGGATTCGCCAGGGCGATCTGCAGGCGGTCCAACAAATCGCGGCGGTCCGCCATGGCCACCGGATCGTTCCCCACGGAGAGGGCTCCGCGGGCGGGGTGGTCGGCGGCAACGATGAAGTTCTGCACACCGTACTTCAGCCCCGGATGGCGCCGGCGGGTGGCTGCCGCGCGGGCAACGGCGTCGGGGTCTTCGAGCCGGAGGGCGCTCAGGTGCTGGTAGCGGCGGGGATCATCGTTGGCGCTCAAGACGCTGCTCCTTCGGAAACTGTGGTGTGGGACGGGCGTGAGGCGGCGGCACCGGCCAGGGCGGGTACCAGGCGGCCGCGTTCGGCCAGCAGCGAGGTGACTTCCTCCGGCGTCGGCATGGCGTCGGCGCAGGAAAGACGGGAGGCCACAATGGCGCCCGCGGCGTTGGCGTAATCGAGGACCTGGGCCAGCGGCCAGCCGGACAGCAGTCCGTGGCAGAAGGCTCCACCAAACGAGTCGCCGGCACCAAGGCCGTTGAGGGTTTCCACCGGGACCGGCGCGGAGACAACGCGTTCGGTGCGGGTCTTTGCCATCACACCTTCCGGCCCAAGCTTGACGACGGCGATCTCGACGCCGGCGGCCAGCAGCCGGTCGGCCTGTTCGTCAGGGGTTCCTTCGCCCACGGCAACGGCGCATTCCTTGTCGTTGCCGATAGCCACCGTGACGTGCGGCAGGATCTTTGCAACCTCGGCCCGGGCTTCCTCTTCGGAAGCCCAGAACATGGGCCGGTAGTCCAGGTCCAGGATGGTGTACTGGCCTTCCTTGAGACCGGTCCGGGGACGGGCAGCATGGGCGGCCAGGTGGGCCTCGCGGCTGGGCTCCTGGCACAAACCAGTCACCGTCGACCAGAAGATCCCGGCCTCGCGGATGGCTACCAGGTCCAGCTCCGCGGCCTTGATCTGCAGGTCAGGCGCCGTGGGGAAACGCCCATAAAAGTAGAGCGGAAAATCATCCGGCGGCATAATGGCGCAGAACGTCACCGCGGTGGGCCATTCCTTCACCGGCGTAACGAATGTATCGTCCACGTTGAACTTGCGCAGTTCACGGTGGAGGTATTTTCCGAAGGCGTCGTCGCCGGTGCGCGTGATGACGCCTGCGTTGCGGCCATGCCGCGCCGCGGCCACGGCCACATTGGACGGGGAACCTCCGAGGTACTTTCCGAAGGACGTCACGTCCTCCAGATCCACCCCGATGTCGTTCGGGTAGATATCAACGCTGATGCGCCCGATCGTGAGCAGTTCGTGGGTCACGGTAATCGCGGACCTTTCTGGTTTGAGCTCCATACCCCTGTACTGCAAGAGCTAGAGCTCGGGTTCCTGGCCGGGCCCCCGTGAGCGGGGCCACAACCACTACCTTGCCCTAGAATCATTGTCCTGTCAAAGGTTTGTACTGACATATTTACAACCTGCACAACGCGCTGAATTCACGCCCTCGGGATCACTTCCGGGGGACCGCCAGTTCACCCGTGACGTACTGCGCCCGCCCGAAGCCGAACGACCAGTCACCGGCGGCATTCTCCACATATCCGATAAACACGTCCTCACCGGCAACATCAAGTTCCGCCAGTCGGTCGGCGATCGCCGCAAACAGCGATTGCTTGGCCGCCTGGCTCCGGCCGCTTTGGGTAAAGATCTGGATTATCACCACATCGGGGGTGCGCTCGAAGCCGAGTCCCGCATCCTGGGCGACAATCTGGCCCTGCGGATGCTCCGTGAGCACGTGGAAGTAATCGCGCTCCGGGATGGCATACTCCGCGAGGATGGCATCGTGGATTCCCCTACTCAGGCGCTGCAACTGTTCAGCAGTGCGCCCTTGATTAACATCGATTCGTACCAGCGGCATTTTTTCATCTCCCTGAAGTTTGTCCTGACATACTAACAAACTTTCGAGATAGCCTGCAAGGACAATCCCCAAAACACCCCTTCCCCGCAGGCAGGGCCGGGAGTGTGGTTAAACAACCAGATAGTTGATCAATAAATTCGTTTATTAACCGATCAAGAAAGGCCTGCAGCACGATGAACCCGACGACGGCACCCTGGACTCGGCCTTTATGGCCCTGGCCGACCCCGCGCGGCGGCGGATCATCGCCCGGCTCAGCCGCGGGCAGGCCACAGTTAACGAATTGGCGGAACCCTTCGCGATCACCAAACAGACGGTCTCGAAGCACATCCAGGTCCTTGAGCAGGCGGGGCTCGTCACCCGCAGCTGGGAAGCCCAGCGCCGGCCCGTCCACCTGAATCCCGCACGGCCGGAGGCTCTCACAGCGTGGATCGACCAGTACCGGCTGGTCCGCGAAGAGCAGTTCCGCAGCCTGGATGCCGTGCTCAGATCCAATGCCGCAACCGGCGGCAACCACCTAAAGGAATCATCATGAGCAATCCGCTGAATCTCACCATTCCTGAAGGACTCCCCTTCATCGACTTCGAGCGGGAGTTCGACTTCCCGGTGGCGGACGTCTTCCGCGCTCACAAGGACCCGGACCTCATCGTCCAGTGGCTCGGCCCGCGTGGCATGAAGATGGAACTCAACCACTTCGATTTCCGGACCGGCGGCAGCTACAGCTACGTACACACGGGGCCAGACGGCGTCGCCTACGAATTCAGCGGCGTCTATCACACCGTCCGCGAGAACGAATTCGCCATCCAGACCTTCGAATTCGACGGCTACCCCGACGTGGTCAGCATCGAGTTCCTCACCTTCGAGGATCTCGGCGAAGGCCGATCCCGCGTCCGGGGCCACTCCGTCTACCCCACGCAGGAGGCCCGCGACGGCATGGCGCAGTCCGGCATGGAAGGCGGCATGACCGAGGGCTACGAGCGGCTCGACGAACTGCTCAGCGGCGCCAAGGTCTAGAAAAGACCTTAAACGAGTACGACGGCGGCCGGCTACCTTCCCGGAGAAGGTAACCGGCCGTCGTTGTTGCCGGGAAAACCCATGGGCCTCAGTGATGCTTGACACTATCTGAGACCGTGATCTACACTCATGGAATCCATTCCATGGAAACGATTCCATGGACGACCTGGCAGGAATCAGTGCCGGGTAGGCCCACACGAAGGAGTGTCTGCGATGTCCACAGTCACCATCAAGGATGTCGCTGCCCTGGCCGGAGTCTCCCCTGCCACGGCATCACGGGTGCTGTCCGGACACCCCTCGACGTCCAGCGATTCCAGAGCAAAGGTTACCGCGGCCATCGAGCAGTTGGACTTCCGCCCCAACGCCCAGGCCCGCAGCCTCCGATCCACCAGAACCAATGTTGTTGGTCTCCTCGTCTCGGACGTGCGCAACCCCTTTTTCGCCGATCTGGCGCACGCAGTTGAGCAGGCAGCTCTTGAAGCGGGGTACGTCATCCTGCTCGGCAACGCCAACGAACTCGAAGACCAGCAGAACCGCTTCCTCGATACGCTCATTGATCAGCGTGTGGACGGTGTGATTGTGGCACCTCAAGGTGACGGCAGCAGTTCCATCCGTTCACTTCTCAACCGCGGGATCCCCATGGTTTTTATTGACCGAAGCGTGGAGGGTGTTGATGTCCCCAGCGTCACGACGGACAGCCGCGAGGGAATAAAGCAGGCTGTGGCGCACCTTGCGGACCAGGGGCACCGGCGGATCGGCTACATCGCCGGACCGCAATCGATTTCCACGGGCCGGGAGCGCTATGGCGCATACGCTGATGCGCTGCGTGCGGCTGGACTGGATGAGGACCCGGCGCTGACAGTATTCGGAGACTTCCAGATTGCCAGCGGCGCCGCCGCCACTGAACAGCTGCTTCAGCTCAACTACCCGCCCACGGCCATCCTCGCAGCCGACAGCCCCATGGCTGCCGGTTGCGTCTCCAAATTGCATGAGATAGGCCTGCGGATCGGCCATGATATTGCCCTCGTTGCGTTCGACAATATCGATTGGTTTGCTCTGCTCAATCCGCCGTTGAGCGTCATTTCGCACAGCGTTGAAGACATGGGCCGGATTGCCGTCGAGCTATTGGTGAACGTCATCGGCGGCGGCCAACCTGCTTCCGTCTCGCTGCCAAGTGAGCTCATCATCCGCGAGTCCTCCTCCCACCGCTTTCCGTCTCCGCTGAACCCCCAGAGGAATAACTGATATGACTGATCAATCCGCCAACCGCAACGCCGCGCAGAACCCGGGCCAGCCGCTGGTCACACTTAAAAACATCAGCAAGTCCTTCGGCCCAGTCGCTGTCATCAAAGGCGTCACCGTCAATGTCTATCCAGGCAAAGTACAGGTGCTCCTCGGTGAAAACGGCGCAGGAAAATCCACTCTGATCAAAATCATGGCCGGCGTTTACCAGCCGGATAACGGTCAGATTCTTATTGGCGGCAAGGCTGTCACGCTCCCCAATACCCGTGCGGCAGAAGCTCATGGCATTGCCACCATCCACCAGGAACTGAATCTGGTGCCCAGCATGAGTATTGCTGAGAACATCATGCTGGGGCGCACACCGAAGAAGTACGGCATGGTGGACCGGCGTGAATTGCGCCGCCAAGCCAAGGCTGCCCTGGACCGGATTGGTCTCAACGTTGACGTCGACACTTTGGTCGGTGAATTGGGAATCGCCCAGCAGCAGCTGGTGGAAATTGCCAAGGCGTTGAGTATTGACGCCCAGGTGCTGATTTTGGATGAGCCGACGGCGGCCCTTACCAAGCATGAAACAGAGAACCTGTTCCGGGTCGTCGAGGAGCTCCGGACGCACCAGGTGGGCATGCTGTTCATCAGCCATCATCTTGAGGAGATTGCCGAGATCGGCGATTCCGTCTGTGTCCTGCGCGACGGCGAGTTCATCGCCGAGGTGCCTGGCTCAACCCCCGAAGCCGAACTGGTCCGGCTGATGGTTGGCCGCAGCATCGACGAGCAGTTTCCTCGACGCGCTGAGGAGGACGCCGCAGCCCAGAACGTCCTCAGCGTCGAAGGACTGGGCTCGAAGGGTCGGTTCAGCGATATCTCCTTCAGCGTCAAGGCCGGCGAAATCGTCGGAATCGCAGGCCTGGTCGGAGCAGGGCGAACGGAGGTCATCCGCGCTATCGCCGGCGTCGACCGCCACGACGCCGGTACCGTGAGCATACGCGGCACGAGGCTCCCCAAAGGCGACGTCGGCGCGGCTATTGCTGCCGGCGTCGGTCACGTTCCCGAAGACCGTAAGGTCCAGGGGCTGGTACTGGACGCCTCCGTGAACGAAAACCTTGGCTACGCAACGTTGAAATCCAGCTCGAAGCTGGGCCTGGCGGACTTTGCCGGACAGCGACGCAAGGCCGAGGAGATTGCCAAGACCCTGCGGATCCGGATGCACAACATCGACCAACCCATCAGGTCCCTCTCCGGCGGCAACCAACAGAAAGCTGTCTTCGGCCGCTGGATCATGGCCGGCTCCACGGTTCTGCTGCTGGATGAGCCCACCCGCGGCGTCGATGTGGGGGCCAAAGTGGAAATTTACGAACTGATGAACCAGATCACGGCTGCCGGCGGCGCCGTCGTGATGGTGTCGAGCGAGCTTCCCGAAGTACTCGGAATGAGTGACCGCATTCTTGTGATGCGCGACGGCGAAATTGCCGGCGAACTCTCAGCCGCCGATGCCACGCAGGACGCCGTCATGACACTCGCCGCGCGGGATATGGACCCCCAAACGGATGTAAAGCCATGAACCAGGCCTCAACAACCCCACTGCACTCACAAGACGCGCCAAACCAGATAAGGAAACCCAAAATGTCAACAGCCACCCAGGCCCAGCCTAAGCCGGGCTTCGAGATCAAGAAGTTCCTGGCAAACAATGGCGCTCTGGTGGGCCTGTTGGTCTTGGCCCTCGCACTGTTCATCATCACCCCGGATTTCCTCACCGGCCCTAACCTCCTGAATATTGGCATTCAGGTTTCCACCATTGCCATCCTCGCGTTCGGCATGACCTTCGTCATTGTGGCCGGCGGGATTGACCTTTCAGTGGGCTCCGTGGCAGCCCTCAGCGCCATGGTCTCCGGATACATGTTCGTTTCCTCGGGACTCCCTGGTGGGCTCGCACTCCTGATCGGCCTGCTGACCGGCTTGGTGGTTGGCATGGTCAATGGCCTAGCCAGTTCCTACGGAAAACTGCCATCGTTCATCGCCACTTTGGCCATGCTCAGCATCGCCCGCGGCCTGACGCTCGTCATCTCGGACGGAAAGCCGATCAAAACCGCTCCGGAAGTTTCCTTTCTCGGCGGAAGCATTGGCCCTGTCCCCACACCCATCATTGTGATGGTCATCGCTGCCGGAGTCGCCTCCTTCATCCTGAACCGAACGGTCATTGGCCGCTCCATGTATGCCGTTGGCGGCAATGCCGAGGCTGCCCGGCTTTCCGGCCTGCCAGTCAAACAAATCACCGTGACCGTGTTCGCCTTGGCCGGGCTGTTCGCTGCCTTGGCCGGCCTGCTGCTCGCCGGCCGCTTGGACTCAGCCCAGCCGCAGGCCGCTGCGGGCTATGAACTTGACGCCATTGCCGCCGTCGTCATTGGTGGAGCATCGCTTGCAGGTGGTCTCGGGAGAATCTCCGGAACCATCGTCGGAGCACTCGTGCTCGTGGTCATCCGCAATGGCCTGAACCTGCTGAACGTCACATCGTTCTGGCAGCAAGTAGTGATCGGCCTGGTCATTGCCCTGGCCGTCGGCATCGACGTTCTTCGCCGCAAAACCCGCTCCAGTTAGCAACCTCCCGCGACTTTCATCTGCTCACAACAAACAACCTCCCAGGAAAAAGGAAAGAACAATGAAGCTCTCACTCCCCCGCACCGTGGCCATTGCAGCCACTGCCGCATTGCTCCTCACAGGAACCACAGCCTGCAACCGAGGCGGCGATTCTGCCACCGGCAGCAATCCCAAAGCAGTTCTGGCCCTTTCCACCTTGAACAACCCGTTCTTTGTTGAGGTCCGCGATGGCGCCTTGGCCGCAGCCAAGACGGCCAACATCCAGCTGGATGTTGTTGATGCCCAGAACGATTCAGCCACCCAGGCCAATCAGCTGGCCAACGCCCAGACGGCCGGTGCGAAAGCCGTGATCGTCAACCCGGTCGATTCAGACGCCGCTTCGGCATCCGTATCGGCCCTGACCAAAGCAAACATTCCCGTCGTGGCCGTGGACCGCACGGTTAACGGCGTGACCCTGAGCTCGCTCGTGGCCAGCGACAACGTCGCCGGCGGCAAGCAGGCTGCCATTGAACTCGCCACCGCACTGGGCAACAAGGGCAGCATCATCGTCCTCCAGGGTGTTGCCGGAACCTCCGCCAGCCGCGACCGCGGCGCCGGTTTCGCTGAGGGCATGAAGGCATTCCCGGACATCAAGATCGTGGCTCAGCAGACCGCCAACTTTGACCGGACTGCGGCCCTGGATGTCACCACCAACCTGTTGCAGGCCAACCCCGGCGTCACCGGTGTCTTCGCCGAGAATGACGAAATGGCTTTGGGCGCTGTCCAGGCACTGGGCGCCAAAGCAGGTGCCGATGTCAAGGTCGTAGGCTTTGACGGCACCAGGGATGGGCTTGCAGCCATCAAGAAGGGCACCCTCGTGGCCACCATTGCCCAGCAGCCGGCGAAATTGGGGCAGCTGGCAGTCGAGCAGATCGCCAAGATCCTCAAAGGTGAAAAGGTTGAAGCGGCCGTACCGGTAAGCGTTGTCACCGTGAACAAAGCCAACGTTGGCGAATTCAGCAAGTGACAGAACAGCAGGCCGGGAAAGTCACCGTAGTCGGTTCCATCAACATTGATCAGGTGGTCCGGGTAGGGCGCCATCCGCTCCCGGGCGAGACCCTGCTGGGCAGCTCTATCATGCTGCTGCCCGGCGGCAAAGGCGCCAATCAGGCCGTGGCCGCCGCTCAGTTGGGGGCCACTGTTAGCCTCGTTGGGGCGGTGGGAGGCGATGCAAGCGCCGCCCTGGCCACAAGTCTGCTGGGCAAGGCGGGCGTGGATCTAGGTGGTGTCAGGACGGTGGACGGCCCAACCGGGCTGGCGCTCATCTGTGTAGCGGACGGCGGCGAAAACACCATCGTGGTTATCCCCGGCGCCAACGCCTCGATGGACGCTCAAGCCGTTCAGGCTGCAGCGGCGCAGATAGCGGAAGCCGCCGTCGTGGTTTTGCAGGGTGAAATTCCCGCCGACGGAATCGCTGCAGCGGCCGCGTTGGCATCCGGCCGGGTGCTCTTGAATCTGGCTCCGGTTGTGTCCATTGACGTTGCCGTCATCCGCTCGGCAAATCCCCTGGTGGTCAATGAACACGAGGGCGAGCTGGTGCTTTCACAGCTGGATCCGGAGGCGGTAGATCCCGCCGATGACGAAGCATTGGTCAGTGCGCTCCGGGCGCAGGGCATAGCTTCAGTTGTGCTGACCCGAGGCGCCAGCGGCGCCATTTGTTCGGACGACGCCGGCACGTTCGTCGTGCCTGCCCCGCGGGTCAGCGCTGTGGACAGCTCCGGCGCAGGCGATGCTTTTGTCGGCGCCCTCAGCGTCCGCCTAGCTGCCGGAGAGTCGCTGCTGGACGCTTCGGCCTTTGCGGCCAAAGTCGGCGCCTTCGCGGTGCAGGGCCACGGAACCCAGCCTTCGTACCCGAAGCTGTCCGATCTCCTTCCGCAGCCGGCGCAGTGAAACGCGGCGGAATTCTGCATGCCGAGCTCAACGCGGCCGTGAGCCGCCTGGGGCACGGAGATCTGGTGCTGTTGGCGGACTGCGGCATGCCGGCGCCCGCCGGTGTTCCGGTGGTGGATCTGGCACTCATCCATGGTGTGCCCCGTTTCGAACAGGTACTGACTGCTCTCCTGGACGATCTCGTCTTTGAAGGCAGCATCATGGCCCAGGAGGTCCGCGGCACCGAGGCGGAAGGGTGGGTCAGCAGCCGCTTTGAGCAGGTGAGCTACGTCAGCCACAAGGAGCTCAAGGAGCTGTCCGGCTCTGCCAAACTGTTCATCCGCACGGGCGAGGCAACCCCGTACGCCAACGTTCTGCTCGAATGCGGCGTTCCCTTCTAGATTGATTTCCGCTTAAAGTTCAACGGCGGCTGCCCACCTTCGCTTCAAGAAGGTGGGCAGCCGCCGTTGTTATTTCTACAAACGGTGCTAGAGCGTTGCGAAAACTTCGCGCAGCAGCTTGGCGGTCTCGGACGGCGTTTTGCCGACCTTCACGCCGGCAGCCTCGAGGGCTTCCTTCTTGGCCTGGGCGGTTCCAGCGGAACCGGAGACGATGGCGCCGGCATGGCCCATGGTCTTGCCTTCGGGAGCGGTGAAGCCGGCAACGTAGCCAACAACCGGCTTGGTGACGTGTGCCTTGATGTAGTCGGCAGCACGCTCTTCAGCGTCGCCACCGATTTCGCCGATCATCACGATCGCCTTGGTCTCGGGGTCAGCTTCGAACGCGGCCAGGGCGTCGATGTGCGTGGTGCCGATGACGGGGTCGCCGCCGATGCCGATGGCGGTGGAGAAGCCCAGGTCGCGCAGTTCGTACATCATCTGGTAGGTCAGGGTTCCGGACTTGGAAACCAGGCCGATGGGGCCCTTGCCCGTGATGTTGGCCGGCGTGATGCCAACCAGCGCTTCGCCCGGCGTGATGATGCCGGGGCAGTTCGGGCCGATGATGCGGGTGACCTGCTTGCCGTCGGCGTCAACCGTGGACTGGGCCAGTGCCCAGAACTCGGCGGAATCCTGGACCGGCACGCCTTCGGTGATGACGACGACCAGGCCGATGCCTGCCTCGATGGCCTCAACCACGGCGTTCTTGGTGAATGCCGGCGGGACGAAGACGATGGAGACGTCGGCGCCGGTTTCAGCCATGGCTTCCTTCACGGTGCCAAAAACGGTGATCTCGGTGTCGCCGTGCAGGACCGTGGTGCCGGCCTTACGAGCGTTGACGCCACCAACAATGTTGGTGCCGGCCTTCAGCATCAGGGCGGTGTGCTTGGTGCCTTCGCCGCCGGTGATGCCCTGGACGATGACCTTGGAGTCCTTGTTCAGATAGATAGACATGGTGCGTCCCTTTACTTAGCTGCGTTGGCGAGCTCGGCGGCCTTGTCGGCGCCCTCGTCCATGGTGGCGGCCAGGGTAACCAGCGGGTGGTTGGCCTCGGCCAGGATGCGGCGGCCTTCCTCAACGTTGTTGCCGTCGAGGCGGACTACCAGCGGCTTGTTCGCGGAGTGGCCCAGCTCGGCCAGCGCACCAACGATGCCCTTGGCGACGGCGTCACACGCGGTGATGCCACCGAAGACGTTCACGAACACGGACTTGACCTGCGGGTCGCCCAGGATGACGTCGAGGCCGGCAGCCATGATCTCGGCGGAAGCTCCACCGCCGATGTCCAGGAAGTTGGCGGGCTTGACGTTGCCGTGGTTTTCACCGGCGTAGGCAACAACGTCCAGGGTGGACATGACCAGGCCTGCACCGTTGCCGATGATGCCCACGGAGCCGTCCAGCTTGACGTAGTTCAGGTCCTGCGCCTTGGCCTTGGCCTCGAGCGGATCTGCAGCGTCCTTGTCTTCAAGGAGGGCGTGCTTGGCGTGGCGGAAGTCGGCGTTCTCGTCGAGGGAGACCTTGCCGTCCAGTGCCACGATGTCGCCGGCGCCGGTCTTGACGAGCGGGTTGACCTCAACGAGGGTGGCGTCTTCCTTCTTGAAGACGTCCCAGAGCTTGAGGATCACGGCGGCGACCTTGCCGCGCAGTTCCTCATCGAAGCCTGCAGCTGCGACGATTTCGTCAGCCTTGGCCTGGTCGATGCCCACAGCGGGGTCGATGGCGATCTTGGCGAGCGCCTCAGGGCGTTCGACGGCGAGCTGTTCGATTTCCATGCCGCCTTCTACCGAGCACATGGCCAGGTAGTTGCGGTTGGCCCGGTCCAGCAGGACGGAGAAGTAGTACTCCTCGGCAATGTCGGCACCTTGGGCAATCATCACCTTGTTGACGGTGTGGCCCTTGATGTCCATGCCCAGGATGTTGGTGGAGTGCTCAAACGCCTCATCGGCGGTCTTGGCAACCTTGACGCCGCCAGCCTTACCGCGGCCACCGGCCTTAACCTGGGCCTTAACGACAGTTACGCCGCCGATTTTCTCGGCAGCTGCCTTTGCTTCTTCTGGGGTGTACGCCACGATGCCGGCAAGCACGGGTACACCGTGCGCCTCGAACATATCGCGCGCCTGGTATTCAAACAGGTCCACGGTTTAGTGTCCTTCTACGTCGAAGTAGTTTCTGTACAGTCGGGCACCGCCGAAGACGATGACCGGGCTGCGGATTGCCTGCACCTGCGACCCGTCCGGAAACGGGCCCCACAGCGCAATGCTCCATTCGGAACTCTAGCCCTCTCAGAGGACCGGCCCGTTCCACACTACCGCTTATGTGAGTAACGACACTATTCTATGGAGCGTAGAAAAACGCCTAGATTACGGGGTTTTTGAGGCCTCCACGGGTGCCGGGGAGGCTGTTGCCGCGTCCTTGGAAATAAGTTCGTAGCGGCCCTGGGCCACAAAGAATCCGACGCCGGCCGAGACGTTTCCGCACGCCACGCCGCCGTTATGGGCCGAACAGCGCAGCCCGTTCCGTTCCAGGTTCTGGCCCTCGGCGAGGACCCGCAGTTCCGTCAGCGGGCCGCTCTTGTTTCCTTTGGGTCCGTAGGCTGCCTCCATTTGTGTGACGCCGGAACGGCACTCCCCGTACGTTGCCTTGTCCGGGGTGAGCAGCGCCGTTCCGCCCAGATAGCCCAGGCCGGTGCCGGCACAGTCGTCCTTGACGTCGCCCGCAGCAGGCTTGGGATAACCGGCAAGCTCGCAATGCGCCACGGGGACGGTGGCGAGCTTGTTGTTGGCTGCATCGCTGAAGCTGTTCGACTCATACGGGAGGTTAAGGTGTTCCCCGCGCGCCGACGTCAGGGAACACACAATGTTCCGGTCCTCCGTGATGAAGGACAGCACGTCCCCGCTGGCCCTGAACGCGGCGGGGTCCGCCACGGCCGCCTGTTCGAGTTGTTCCATGGCCGGCAGCGGCGGCGGGGCCACATAGCCCGGGTCCTCGGTGGTGATGCTGCAGGCAGTGCCCGCCAGCAGGAAGAAGGCGGCCAGGATCCCCAATACAGTCCGTCGCATGGCACCCATTATGCCCCGGTAGCGGCCTCAGCCCGGCGTACGCCTGCCCGCGGCCTCTACGACGGCGGCAGCAGCTTCGGCGGGATCCTCACGGTCGAACTGCTCCTGCATCGTCCGGGCGCGGGATTTCCAGCCGGGATCCGCCAGGACCTTTCGAACTGCAGCGGCTATGTCGGCGGGCTTGGGTGACTCTGTCCTGAGGTTAATGCCGACGCCGGCGTGTTCCACCCGGGCGTTGACGTCACTTTTGCCCTCGTTGATGCCCGAAACCACCAAGGGAACCCCCTTGGACAGGCTCAGCTGCACACCGCCAAATCCGCCGTTGGTGATTAAGACATCCGTGAAGTCAAAGACCTCCGCGAAGTCCACGTAGTCCCGGACCACCACGTTGGGCTGCGCGTACCGGGCCTTCAACTCTTCGGTGCCGTGCCCGCCGGTTGCCACGATGACCAACGCATCCATGTCCTTGACCGCCTCAAGCGACGGAACGATGAGTTTGTCCTGGTCCACGTTGTCCACAGTTCCCTGGGTGACAACGAGTGTTGCGGGATAGGACCGGGGAAAGCCGCCGCCCCCACCAGGACCGGCGGGCGCCTGCCCAGCCGCCCGGTATGGCAGGAGCGCCCCGACGTAGTGCACTTTGGCGTTGACCCGGCGCCGCGGGAAATCGAGGGATTCCGTGCCGGTCTGGATAATGGCGTCCGAGCACCGATAAGGTTCGTCCGCCAGCCGACCTCCCCGCGGAACAGCCTGGCCGTAGGCGGCATGCTGCCGGCGGTAGCTTTGACTGGCCGGCCGAAGGATGACCTTGTCGGACAGCAGGCCCGCCAGGCCCTGGACCGCTTTCTCCACGGGATTGCGGGGCGGCCGGAACCCGAAGAAAAGCGGCGGCACCTGCGGGTCGCTTTCCATGTTGGGGATCGCAACAAAATTCACCACCGGCTTGCCCATCAAGTGGGAGACGAGCCGGTGAATGAACATGGAACTGTCAGCCACAAGAACGTCGAAGGGATTCTGCTGCGCGACCTCGCGGATGTCCTCGAAGAAGTGGCTGACGTTGCTGGCGAAAATCTTCTCGCCGTCGAAGCCGATGGCCCGTGGGCCCTTGAGCTTGGCCCGCTCCGGATAGAGCTCATTGAGGTTATCCGCGCGGTGCTCGATGGCCCTGCGGAAGGGGAAGTGCTGGATTCCCATGCCGCCGAGCCTGTCCGCATAGACCGGACCCGTGTACCAAGCCACCTCGTGGCCGCGGTCCTTGAGCCGCATCGCCACGCCCGTCATGGGGTTGAAATGGCCGTCAATGGCCTGGCTGGCGAACAGGATCTTCACGGTGGCGCCCCCGAATCTGCTGTGCTCAAGTGGCCTGCGCTTCACCGGTTCCCCGGCTACCGGCTGTTTCCCGGGTACCGCGCGTTCCTGAACTTTAAGCCAGCCGGGGTACCCGGACAAGGGCAGGCGTGGTCAGGCGTCGAGCTTTGTGAGCGGCGCGTACCGGAGCAGGAGACGCTTCTCGCCGACGTCGAACTTCACCTTGGCCACCGTCTTGTCCCCCGCGCCTTCCAGCGCCAGCACCGTGCCGTTGCCGAAGCTGGTGTGGTTGACCTTGTCGCCCACACTGACGGCCACAATCTCCTTCTGCGGCTGGACGCGGTTCTTGGCGATGGCTGCGGGAATGTCCGCGTTGAAGCCCGCCGACGAATCGGCGGCCGCGCCGCGGGACGTGCCGGCGCCCCAGAAGGATCCGCCGTAACGGCTGGAACCGATCGACGCGCTGCTGCTCCCCCACCCGCCGGACTGCCGGCTGGTGCCTTCGCGTTTCCAGTCCAGCAGCTCGGCCGGAATTTCCTCGAGGAACTGGCTGGCCGGGTTGTACTGGCTTTGGCCCCACATGCTGCGGACTTCGGACCGGGTGACATAGAGGCGCTTGCGCGCGCGGGTCAGGCCCACGTAGGCCAGCCGGCGTTCCTCGGCGAGTTCCTTGGGGTCCGTGGCCGAGCGCTGGTGCGGGAACAGCCCGTGTTCCATACCGGTCAGGAACACCACCGGAAATTCGAGCCCCTTGGCGGTGTGGAGGGTCATGAGCGTGACCACCCCCAGGCGTTTGGCTTCGGCCACGGCGGCGTCGATGTCCGCCCCCGGCGCGTCCGGGATCTGGTCCGCATCAGCCACCAGGGACACCTGTTCCAGGAACGCGCCCAGGGACCCTTCCGGGTTCTCCTGTTCGTATTCACGTACGACGGCGACGAGTTCCGCCAGGTTCTCCACGCGGGACTCGTCCTGTGGATCAGTGCTGGAACGCAGCCCGGCGAGGTAGCCGGTCTGTTCCAGGACGGCCTCCAGCGCGGCGGCGGCGCCTGAACCGGAGGCAACCTCTGCGAGGTCGTCCAGCAGTTTCACAAACCCGAGGACGGCGTTGACGGAACGGGTGGCCATGCCGGGAGCTTCTTCAGCCCGCCGGGCGGCGGCCATGAACGACATCCGTTCGCGCTCGGCCAGTGCGGCCACGGCACCTTCGGCGCGGTCACCAATGCCGCGCTTGGGTTCGTTGAGCACCCGGCGCAGGTTGACGTCGTCGTCCGGGTTCACCAGAACCCGGAGGTACGCGAGGGCGTCCTTGATTTCCTTGCGGTCGTAGAAGCGGGTGCCGCCCACCACCTTGTAAGGCAGGCCTACCCGGACCAGCACGTCCTCAATGGAACGGGACTGCGCGTTGGTGCGGTAGAAAATGGCGACATCACCGGGGCGGAGGTTGTCCTCGTCCTGGAGCCGGTCAATCTCCTTGGCAATGAACTGGGCCTCGGCGTGCTCGTTCTCGCCCACATAGCCGACGATCTTATGGCCCTCGCCCTCGGCGGTCCACAGCCGCTTGTCGGGGCGGTTAGGGTTGCGTGAGATCACGGAGTTGGCCGCGCTGAGGATGTTCTGCGTGGAACGGTAGTTCTGCTCCAGTTTGATGGTGCGGGCGTCCGGGTAGTCCTTTTCGAACTCCACGATGTTGCGGATGTCGGCACCGCGGAAGGCGTAGATGGACTGGTCGGAGTCGCCCACGACAGTGAGTTCGGACGCACCGGGGCCTTCACCCACAATCTCGCGGACCAGGGCGTACTGGGCGTGGTTGGTGTCCTGGTATTCGTCCACGAGGACGTGCCGGAAACGCCGCCGGTAGGAATCGGCCAGCGCCGGGAAGGCACGGAACATGTAGACCGTCTCGGCGATGAGGTCATCGAAGTCCATGGCGTTGGCCTGGCGCAGCCGCTGGGTGTAGCCCTTGAAGACGTCAGCCACGGCGGACTCGAAGGGATCGTTGTAGTTCGCGGAGGACGCGTAGGAATCGGCGTCGATGAGCTCGTTCTTGAGCGCGGAGATCTTGTGCTGGATGGCCTTGGGCGCGAACTTCTTGGGGTCCAGGTCCAGGCTCTTGGAGACCTGGATGACCAGCCGCAGCGAGTCCGCGGAGTCGTAGATGGAGAAGTTCGACTTCCGGCCGACGTTGGCGGCCTCCTGGCGCAGGATACGCACGCAGGAAGAGTGGAACGTGGAGATCCACATGATCTTGGCCCGTCCACCCACGAGCGCCGCGATGCGCTCCCGCATCTCGGCGGCCGCCTTGTTGGTGAACGTGATGGCCAGGATCTCACCGTGATGCGCGCGGTGCGTGGCAATGAGGTACGCGATCCGGTTGCTGAGGACGCGGGTCTTTCCCGAGCCGGCGCCGGCCACGATCAGCAGGGCGCCGCCGGCATGCTTAACGGCCTCCTCCTGCTGCGGGTTAAGCCCCTGAAGGAGTTCCTCGGCATTCGGCCGGTGGTGGGCCGGCTCGCCGTTGCCGTCATGCGAGGGCTGCTGGTTGGCCCAGCCGCCCGTGCGCTGGGCGCCCTGTTCTGCTGCGTGTTCGGACCCGCCGCCCGGCCCGCCGCCACCGAATTCGGCGGCCGCGGCAAGGCCTTCCGGGCGCGACTTGGTGCGGGCGGAGGCTGGCGCGGCGGCCTTGAACGGTCCGTCAGAGTACGGGTCAAACAACATATCCATGGTGCCTACAAGTCTAGGCGGTGGGGCTGACAGTTAGGTCCAGCCTGTGGATAACACCGCCACCCCAACCCCGGAAGCACGCAAAGGCCGGCCCGGACTCAGGCCACCGAGCCCGACTCAAGGGCCGCACGCAACTCCCGCACCGCCGTCGTGCCTCCCGCCATAAACCAGTCCAGGCCGTTGATCCGGGCCGTGTCCGTGGCGCCGCCGGCGGCCCGGACGATCGCCTTGCCGGGCAGCCAGTCCCATTCCGGGCAGCTGTGCTGGAACCAGCATCCCAGCTGGCCATCGGCCACCCTGCCCAGGTCGCAGGACCCGGACCCGAACATCCGCAGCGCCGCGGCGGAGGTGGCCGCAGCGTGCCAAGGCATGGCGCAGAGCGGATCCATGAGCCAGGTGGGGTGGATGTAGGTGGCTGCGCCGAGTTCGGCGAGCGCGGTTGCGTTGCGCGTCCCGCCGTCCTGAACAGCGCCCGTGTCCCGGTAGGCGGTCAGCACTTCGCCATTCAGCGTGGCCGCGTGGGCCGTGCCGCCGAGCCAGAGTTTGTCCTCCTCGGGCTGGAAAATCGCGCCGAGCAGCACATCGGACGAGTCCTTCAGCGCGAGGGCCGAGCACCAGTACGTAGATCCGTGCAGGAAGTTGTAGGTGCCGTCCACGGGGTCGATCACCCAGGTGCGGCCGCTGGTGCCGGCCACCGCGGCGCCCTCTTCGCCCACGATGCCATCCTCCGGCCGGCAGCGCTGCAACTGACCCAGCACGTAGGCTTCCGCAGCGTGGTCCGCGGCGGTCACCACGTCGGAGATGGAGGTTTTCTGCTGCGACTGGAGCCCGGCCATGCGCATCAGGAGCGCCAGTTGCCCGGCTTCGCGCACCAATGCGGATGCCAGCTGATAGTCGTCCAGGGCGGGGTCAAGTTCAAGGGCGCTGTGCCGGCCAGTGGTCATGGACCCAGTTTAGGTGGCGGGATAATGGTGCCATGGCCAAAACCCCAGCGCAGCGGATCAAAAAGCACGGCACGAAGGCGACTGTTCCGCAGCACAGCCTTCCGCCGGTCATCAACCCCACCACCAGCCGTTCGCCGCAGAAGGCCCAGAACAACACCAACCTGATCCTCATCGCGGGCGTCGTTGTCAGCCTTTTCCTGTTCTGGTACGTCCACCTGCTCACGCTCCAGCAGCTCACCCAGCTCTCCGGCGGCCTGGCCATGCCGGACTCGCTCGTGGGAGGTTTTGACGCCGGCTACGTTGGCCAATTGAACGCCGCCATGGACAACGACGCCCGCGGCCAGCTCAACTACGTCCACAAGACCGCAGGCACCCTGTTCCCGCTCATTTTCGGCTTCACCTGGCTGCTGCTGATCGGGACCAACGTCGCCAAGAAGACCCTCCGCTGGGCACTCTGGGCGGTGCCGCTGCTGTTTGTGGTGGTCCGGCTGTGGGGCAATGTCGCCATCGATGCCGCACTGGCTTCGGAAACGGCCGACGCCGGCCAGGTCGCCTTGGCGTCCACGCTCACCGTTGCGGGGTGGGTACTGTTCGTCCTCAGCCTGCTGGCCGGGGCAGCGGCAGTGTTCCTGCGCAAAAAGCCCGCAAAAACGGCCAACTGACTCACTCCACCTCATCGGTTGCTCCGTAACGGCCCTTTTGAGCCCCTAAACGGCGCTTACGGAGCAATCGATATGGTGACGGTAGCGCGCCCCTCCCTGCGGTGCCGGTGCATACGCTGGGCGATCACCAGGCCCGCCGCTGCCACGCCCACGGTGACCGGATAACCCATCAGCCGCTCCAGGGTGCCCGGCTCCGGAACATCCAGGCCTGTCAGCCCGCCTGTGACCAGCGCGGCGAGGGACACCAGCCCGCACACCAGCACGAACCACCCCAGCGGAGTCTGCCGCAGCCATAACGCCCCGAGCAGCACCAACGCCAGCGCGCCGGCAAGGAAGTACATCAACGCGCCGACGAAATGCCAGCCGGAGCCGACGTCCTCCGGCACCAGGCCCACGATCATGGTCCCCGCACCGGCAGTACCGGTCAGGACCCGCACGGCGACCGCCGCCTGCCAGGGTTTCCGGCGCCCCGGCTGGACCCGGGCCCCTGCCCGGGCGGCGACACAGAGCAGCCCCGAACCCAGCAGCAGCGCACCGACCAGCATGCCCAGCCCCTGGACCACAAACGAGGCGTTCATCAGCCAATGCAGCGGCGAACACACATCCCGTCCGTCGTAGATCCCGCAGTGAAGCGCGCCGAGGTCGCTGATGTATCCGGTCCGGCGGTCGTAGGGCTGCGGCCCGCCCCAGGCGCCGATCACGGCCGCTTCCGCCACAAAATACTGCAGGACGCTCAGGACGGACCAGGCGCCGATGTACTGGCGGGTGGAGGCGGTGTCCGGGAGGAATGCCACGGCGGGGGCGGACGTCGGGGCTGATCTCATGCCAAGAGCGTAGTACGGCCCACCACCTTGTATGCTTGTATCCGTGTCCGGACGGACCGGCCCTGCCGGAACAGCGGACATGCGCCCTCGTAGCTCAGTGGATAGAGCACGGCTCTCCTAAAGCCGGTGTCGTTGGTTCGATTCCAATCGAGGGCACTTGAATCTTCCTTCACCGGAGTTCGACCTCCGCGCCTACCTGCTCGGCCCCTCGCCGGCCGGGAACTTGTCCGTTGAGGGAAGCTGGGCCGTTGAACGGCAACTGGTGGACCGGGCGGCCGGCACCCGCGGAACCTTTTCCGGCGTCGTACGCTTTTCCCCCGCGGACGACGGCGGCCTGGCCTTCCGTGAAGAAGGCACCATGCGCTGGCCCAACTTTACCGGCCCCGCCTCCCGCGAATACGTCCTGAAACCCGCCGACCGGCCCGACGCCCTGGACGTGTATTTTGCCGACGGGCGGCCCTTCCACCGGATGAGCTTCACGCCGGAAGCCAACCTGGACCAGCACTGGTGCGATCCCGATATTTACCGCGTGGCCTACACCTATGCGGACCCGGACACGTTCAGCTACACCTGGGATGTGACCGGCCCGCGCAAGGACCTGCTGCTGACGTCGGCCCTGAAGCGGCAAGTCTGAAGCGGCACGCTAGGCTCGGAACCGTGAAATCCCGCATTGTTGTCTCCGCCGTCTGTGTCTTCGATGACGCCGGCCGGCTCCTGACCGTCCGCAAGCGCGGCACCAGCATGTTTATGCACCCGGGAGGCAAGCCCGAAGCCGGCGAAACCGCCGTCCACGCCGCCGCGCGGGAACTTCAGGAGGAAGTGGGAATCGTGGTGGATCCGCGCGAGCTGGAGCTGATGGGCGTCTGGATCGCGGACGCCGCCAACGAGGCCGCCACGGACATCGAGGCCACGGTGTTTACGGCACCCGGAACCTGGACGGCGCACCCCTCGGCTGAGATCGCCGAGATCCGCTGGCTGGACCTGGCGGCGCTGGACCGGGGCGCGCCGCTGCCCGCAGACCTCGCCCCGCTCCTGACAGACCACATCCTGCCCGAACTGGCCACCCTGCGCCCCGGCCCCAAGTAGGTAGCAGTTGGGGAAGGCTTAGCTCTAGTACTCCGGAACGGCTTCCGCTGCCACGGCCGTGGCCTCGGCGAACTGCGTCTGGTAGAGCTCGGCGTACCGGCCCTCGGCCGCGAGCAGATCAGTGTGGTTCCCGCGCTCCACGATCTGCCCGTCCTCCACTACCAGGATGACGTCGGCGGCCCGGATGGTGGACAGCCGGTGGGCAATCACGACGGCGGTGCGCCCCTCGAGCGCGGCGCCCAGAGCCGCCTGCACGGCGGCTTCGTTCGTGGAATCCAGCGCGGCGGTGGCCTCGTCCAGGATGACCACCCGGGGCTGGGAGATCAGCAGCCGTGCGATGGTGAGGCGCTGGCGTTCACCGCCGGAGAGCCGGTAGCCGCGCTCCCCGACCACGGTGTCCAGGCCGTCAGGCAGGGAGCGGATCATGGTTTCCAGGCGGGCCTGCCGGATGGCGTCCCACATGTCCTCCTCGGTGGCGTCCGGCCGGGCGAGCCGGAGGTTGGAAGCGATCGACTCGTGGAACAGGTGCCCGTCCTGGGTGACCATACCCAGCGTGTCCCGCAGGGAATCGAACGTGGCGTCCCGGACGTCCAGCCCCGAGCCCGGCAGGGTGCCGCCGAGCCGCACGGCGCCGGAATCGACGTCGTACAGCCGGGAAAGCAGCTGCGCGATAGTGGACTTTCCGGCACCGGAGGAACCCACCAGGGCGACGGTCTGCCCGGGTTCCACCCGGAAACTGATGCCATGCAGCACCTCTTCGCCGCCGCGGGTGTCCAGCGTGGACACTTCCTCGAGCGAGGCCAGCGAGACCTTGTCCGCCGAGGGGTAGGCGAAGCGAACGTCGTCAAACTCCACCGAAACGTTTCCCGGCGGGATGGCCACGGCGTCGGGCTTCTGCTGGATCAGGGGCTTGAGGTCCAGGATCTCGAAAACCCGCTCGAAGCTGACCAGCGCGCTCATGATTTCCACGCGGGCGTTGGACAGGGCGGTGAGCGGGGCGTACAGGCGGGTCAGCAGCAGGGCCAGCACCACGACGTCGCCCGCGGCGAGCTGACCGCCGATGGCCAGCCAGCCACCCAGGCCGTAGACCAGGGCCAGGGCGAGTGCGGATACCAGCGTCAGCGCGGTGACGAAGGTGAACTGCAGCATGGCCGTGCGGACGCCGATGTCACGGACCCGGCCGGCCCGGACAGCGAACTCGCGGGATTCCTCGTCCGGGCGGCCGAAAAGCTTCACCAGCGTGGCGCCCGGAGCGGAGAAGCGCTCGGTCATCTGGGTGCCCATGGCCGCGTTGTGGTTTGCCGCCTCACGCCGCAGGTCCGCAAGCTTGGAGCCCATCCGGCGGGCAGGGATCAGGAAGATCGGCAGCAGGATCATGGCGAGCACGGTGACCTGCCAGGAAGTCCCGAGCATTACGATCAGCGTCAGGATCAGTGCCACCACGTTGCTGACCACGCCGGACAGCGTGCCGGCGAAGGCGGACTGCGCTCCGATGACGTCGTTGTTCAGGCGGCTGACCAGTGCGCCGGTGCGGGTACGGGTGAAGAATGCGATGGGCATCTTCTGCACATGGTCAAAGACTCTGGTGCGCAGGTCCACGATCACGCCTTCGCCGATGGTGGAGGACAGCCAGCGGCTCACGAGCCCCAGTCCGGCTTCGGCAACGGCCACCACGGCGATCAGCAGCGCCAGCCGGATCACGTCGTCTGTACCCGCCTTGGCCACGATGGCATCAACCACCTGGCCGGCCAAAACAGGCGTGGCCACGGCAAGGAACGCCATCACAATGGACAGCGCCACAAACGCGATCAGTTTTGTCCGGTGCGGGCGGGCGAAGCCCAGGACCCGTTTCAGGGTGGCCTTGGAGAAGGGCTGGGAGCCATTCTTGGCCCGGGAGATGTTGTACAGGGAGTGCCAGGCGACGCCATCCATGCTCATCGCTGTTGCTCCGTTGTGTCTGCCATCAGTTCAGTTACCGTTCCGTTGTCCACATTCCACCGGACATCCAGCCGCACGTTCTCGAGCAGCCTCCGGTCATGGGTTACTAACAGCAAAGCGCCCTCATAACTTCCCAGCGCCTCTTCCAGCTGCTCGATGGCGGGCAGGTCCAGGTGGTTGGTGGGTTCGTCCAGGACCAGCAGGTTCACCCCGCGGGCCTGCAGCAGCGCCAGTGCGGCGCGGGTGCGTTCGCCCGGTGACAGGGAATCCACGGGGCGGGTGGTGTGGTCCGCCTTCAGCCCGAACTTGGCCAGCAGCGTGCGGACCTCCGCCGCTGTCAGGTCCGTGAGCACGGCTTCGACGGCGTCGGCAAGGGTGAGATGGCCGGCCAGCAGTCCGCGGGCCTGGTCAATTTCGCCGATGGCCACCGAGGCGCCCATGGCAGCGTTGCCGGCGTCGGGCGCCTGCACGCCCAGGAGCAGGCGCAGCAGCGTCGACTTGCCGGCTCCGTTGGGGCCGGTGATGCCGATCCGCTCCCCCGCGTTGAGCTGCAGGTTCACCGGGCCCAGCGTGAAGCTTCCCTGTTTCACGACGGCGTCACGCAAGGTGGCCACCACCGCACTGGACCGGGGCGCCTGGCCAATGGTGAACTGCAGCTGCCATTCCTTCCGCGGCTCCTCCACCACGTCCAGCCGGGCAATCCGGGATTCCATCTGCCGGACCTTCTGGGCCTGCTTTTCCGATGACTCGGTGCTGGCGGCCCGGCGGATCTTGTCATTGTCGGGGCTCTTCTTCATGGCATTCCGCACGCCCTGGGAGCTCCACTCGCGCTGGGTCCGGGCACGGGAGACCAGGTCTGCCTTGGTGGACGCGAACTCCTCGAACTTTTCCCTCGCGTGGCGCCGCGCCACGGCGCGCTCCTCCAGGAAGGCCTCATAGCCGCCGTCGTATACCGCCACGGAATTCTGCGCCAGATCCAGTTCCACGATGGTGGTAACGCAGCGGGCCAGGAACTCGCGGTCGTGGGACACCAGCACCACACCGCCGCGCAGTCCCTGGACGAAAGCTTCCAGTTTGGCCAGCCCGGCCAGGTCAAGGTCGTTGGTTGGCTCGTCCAGCAGCACAACATCGAACCGGCTGAGCAGGAGCGCAGCGAGGGCCACGCGGGCGGCCTGGCCGCCGGAGAGCCCGGTCATGGGAGCGTCCGCTCCGGTGTCCAGGCCGAGGTCGGCAAGGACGGGCGGGATGCGTTCGTCGAGGTCTGCCGCACCTGAAGCCATCCAGCGGTCAAAGGCCAGCGAGTAGGCGTCATCAGCTCCCGGTACGCCGGATCCCAATGCCTCCGCGGTGGACTCCATCTCCACGGTCGCCTGGGCGCAGCCGGTCCGGCGGCCGATGTAGCCGGCCACGGTCTCGCCTTCGACGCGCTCGTGTTCCTGGGGCAGCCAGCCCACAAAGGCATCGGCGGGGGCGAGGCTGACGCTGCCGCCCTGGGGCTGGTCGACGCCGGCAAGCAGGCGCAGCAGGGTGGACTTGCCGGCGCCGTTGGAGCCCACCACACCCACCACGTCACCGGGAGCCACCGTGAGGGAAAGTTTGTCGAACAGTGTCCGGTGGTCGTGGCCGCCGGAAAGATCTTTGGCAACAAGTGTTGCAGTCATAGGTTGGTCCATCCTCTCGCCGCCGCCCGGCCGGAGGAGCCCGCCTGAATCGGCCCGAAACTGCGGTGAATCCGCAATGTGCCGCCCCGAGAAGTGCCGGGGCACTAAAGAGCCCGCCGGTCCGGACTTGGGGGGTGTACGGACCAACGGGCTCGACCATCAAGCATAGTCGACTCAGCACGCCGCATCAAACCGCCTCCGAGAGGTCAGGCTAATATCAAAAGGCAATCATCCGTTCAGCAGAGAGCCGATATGCCAATTCCTGCCAAAGCGTTCCAGCGCTGGCTGCACGGCATCGCCCCCAACACGAGCACGTCCGACATCTGCCGCGTCTCCGGCATCAAGCGGACCACCCTTGCCCAGCAGCTTGTCCGGGGCAAGGTGGCAGAGGCAACAGTGGTGAGCATCAGCCGGGCGTACAACGTCAACCCCGTCTCGGCGCTGGCGGCCTTCGATGCCTACAGCCAGCTCGCGGACCCGCACCCGCCCACCAGGTCCGAATTGGTCAGCCAGATCTCCACCCCGGACCTCCTGCGGGCAGTTTTGGCCCGTTCCGCTGCGGACCCGGGCGGCGTGCCGGCGGCTGCCGCGCCGGCCGGTTCGACTGCGTTGGAGCCGGCCCCGCACGCCACCTCGGTCAAGAACTGGGTGGAGGCAATCGACGACGGCGAACTGAGGCACCGGGTCTCCGCCGCCACCGGAATCGCTCCTCAGAACTATTCGGCACAACTGACCGCAAACCGGCTGGCTCCGGAGCTGGCGGTTGCCACCTCCCTTGCCGCCGGCGTCGGCCCTGCCAGCGGCCTGGTGGCCACCGGGCTTGTCACGGAAGCTGAGGCCGGCTGGCCTCCCGGAGCCCGGCAGGCCGCCCTGGACAGCCTGTCCGACGGACAGCTGACCACCTTGGCCGGTGACCGGCTGCAGACTCTCGGCAGGGCCCTCCGCCGGCAGGAACATGACCACGAGAAAACCGAAAAGATCTGGGAGAACCTGGGATGATCGAAATCCTGCAGTGGTCCACGCTGACTGTCTGCGGCCTGGTGGCCGTCGCGCGGGTTCCCAGTGCCGTGAGGGGGAGGAATCGGATACTCTTCTACATCTTTGCGCTGATGACGCTCGCCATTCTGCTCAGCATCCAGGCACCGTACCTTGCCATCGACCAGGCGCTCGGCGGTGTTAATGTGGCCAACCTCCTGCTCCGCTTTGTCATCTTCGCCGCTATTTTCTTCGTGGGCATCCGCGTCACCCGGGGCTTTGGGGCCGACGACGCCTACCGGCTGCTGACCGGACGGATCGGACTGGCTGTGCTGGGCCTGACCTCGCTGATGGTGGTGGTTGTGTTCCTCATGATGGACACGGCGGGGTCCTCCGCGGGCATGGGCTCGGTGTCAGTCAAGGACGCCCGGCACGGACTGCTGGTTGAGTACTACGGTGCCGCAGGCCGCGCCTACCCTGCGTACGTTTCGCTGGTCCTGCTGCCTGCCATGGCGCGGGCCTGCCGGAGTACTTTTCCGCTCTTGGTCCGGGTCGCGGCATTCCTGCTGGCCCTCGGAGCGGTTGCCATTGGCGCGAGCCTGTTGTTCCCTGTGCTCCCATCGGCGTTGGGTTCAGTGGAATTTGTCATCAACTACACAGCCGTCCTATGTTTTGTCATCGGGCTGGCGCTGATCTGGGTAGCCAAGCTGCGGTCCGGGCAGAATGAGCCGAGACAAAAGACTTCTACTGCAAAGTAGCCTTTAAACTTTCACAAAATCATTAGACATGGCACAATCATGAATGTGTGAAGTTGGGTGCCGGCGTTCGCGAACGGGGATAGATTCCTGGACGCCGGGCCCGTTGGGTCTTTGCATTCTTTGGGGGGATGAGTGGTGGCGGGCCGTTGGGGACCGCCCCCACTCAGCCATTTAACGGCCAGGTCACGCCAACCATCATCGATTGCTCCGTAACGGCCCTTTTGAGCCCTCAAAACGGCCTCTACGGAGCAGTCGATGAGTGGTAAGCGGATCCGGGTGGAACTATGGAAGCTACCGAGCGAACCTCAGGGTGACCAGCTGGAACGGGCGCAGCGAAAGCTCCACCGACTGCTCTGCTGCGGCAGTGTTGACGCCCGGCGCGTCGGTGGCGCGCTCCAGCAGGTCCGTGGCCTGGACGGCCGTGACCGGGAAGCTGGCCGTGAGCACGCCGGCGGACCGCTGCCCCAGGGACTCATAAAGACGGACCACAACATCGCCCGAGCCGTCTTCGGCAAGCTTGACCGCCTCGATGACCAGGGCCGGGTTGTCCACGGAGAACAGCGACTCCACGCCGCGGGCGCCCTTCACCAGCCGGGGTTCAAGGTTAGTGCGGTACCCCTCCTCCACAGCTTCGGCGATTCCGGCTCCGGGGCGGATGGTCACGGTCAGTTCCTGGCGGCCCCGGTCCGCCGTCGGGTCCGGGAACTTCGGTGCGCGCAACAGGGAGAGACGCACCGAGGTGGTGGTCCCGCCGTCGGAGTCCCGCACGCTCCTGGTGACATCGTGTCCGTAGGTGGCCGCGTTGGAAATCGCGACGCCATAGCCGGGCTCGGCCACGTGGATCCAGCGGTGCGCGCAGATCTCGAACTTCGCAGCCTCCCACGAGGTGTTGACGTGGGTGGGACGGAAGACATGGCCGAACTGGGTCTCCGAGGCGGAGCGGTCCGCCCTGACGTCCAGCGGGAAGCCCAGCTTGAGCAGCTTCTCGCTCTCTTGCCATTCAACGGTGGTGGTGATGGTGAGGGAGCCGCTGCCGGCATCCAGCGTGATCCGCTGGGTGAGCGGTGACGAGCCGGCAACCCGGTCCACCACCACAACGGCACTTGTTCCGGTGTGCTCCACCCGGATGGCCTGCGCCACCGTGATGGCCATGACGTTGCGGCGGTAGAACTCGTCGATGTCCCAGGCGTCCCACTCGTTGGGCGTGTCCCGGTGCAGTTCCAGCAGGTTGCCGCGGGCGCCGGGAGCGATGGCTTCGCGTCCCGTGGCGTAGTCGGTGAGGGAGGCAATCAGGCCATCGGCATCCAGGACGGCCCGGATGATGCCGTTGTCCAGCACATATCCGCCATTCACGGCGATTGCCTGAACGGGCTGGCCGGCCGGCGAAAGTTCTGCGGCAGCCAGGGCCGGAACGCCGTTGCGCGCGTGGGGTGCGGCGTTGAGCAGGAAGGTCCGCGATCCCTCGCCGAGGAGCACGGCCGCCGCCCGCCCAATGAGGGTTTCGAGGCTGGCGCTGATGGCGGCGTAGTTACGTTCCGCGTCCTGGTGGACCCAGGCGATGGCGCTGCCGGGCAGGATGTCGTGGAACTGCTGCAGGAGCACCAGCCGCCAGAGCCGCTTCAGCTCGGCCGCCGGGTACTCGAAGGAACCGGCGCTGCGGACGGCAGCGGTGGCGCACCAGAGTTCGGCCTCGCGGAGCAGGTGTTCGCTGCGCCGGTTGCCGCGTTTGGTCTGGGCCTGGCTGGTGTACGTGCCGCGGTGGAGTTCCAAGTACATCTCCCCCACCCAGACGGGCAGGGAGGAATATTCCTCCTCCGCCTGGGTGAAGAAACTCTCGGCAGAACCCACACGGACTCTGGGCGAACCTTCAAGGTCTGCGGTGCGGCTGGCGGCAGCCAGCATTTCCCGCGTGGGCCCGCCGCCGCCGTCGCCGTAGCCGAACGGGACGAGCGAGGTGTTGCCGCGGCCGTGGTCACGGAAGTTCCGTTCGGCGTGCGCCAGTTCGCGTCCGCTGAGCTCGGCGTTGTAGGTGTCAACGGGCGGAAAGTGCGTGAACAGCCGGGTGCCGTCGATGCCCTCCCAGTTGAAGGTATGGTGCGGCATGCGGTTGACCTGGTTCCACGAGATCTTCTGCGTGAGGAACCAGCGGCTGCCCGCCGCCTTGACGATCTGCGGCAGGGCCGCGGAGTAGCCGAAGGAATCCGGGAGCCAGGCTTCGCGGCATTCGACGCCGAACTCGTCGAGGAAGAAGTTCTTGCCCTCAATGAACTGCCGGGCCATTGCCTCGCCGCCGGGCATGTTGGTGTCCGACTCCACCCACATGCCGCCCACCGGAACGAACTGCCCGGCCTTGGCCTTCTCCCGGATCCGGCCGAAAAGCTCGGGGTAGAACTCCTTCATCCAGGACAGCTGCTGGGCTGAGGAGCAGGAGAACACAAAGCCCGGATCCTCATCCATCAGGGCCACCACGTTGGAGAACGTCCGGGCACATTTGCGGATGGTTTCGCGCACCGGCCAGAGCCAGGCCGAATCGATGTGCGCGTGGCCCGTAGCCACCAATTGGTGGGCGGAAGCGTAGGCGGGCCTGGCCAGGACCTCGGCCAGGGTTGCCCGCCCGGCTGCGGCGGTGCCGGGGACGTCGTCGGGATCCATCTGGTCCATCATGCGCTCCAGCGCACGGAGGATTTCATGGCGCCGCGGCTGCTCCGGGGGGAGTTCGTGCATGAGCCCGGCGAGGGTCCAGATGTCCTGCTGGAGTTCCCAGACCGTCTGGTTGAGTTCGGCGATGGCGATCCTGCCCAGCCTGTACTGCGGCGCCGTGCCTGCCGTTGCCTTGTCCCCGTAGGGTGTGGCGGCGAAGGTCCAGCCCTGCGCCATGTCCGGGTTGGCGGCCGCTTCAACATAGAAGTCAACGGACATACCGCTGCCCAGGAGCTTCAGGGGAATGTACTGGTTGCGGGGCGAAATGGCCTTGATGATGGTGCCGTCCGGGCGCCAGGCGATTCCCTCGCACTGGAATCCGGGGGCTTCGTTGATGAAGCCAAGGTCCACCACGATTTCCACCGCGGTGTCCGGGCCGGTGCCCCAGGCCTCCGGGACGTCGCCCTGCAGGCGCAGCCACTTGGTGCCCCACGGCTGGCCCCAGGCGGCACCTTGTTCCTGCGGCGCGAAGTGATTCCGCAGGGCTTCCATCACTGACACAGGTTCGCCGGGCGCATCCCAGCTGCTCAGGTTTAGCGGAACGGTGCGGGCGTATACGGCGGGAATGATCCGCTCGCGGACAAACCGGTCCAGGCGGACTTCGGTGATCCGGCGGTCGTCATGCAATGTAAACCCTCTTAGGTGCTTGAACTGGAGTACTCGAATCCGGACCAAACGCGTCCAATCGATGGATAAAATCTACCGGCTAGTAGCTCAATAGCCAAGCGTCACCGGAAATCTTCGCCGAAGGTACTGGCGCCGTTTTTATCCCGGTACGTTCGCTTTTTCCTCCGCCGGGTCCTCGCCCGGAACCGTCGCGGGAACCGGCGAGGGAACCTGCGCGGCGGGCAGCGTAATCCTGCCCTGTCCGGCGTAAATATTCAGGCTGGTGCCCCGGCTGAATCCTGCCAGGGTCATGCCGCTGGCCTCGGCCAGCTCCACGGCCAGGCTCGACGGCGCACTCACCGCCGCCAGCACGGGAATGCCGGCCAACGCGGCTTTCTGGACGAGTTCAAACGACGCGCGGCCCGAGACCTGCAGGACCAGCCCGGCCAGCGGAAGCAACCGCTCCCGCAGGGCCCAGCCAACCACTTTGTCCACGGCGTTGTGGCGTCCCACATCCTCGCGGAGGCACAAGAGCTGTACGCCGCCGTCGTCCGTTATGCGGAAGAGGCCAGCGGCGTGCACTCCGCCGGTGACGTCAAAAACGTCCTGGGCTTCTCGGAGCCGGCCGGGCAGGGAAGCCAAAACGTCGGCCGGTACGGTCAACGGATCCGCCGCCGGGCTGAAATGGGAGGACTTGCGCACTGCCTTGATCGAGTCCGTGCCGCAGATACCGCAGGAACTCGAGGTGAAGACGTTTCGTCCCTTCGCCGGGAGTTCGACGTCGGGCCGCAGCTGGGCTTCCACCACGTTGAACGTCTGGACGCCGTTTTCGTCCTCGCCGGCGCAGAACCGCAACGACACCAGCTGCTCGGGAGCCCAGACGATCCCCTCGGACACCAGGAAGCCGGCCACCAGGTCGAAGTCGTCCCCGGGCGTCCGCATGGTCACCGAAAACGACAGCGCCCCGATCCGTATTTCCAGCGGCTCTTCGACCGCAAGGACGTCCTCGCGGTGGCGGACCGGGAATTCAAGGGCATTCGGCGAGCCATCCAGAACGTACTTGTGCACCTTGCGGCGCTGCGTCACCCGCCCCATCAGCGAACCGCCAGACTGTCTCGAAGGGCCCCGCGGACGTTCCGGACCTGCCGGCTGGGACTGTTCATAGGTCCATCATCGCACCACGGGCGAGCCTGTGGCGTACTGGGTCCAGCAGCCCGGCGCCTACCCAAGCAGGGCACTCCAGTCCACCGGGCCGGCGGGCTTCGCCGTGTCCTTACCTACCGCCCGGGTGGCTGCCTTGGCGGCGGGCCGGCCCTTGGGCTTGGTACCCGGCTGCTCGGGTGCGGGCACGGGCGGCCCCCACGGCAAGGCGAACGCCGGCACGGGTTCGCCAAGCTGCACGCCATGCGGCGGAACAACCATCACCCCATGTGCCGACGCCAGCCCGCGCATCATCCCCGGCCCCGTGTGCTTGGCCGGTGAGGCCATCCCGTACAGCAGGCGGAAGGGCATCAGCCTGGTCCGGCCCGGCTCCGGCTCGATGGTGGTGCCGCACGGGACCTCCTGCACCGGCGGCAGGGTGCCGTGGCCCAGCGCCGCCAGCAGCGGTTCGCCCACCGTGGACAGGGCCATCATGGCGGCCAGCGGGTTCCCGGGGAGCCCCAGGACAAAGCGCCCGTCGGGGAGCTCTGCCAGGACAGCCGGATGGCCGGGGCGCATGGCGATGCCGTCGATGACCAGCCGCCCGCCCAGTTCCGCCACGGCCCGGCGGAGGTGGTCGGTGTCCGAGCGGCCCGTACCGCCGGTGGTGATGACGACGTCGGCCGGCAGCGCGGAGGGGTCCGGCACCTCGAGCGGGAGGTCCGCCAGGCCGTCCAGCCACTCGGCATAGGAGTCGCCGATCCGTTCCTGGCCGCCGTTGATACCGCCAAGCATTTCCACGACGGCCGCGAGCTGCGGGCCGAAGGTGTCCCGGACCTGTCCGGGGACCGGCAACCCGTGCGCCACAACTTCGGAGCCGGTCAGCAGGAGTTTGACCACGGGCTTGCCCTGGACGAGCAGGTCATCGTGCCCAGCAAGCGCCGCGACCGCCAGATGGGCCGGGTTCAGTGTGACACCGGCCTTGACCAGCACCTCTCCCGCCGCTGCTTCCTCGCCGGCCCTGCGGATATGCTGGCCGTTCCCGGGTTCGCCGGGGCGGGCGGTGCCGCCGGTCATCAGCAGCGGCAGGCCGTCGTCGTCCGTTCCAAGCATGGCACTTTCGCTGCGTAGCACCGCTTTGGCGCCGGGCGGGATCAGTCCGCCGGTGACAATGGGGCTGGCCTGGTGGGGTGCCAGCCGCTGGCCGGCCTCCGCCACGATCCACGGGCCACCGCCGTTGACGGCCCATCCATCCATCGCAGACGAGGCGTAGTGGGGCATGTCGTGCAGCGCGGTGATGTCGCCGGCCAGGACCCTGCCCAGGGCCTGGCCCAGGGGAACCCGGCCCGGCGGAATCGGCGTGGCGATATCAAAAGCGGCTTTGCGCGCCTCATCCCAGGTGTGGGCAAGGTGCTTTGCCGGGGCTGTCTGCTGCTCGGGGATATCGGATTCGTCGCCGGGGGCGGTGGTCACTGAACGGGAGTCATTCGACGGGGGTCCCGGCGGATTCGGCGTCATAGTCAGCAGCCAGGGTGCGGGCACGGTCCATGGCAGCGGTCATGGCGGCGGCGTTCGTGGCCTGCCCTGCTCCCGCAGCCAGGCCGGCGGCGAAACCGGCAATAAAGGTGGTGAGCGGGGCGGCCGGGCGGACCACTGAGTGGGCTGCAACGCCGGCCAGCGACAGGATGGTGTTGACGTCGATCTGGACGTCCTCCAGTTCATACGCCTGGAGCAAGGACCTGCACCACTCTTCCAGCGTCTCTTCCTGGCTTTTCACGCTCTGCCTCCCAAATCGTCTGCGGCAGTGTTGCCCCGGAGCCCGGTTATGGGATCCGGACCGGCCACTCCAAGTGCGGCGGCATCGTCCCAGGTGTCCACGTCTGCCGTGGAGCCGGCCGGAACGGCGACAAGCTGCACGTCCAGACTAGCAAGGAGTGCCCTCACCGACCCGTTGATTAAGCGTCCCGTTCTTTCCAGTTCCGCCACGGAACGTTGTAGCGCGACTGTGCTATAAAAACCGACCAAAGGCTGGCGGCGGCCATCCTCCGAGACCGCCACCACGCCGTCCGGTCCCAAGCCTGCCGGCTGCCCTGCGGAGTGTCCCCCGGCGGCGGGTTCTCCGGCGGCAGGTCCTCCGGCGGCGGGTCCTCCGGCGCCCCGTGCCCGGGCACGCAGCGCAGCCTTCAGCGCCACCACCGCCTGCTCCACGTTGGGCATGTCGCAGGCCAGCACCAGCGTCAGCCCGGGGCGGCTGCCGCCCGCAGCAGCCAGGGCCGCGAGCCCGGCCGCAATAGCGGCCGCGGGTCCGCTAAACGGCGGTTCTTCGCGGCAGCGGAGAAATCCGGCAGGGATTTCCCCGGCCGGCACTTCGCCAGCGTCCGGACCAACCACAACGGCGGCCCGGGCTCCCCCGGCAGCGGCGGCGGAGCGGCGCAACAGGGAGTCGCCGTCGTACGTCAGACTCTGCTTGGGCACACCACCGAGCCGCGACGAACGGCCGCCGGCGAGGATGACGGCATCGAAGTCGAGGGGGTCAGCGTCCACCCTCCCAGCTTAACCGTGCGGGCTGGAATACCCCGCGGGGCTGGAACAAGGCGGCCCGTTCAGGCGGCCCGTTCAGGCAGCAGGAACGGATCCCAGGCCGGAGTGGGCTTCTCAAGTTCTTTGATCTGCCAGATGGTGCCATGCGGCGGTTCCGGAACAAACCTGAGCTTCCAACCCATTTCAGCCGGCGTATGGTCGCCCTTGGTGTTGTTGCACCGGAGGCACGCGGCCACCAGGTTCTCCCAGGAGTCGGCGCCGCCACGTGATTTGGGCTGCACATGGTCGATGGTGTGGGCACCTTTGCCGCAATACGCGCACCGGTGACCGTCCCGCCGCAGGACTCCGCGGCGGCTGACCGCGGTGCCCTGGTTGTATCTGGGGCGGATGTAGCGGTTCAGAAGAATCACGGACGGGCGGCCCAGGATCTCCTGCGGTCCCACTACAGGGTCATCGCCCTCGGCAATAACACTGGCCTTGCCCGTGAGCACAAGCACCAGCGCCCGGCGGAAGGTGACTACCGCCAGCGGTTCATATCCAGCATTCAGAACGAGAGTGCGCATGCACGTACCTCTTTGTGGCCGCACCCGTCAGGGGCACGAGGGCCGGCTGCCCCCGGCATATCCGGGCTATGGATCGACACCACAAGAGTAAACAAAGAATCCCGGGATCAGCTAATCGCAGAAGCGGCCGCCGTCACGTGTCGAATTCGTGCACCTCACCGGATCAGGCCAGCAGCCCTGAAACAGCAAAGGACCCCAGCCGTGAGGCAGGGGTCCCTTGAAGGCTGACTTTGGTGCTAGGACACGCGGATGTAAACGGGGCCGGAGCCGACATTGGCGCTGAACACAACGGTCTGGTTGCCGTTGTAGCCCCCGTGCACGGCCTGGCCGTTGCCAGCGTAGACGGCAATGTGGGCAACGCCCGCGCCGCCGTCGGCGTAGTACAACAGATCGCCGGGCTGGGCCTCGGCGGCGCTCACGGTTTGACCGAGGGACAGGTAGCCTGCGGGCCAGTCGCGGAAGTTGATCCCCACGGCAGCCAGCGAGTTGGTGACCAGCATGGTGCAGTCCTGGCTGACACCGAGTTGTGCGTAGGCAGCGGAGAGGATGGCAGCACCCTTGCCGCTTGCGGAGACCGGCGCCTTCGGAGCGGCCGGTGTTGCCGACGCTACCTTGATGGTGGCCGCGGCCTTGGCCGGAGCCGGAGCTTCAACAACAGGTGCGGGAGCCTCAACCGGAGCCGGCGTGGTGGTCACTGCGGGCTTCTCGTAGGAGATGGCAATGGTGGAAGCAGCCGAAATGATGGCCGGGGCGGAAACCTCAGCTTCAAGGTTCGAAGCGGATGCAGCTTCACGCTGGATGCCGGTGTCAGCCGCGTTCGCAGCGATACCACTGGTCAGGACAAGGCCGGAAGCAGCAGCGATAACCGCAGCCTGACGGCCCATGCCGCCGGCGTTGTCGCCGACAGCCTTGGCAATGACAGCCAGCGAGTTGGTCTTGGCGACCTCGGCGCGGTGCCGTGCAACAGTTGCACGTGTAGTCATTAATTTTCTCTCTTTCGTTTTCCTCAGGACCGCGTGGGCAGCCCAAGGGCTTTGGACGCGCCGGCATCTTGGGGGTACGCCGGCACGCCCCGAACGGGGATTTAGCGAAGAGTTTCTCGTGAAGAAACGGTTCCGGCAGCACAGGGCTGCAGGAACTACTGGACTGCAGGAACTACGGGGCCATCGTGAAGAACGCGGAGGAGCCCGTGGATGCCACCGAGTGGAGCAGCGTGCCCTGTGACGGATTCAGTGCGCTGATCATCATGCCGTTGCCGACGTAAATGCCAACGTGGGCGCCGCCATTCTGCATGACCAGGTCACCGGAGGCCGGTGTGGCCGTGGGCCGCATGGCTGTCCAGGCATTGGTGCGGGGAATGCTGATGCCTGCCTGGGCGTAGACCCACTGCGTGAAGCCTGAGCAGTCCCAGCCATTGGGAGTGGTGCCGCCCCAGAGGTAGGGGTTGCCGATACCGGTGTAGGCAAGTGCTGCCAGACCCGAAGCGGCGGCGGAGGAGACAGTGTCAGCGAGCTTGGAGGCCGCAGCCTCGGTTGCGGCACCACCCTGAGTCCCGGTTTCGGAGGCCGTGGACTGCGCACGGACCGTCTCAACCTTCGGCGCCGGCGTCGTCTTGATGACGGGGCGTTCGAAGGAAACGGTAGCCGTGGGCGCGGCAGTTACGGCAAGTGCCGTCTGCGCGGAACCGGACTCGGTAGAGGCGGAAACGCCGGCGGTGGTGTCCGCGGCGTTGGCCGGAAGCCCCATGCTCAGGATCAGACCTGATGCAGCTGCGATAACAGCAGCCTGGCGACCTACGGTCCCGGCATTGGCACTGACGGCCTTGGACACGGAGCCCAAGGGGTTGGTGCGAACCGGTTGTGCGCGGTGACGCGCAGAAGTATGGCGTGAAGACACGAAGGTAGCCTCTCCCAATGCCTGCGAGGTGAGCTGTCGGATTCGGATGGGAGTCACCCGGCCGCGCTGCTTCACAGTGGAAGCTTTGCGACTTAACCCCAAGGCCTTCAGAATCGAAGACCAAAATTGGTTCCCCCGCCCCTGCCAGACGATGTCATGCGAACGGACCTTGAGCGGTGGCAGAGCTAGGCAATCCACTCAAGAACGTCAACTTCGGAAAAGTTGACGCGCTTTAGACGTTACAGGAGTTCCGAGCCAATGTCACATTCAGGTCACGGCACGTCGCCGCGATTCGAGAGTTCGCCATCACTTGGGTCAGAGCCAGCCGGTGGGGTCAACGACTTCGCCGTTGACCTGGACCTCGAAGTGGAGGTGGCAGCCCGTGGACGCGCCCGTGGTGCCACTGAGGGCAACCACGTCGCCGCGGCTGACCGTCTGGCCTACCTTGACGCTGGCGGAGGAGAGGTGGTTGTACGTGGTTTCAAGGCCGTTGCCGTGATCCACCACCACGCGGTTGCCGCCGCCGTACTGGTGCCAGCCGACGAACGTCACGGTGCCGCTGGCAGCAGCCAGGACGGAGGTTCCGCACTGTGCCACGAAGTCCTGGCCACGGTGGAAGTCTCCGGCGCCGCCGGTAATGGGGCTGACCCGGAATCCGAACGGAGAGACTGTAGCCAGCTGGGCCAGCGGCGAGCCGAGGCTTCCGGCAGAGGCCGCGCGGGTAATGGATCCCGCGGACTGTGCGCTCAGCAGCTGCTTCAGCTTGCCGTCGGGATCACCCTGGGTCACCACGGACGAGCGGCTGAAATCAATTTGGGCGGCGGCTTCGGCGGTAACTTCGGGCTGCGGAGCAGCGGAAACGGCCGACGCGGCCTGGCCGGGTGCCGGAGTGGCCATCACGGGGCCGGTTACGGGAACCGTCACGGTGAGAGCCAGGCCTGTTGCTGCCAAGGCGATGCCGGCCTTCTGGCCGAGGCCACTGGCAGCGGCGAAATCCGTCATCTGCCGGAAGGGACCCCGGCGGCGGCGCGCTTCCCGCTGTGGGTCGCGGGGCCTCTCCGCGGTGAAATCCTCGGCCACTCTGGGCGCCGAGGCGGGACCCACCGCACGGCGGCGGCCCCTGGAGTATTGCGTGGTCAAGAATGTTCCTCTCTGGATAGCCTGCGAAGTTAGCTGTCGGATTCGGGTCAGAGAGTTCAAAGACCCGGTCCGCCGTGACAAGCACTTGGCGCAGAGATATCCCGTGAGGATCCTTCGCTGGAAGAGGCTTGCTGCTGACGGACTTCACCCCAAGGCAGTCTTACGACTGCCGGTTGTGGTTCCCCCGCCTCTGCCAGTTGGTGACTGATGCACCTGATCCGCTGGCAGAGCTCGGCTCCGGATCAGGTAACGCTTTTGTATCGACGCTGAGTTCCAACTATAAGTGATTAACCTGGACAGTAACAATTCCGTTATCTTTGCGGAACCGGGGGTCACTGCGCTATGGGGCGGCCCCACAGGCGGACCGCCTTCCCGTCAACGGACGGAAACGAAGACGTGGGATGCCACTTCCGGGGGCAGCTCGAGCGCCCCTTCGATTCCCGGAACCCGCACGGAAATGTACTCCCCCACGCGCTCTAGGGACACCGAGGCACCGGGCCTGATCCCGCCTTCATCCAGCTGGACCAACAGCTCAGGTTCCACCTGGATGGGCTCAGCCAGCCGGCTGACTGTCACGTTCGACGCCGGCCCGTAGCCTTGCATCGCATCAAGGAGATTAATCACATCGGCGTCAGGGAGCGCGGGTGCCGGCCCGCCCAGGGCGGCCAGCCCTGGGATGGGGTTGCCGTACGGAGACTCGGTCGGGTGGTTGAGCAATTCGTAGATGCGCTGCTCTACGCGTTCGCTCATCACGTGCTCCCAGCGGCATGCTTCATCGTGGACATAGGCCCAGTCCAGGCCAATCACATCCGCCAGGAGCCGTTCCGCGAGCCTGTGCTTGCGCATCACTTCCGTAGCGCGTTTCCGCCCGGCTTCCGTGAGCTCCAGGTGACGGTCTCCGGAGACCACGACCAGTCCGTCGCGTTCCATCCGGCCGATGGTTTGGGACACCGTGGGTCCGGAATGCCGCAGCCGTTCGGCGATGCGTGCACGAAGAGCAACGATGTTCTCTTCTTCAAGCTCCAAAATGGTCCGAAGATACATCTCCGTAGTATCGATCAGATCCGTCATCCAGCTCAGCTCCTCGAGCGCAGTACCTTGCGTTGTCCCACCGTATCGCGTCCAGCAGCGGCGAGGTCCGGTAAAAAGCTTAGCCTATTTTGAATTTGTCTGGATAATCCCCGGGCGGGGACGAACGGTCTCATTGGCCGGACTATGACGGCGCCGGTTCCCGCCCAATCAAGGGGTTCAGGCAGAATATAGGAGGTCCTTATGCAGTCACCGCCGACTACCGGCCAACCCACCGCCCGGACGTGAGGCACGTCCATGCCGAAATTGGAGCCCCCGTGAGCGAAACCAGCATCACTATTCCTGCCGACCTCCTGCCAAAAGATGGACGGTTCGGCGCAGGACCCTCCAAGGTCAGGCCGGAGCAGCTCGAAGCGCTCTCAGCGGCGTCCAAGACCATCCTGGGCACCTCCCACCGCCAGGCTCCGGTCAAGAACCTCGTGGGCTCCGTCCGTGAAGGCCTCAGCCAGTTCTTCCGCGCCCCCGAAGGCTACGAAGTGGTCCTCGGCGTCGGCGGCTCCACCGCTTTCTGGGACGTCGCCAGCTTCGGCCTGGTGGAAAAGAAGGCCCAGCACCTGTCCTTCGGCGAGTTCGGCTCCAAGTTCGCCTCAGCCACCAACAAGGCCCCGTTCCTGGACGCCTCCTCCATCATCAAGTCCGAGCCCGGCGCCCGCCCGGTATCGGCCGCCGAGGCAGGCGTGGATGTCTACGCCTGGCCGCAGAACGAAACCTCCACCGGTGTCGCGGCTCCGGTCAAGCGCGTGGCGGGCGCCGACGCCGGTTCCCTGGTCCTGGTGGACGCCACCTCCGCAGCCGGCGGCCTGGACGTGGACGTCTCCGAGGCCGACGTCTATTACTTCGCCCCGCAGAAGAACTTCGCGTCCGACGGCGGCCTGTGGCTGGGCCTCTTCTCCCCCGCCGCGCTGGAACGCGCCGCCCAAATCAAGGCCAGCGGCCGCTGGATCCCGGACTTCCTGGACCTCCAGACCGCCATCGACAACTCCAGGCTGAACCAGACCTACAACACGCCGTCGCTCTCCACGCTGGTGACCCTCGACGCGCAGGTGCAGTGGCTGAACGCCAACGGCGGCCTGGACTTCGCGTCCGCCCGCACGGCTGACTCCGCCGGCCGGATCTACTCCTGGGCCGAGGCCTCCGAGTACGCGACCCCGTTTGTGGCCAAAGCGGAGGACCGTTCCAACGTCATCGCCACCATCGACTTCGACGACTCGATCGACGCCGCCGCGATCGCCAAGGTCCTGCGCGCCAACGGCATCGTGGACACCGAGCCGTACCGCAAGCTGGGCCGCAACCAGCTCCGGATCGCCACATTTGTGGCCATCGAGCCGGCCGACGTCTCCGCGCTGCTGGCAAGCATCGACTACGTGGTGGGCGAGCTGCGCAAGTAGCGCACCCGCGCGAACGGACACTTGGGGCCCAGATACCGGGACCCCAAGTGTCCGTTCGCACTGTTTTGTGGTGACGCCAGTTGTCAGTGTCCGACGGCGTCGTCCGGGTTTTCGTCCCGGGCGGCGCCGTTTGCGTTGTCCCCCGGTTGTTGGACGCCCAGATGGGAGACGACGCCGAAGTACCGCAGGCCGCGGGCCCGCCGGTTGAAGGTGAGCCGGAGCTGCTGGGCGCGGATGATCCAGATCATTCCGATCACGGCGGCGATGATCCCGGAGGCGGCCGCCACGGCAAGCGACCACCGGGGGCCGGCGACGTTGGCCACCCATCCCACGAGTGGGGCGCCGATGGGGGTGCCGCCCATAAAGATGGCCATGTACAGGGCCATGACCCTGCCCCGCATGACGGGATCGGTGGTGGTCTGGACGTAGCCGTTGGCGCTGGTCATCATGGTGATCGCGAACAGGCCCACCGGCACCAGCGCGACGCCGAACCAGAAGTAGTCCGGGGCAAGCGCGGCCAGTCCCGACGTCACCCCAAAGGCAGCCGCAGCGCCGAAGATCATCCGCAAGCGGGGCTTGCCGCGGCCGGCGGAGAGCAGCGCGCCTGCCACGGAACCGATGGCCATGATGGAATTCATGAGCCCGAAGGCGCTGGCATCCAACCCGAATTCCGTGCCCACCATCGCGGCGATGAACAGTACGAAGTTAAGGCCGAGTGTTCCCACGATGAACACGGCCACCAGGACCACCACAATGTCCGGCCGGAACCGCACATAGCGCAGCCCCTCCCGGATCCGGCCCTTGCCCGGAGCCGCCCGGGGAAGCTGGCGCAGTGACGCGGCGGGGATCTTCCACAGGCTCAGGAGCATGGCCAGGAAGGTGCAGGTGTTGATCAGGAACACCCAGCCGGGACCTACCGCCACGGTGAGTACGCCAGCCACGGCAGGCCCGATCATCCGGGCGACGTTGAAGGAGGCGCTGTTCAGGGCCACGGCATTGGGCAGGTAGTCGTCCCGCACGAGTTCAGAAACGAAGGTCTGCCGCACCGGGGCATCGAGGGCGGAGACCATGCCCAGCAGCAGGGCGAAGCCGTAGACGTGCCACAGCTGGCCGGCGCCGAGCACCACCAGGATGCCCAGGCCGGTGCTCAGTAGTGCCATCAGCGACTGCGTGATGACCAGCAGCTGCCGGCGGCTGAAGCGGTCCGCCACGAGGCCGGCGACGGGCGCCAGGAACAGCTGCGGCCCCAGCTGCAGTGCCATGGTGATGCCCATGGCTCCGGCGTCGTGATCAGTGAGGTGGTCAAAGACCAGCCAGTCCTGGGCAGTCCGCTGCATCCAGGTTCCGATGTTGGAAACCAGCGCGCCGAGGAACCAGATCCGGTAGTTGGGGATGTGCAGGGATTTGAAGGTGGACATCAGTGCCGGCCTTCTTGGTTCTCAACCCTGCGTATTCGCAACTGCCTAGTCAGCCTCGCCGGCGGGGTCGTCCTCTTCGGATTCTTCGTCCCGGTCTTCGGACCCGGGAGTGTCAGCCTCGGCCTGCGAAGTGTCCGGCCCCGAAGCGAAAGCCTCCGCAGCGGGTGACTCCTCTTCCTCTGCCGCCTGTGCGTCCTCGGGGCGGACGCGCTCGGCCCAGGGCACCCACTCCGGGGAGAGGATGGAGTCCTCCGACGGCAGGAGGCCAAGCTCGCTGACCGTGACCACCTTGGAGCGGGAGTTCCTGGTCAGGACCGCGTACCACTGCCAGCCGTGGTAGCCGGCCATTCTTGATTCGAAGAGGTGGGTGACCAGGCGGTCGCCCTCACTTTTGGCAGCCAGGTGCGCACCAATGTCCGACGCCGCCGCGATGCCTTCGATGGCGGTTCGCGCCTCGCCAACGGCAGCAGCGAGGAAGGCATCCGGCTTTCCGGTACGCCACACGGGCACGCCGGCGCGGCGCTTGGCCTCGGCCTTGGCGCCCGCTTTCCCCGCTGTTGTGGTGTCCGGCTGTTCAGCTTCCGCGTTCATGGCCAAGACCTAAACGTCCAGCTCGTCGGCAACCTTACGCAGGGCAGCCGCGATGGCCTTGCCCTTGTTGCCTTCCGGGTACTTGCCCGCGGACAGGGTTCCGGAGAGGTTGTCCAGCACGCTGACCAGGTCCTGGACCAGCGGCGCGAGGTCCCGGGCGCTGGGCCGCTTGGCCTTGGCGATGGACGGCGTCTTGTCCAGGACGCGCAGGCCCAGGGCCTGTGCACCCTTGCGGCCGTCGGCAACGCCGAACTCAACCCGGGTGCCGGCCTTCAGCTCCGTGATGCCTTCGGGCAGCGATGATTTGGGCAGGAAGACTTCCTGGCCGTCCTCGCCTGCGAGGAATCCGAAACCTTTTTCCTTGTCATACCACTTGACCTTGCCGGTAGGCACGTAATCAACCTTCTTCGTTCTGACGTCTTCTGACACGGCCGGCAGTCACCGCATCCGCACTGATGTGCGGGTTCAGGGTATGACAGCGACGGACCGTGTTGGTCTGTTCCTCAAGGTTATCCTGCCGGGGCCCGGAATCCTGCTTTCACGCACCCTTCGTCCTGCCGCCTGCCGCGGCTGTGCGCCCGCCGCTCAGGCCCGCCCGTGGCGCCGCCGCCGGCCGCCCGGCTGTTAGCGTTACCTGCATGACACCCTCGCGATACCGGCGCCCACTGATGATCTGCGCAGCGGTTGTTGCCATGCTTTCCCTCGTGGCGGTGGGAGCCGTCATGGCGCTGGCCTTCGCAGGCTCCGCTGCTCCGGCCTGGGTCACTGCCACTGCCCTGTACGGGTTGCCTGTGGCGTTCCTGCTGATGCTCTTCCTGGTCCTGGACAGCGTGGCGGGCCGGCGCCGGGCAGGAAAGTCCAGCGGGCGGTAACGTTGGACTGATGTCCCTTATCCGCGCTCTCAGCAAAGAACTGGAAGCACGCAGCGATGACTCGTTGCGGGCGCTCTTTGCAGCGCGGCCGGACCTTATGTCCCCCGCGGTTCCTGACTTTTCCGCCCTGGCCGCCCGGGCAAGCGCGCGGGTCAGCGTCCAGCGCGCTCTCGAACGGCTTAACAGGCCGCAGATGCAAGTCCTGGAAACCCTGCACCTGTGCACGAACACGGACACCGAACACAGCGCCTCGGCGGCAGGCGTCCGGAAACTCATTGCAGGGTCCACGGTGGCGGCGCTGGAACGCATCCTGGCCTCGCTCCAGGAACTGGCTTTGGTGCACCGGGCAGAGCCGCCGCATGGAATGGCGGTTTCGGGCCAGCGACAGCGGTACTACCTGCCGGTGGGAAGCCTCAAGGACGTGGTGGGAATCTATCCTGCGGGGCTGGGGCGCAGCTACACCGAGCTGGTCAGGCTTCAGCCCGCGTTTGCCCAGCGGGTAGTCCAGCTCGTCGCCGAGCTGCACCGCAGCGGCGTCTCTATCCAGAACGCCACCACCCCCATGGAGGCAGCCCTCGCGCTGCAGCATTGGACATCCTCGCCTGAGGCACTCAGCGAGGCTTTGGCCGACGCCCCGGAACGCACGACGGCGCTGCTCGCCAAATTCCGCAACTGGGCCATGGGTGCCGTCCCCCAGGCGCAACGGAAAGCGTCGGTCTCGAACCAGGGCGCCGACGTCGGGCCCGTGGACTGGCTCCTCGCCCGGGGCCTGCTGGTCCCCTTGGACGCCGCGCACGTGGAACTGCCACACAGCGTGGGGCTGTCGCTGCGTGGCGGCGCCATCATCAATGACTTCTCCCTGTCCCCGCCGGTTCCGGAGCTGGGCAGCACCACCGCTGCGCTTCGCCGGAACGCGGCGCTGGGCGCCATCGCTGAAACCCTCCGGCTGGTGGGTGATCTCCTCCATGCCGTCCGCGAGCAGCCGCTGGCCACGCTGCGCAGCGGCGGCGTAGGTGTCCGGGAAATGAAGCGTCTGGCCGAGACGCTGCGCATCGACCAGCACCGGGCGGGCCTGCTGCTGGAGCTCAGCGCCCTCTCCGGCCTGTTGCGCCTTGATGTGGACTCGTCCTCGTGGGTGCAGCCCCCGCAGCTCGAGTGGCTGGCCCTCCCCCGCCAGGAGCAGTGGCTGTGGCTGGTCAACGCCTGGCTCGCGAGCGAGCGTGTGCCTTCACTGGTGGGCCAGCCCGTTAACGGCCCCGGCGGTGTCCCCGCCGCGCACCGCGCCCTGGCCGGGAACACCGTCAATGCCCTTTCAGCCGAGGCGCAGCGGCCGGACGCCCCGGTGGTCAGGAAGCGGATCCTGGAAATTCTGGAGGAGCTCACCCAGGAGGCTGCCGCTGCGGACGGCACGGCACCGGTCCTGGATGCCGCGGCTGTGCTCCAGCGGGCTGAATGGACGCAGCCGCGGATGGCCCGCCGGTTCAGTTCCCTGATCAGGGGTGTGCTGGCGGAGGCGGAGCTGCTGGGACTGACTGGGTCCGGTGCGTTGAGCCAGCTGGGTAGCGCCATTGCCGAAGACAACCCGGACGAAGCATTGGGCATCCTGGGCGAGCATCTGCCTGCGGCACTGAACCACGTCCTGCTCCAGGCGGACCTGACCGCAGTTGCCCCGGGCTACCTGGCTCCCGAGCTGGCCGAAAAGCTCCTGGTGATGGCCGACGCCGAGGGGCAGGGGCCCGCCACTATCTACCGGTTCTCCGCCAGTTCGGTCCGGCGGGCGCTGGACGCCGGGCATGACGCGTCGAGCCTGCTGGAGTTCCTGCGTGAGCATTCGGCCACGGCCGTGCCCCAGCCCTTGGAATACCTGGTGGAGGACACCGCGTCCCGGCACGGCCGGCTCCGGGTGGGAACGGCCGCCAGCTTTATCCAAAGCGATGATGAGGCAACGGTGCTGGAGCTGGCGGCGGAGTCCAAAGCGGCTGGCCTGGGGCTGGCCCGGATTGCGCCGACTGTACTGATCTCCACCGCTCCGCCGCGGGAAACAGCCCAGGTCCTGCGCGGACTGGGCCTCTCGCCGTCGGTGGACCAGGCCGAGCCCGGAGTGGTCCGGCTCCGCCGTACTAACAGTGTTCCGGGAAGCGCCCGCCCCGTCTACACGGCGCCGCGGACCGCACCCGCCGAGGACGACGTCGCCGCGCAGCTGGCCGTCCTGCGGAACAGGCGGGCCGAAGCCGCCGGAAACCATGCAGGCGCCGTGCCTGGCTCCGGCGAAGCTGCGACCCAGCTTGGGCTGGAGACCCTGCAGCGGGCTATCCGGCTCAAGCAGCGCGTGAGCATGAACGTGGTGGACAGCCAGGGGAATTCCTGCCTGGAGACAGTTGTTCCCCTTTCCGTAAACGGCGGACGCGTCAGGGTCTTCGATCCTGCCAAGGAAACCGAGCGGGTGCTCTCCATCCACCGCATTATCGATATTGAGGCCGCAGAAGAACTGCGCCAGTGAAGGACTCCCCCGCGTGAACGACGGCCCGCTGATCGTCCAAAGTGACAAGACCATCCTGCTCGAAGTGGACCACGAACTGGCCACCGAGGCGCGCCATGCCATCGCACCCTTCGCCGAACTGGAACGCGCCCCGGAGCACATGCACAGCTACCGCCTGACGCCGCTGGGCCTGTGGAACGCACGCGCCGCCGGCCTGGACGCGGAAAAAGTCCTCGACACCCTGCTCAAATACTCGCGGTTCCCGGTGCCGCATTCGCTGCTGATCGACGTCGAAGAGACCATGTCCCGGTACGGGCGGCTGCGGCTGGAGAAGGACCCCCAGCACGGCCTGGTGATGCGCACGGACGACTACCCCGTACTGGAGGAGGTCATCCGGGCCAAAAAAATCCAGCCCTTGTTGGGGCCGCGGATCGACGGCGAAACCATTGTGGTCCACTCCTCACAGCGGGGCCAGCTCAAGCAGCTGCTCCTGAAAATCGGGTGGCCGGCGGAGGATCTGGCCGGCTACGTGGACGGTACACCCCACCTGATCGCCCTGAACGAGAACGGCTGGAAGCTCCGCCCTTACCAGCAGCTCGCCACCGAGAATTTCTGGGCCGGCGGCAGCGGCGTGGTGGTGCTGCCCTGCGGGGCCGGGAAGACGCTGGTAGGTGCCGCGGCCATGGCCACGAGCTCCACCACAACCCTCATCCTGGTGACCAACACAGTGGCAGCCCGGCAGTGGAAGGACGAGCTGCTCAAGCGGACGTCCCTGACGGAGGACGAAATCGGCGAGTACTCGGGCGCGGTCAAGGAGATCCGGCCGGTCACCATCGCCACGTACCAGGTCCTCACCACCAAACGCGGCGGCCTGTACCCGCACCTGGAGCTGGTGGACGGCCACGACTGGGGCCTGATCATCTATGACGAAGTGCATCTCCTGCCGGCGCCGATCTTCCGGATGACCGCGGACCTGCAGGCCCGCCGCCGGCTGGGCCTCACCGCCACCCTGGTCCGCGAGGACGGCCGCGAAGGCGAGGTCTTCAGCCTCATCGGGCCCAAACGGTACGACGCGCCGTGGAAGGACATCGAAGCCCAGGGCTACATCGCCCCCGCGGACTGTGTGGAGGTCCGCATTGACCTGCCCCGGGACGAACGCGTGGCCTATGCCATGGCCGAGGACGCCGACAAGTACCGGCTGTGCGCCACGTCCGAGTCCAAAACCCTGATCGTGGAACAGCTGGTGGCCCGGCACCAGGGCGAGCAGCTGCTGGTGATCGGGCAATACATTGACCAGCTGGACGAGATCGGCGAGCGCCTGCAGGCTCCCGTCATCAAGGGCGATACGTCCGTCAAGGAACGGCAGAAGCTCTTCGACGCATTCCGGGCCGGCGACGTGAACACGCTGGTGGTTTCCAAGGTGGCCAACTTCTCCATCGACCTGCCGGAGGCCTCGGTGGCCATCCAGGTCTCGGGATCCTTTGGGTCACGGCAGGAGGAAGCCCAGCGGCTGGGCCGGCTGCTCCGCCCCAAGAAGGACGGCCGGGCGGCCCGCTTCTACTCGCTGGTGGCCCGGGACACCCTGGACCAGGATTTCGCGGCGAAGCGGCAGCGCTTCCTGGCAGAGCAGGGGTACGCCTACCGGATCATGGACGCCAAGGATGTAGATCAGCCCGGCTAGGACCGCTCAGGTGATGCCCTGTGAGCCGTCACGTTCGGTCGTGCCGGTACGCGGATCAAACTGGGGCCGCTGGTAGGCCAGCTCGCCGCCGCTGCGGCCCCCGAACGGCCTGCCGTGATCGGCAAACTCCTCCCGGAAGAAGGCAACGCACCACTGGCCCAGCTGAATCCTGGCGCCGGTGCGGAGCACGGAGGGACCGGATGTGCTGACACTGCCGCTTACGGGACCGCGCGGTACCAGAATGTACTCGTCATTCTGGTCATGCCGGATCTCTGCGTGCAACGGATCCAGGCCGGTGAGCTGCAAGTCCGAGGCAGGATCGGTGCCGATGCTGAAGGTCTCCTGGTCCAGGGTCACCTCCCGTGGGATCTGGCCCGTCCAATGGGCTGCGTCCTGCACGAAGATCAGTCTGGGCCGCCCACTGCCACGGGTGTGATGCGTGGTTGTTATGCGGCGCGTGATCTTCCGTCTGACCATAGGCATCAGAGGCAGCGGGGTCTCGGGAGGCAGCAGCGAGAACACCTGGGACGGGCGTTTGCCCCGCCGCATCAGGGGGACAAGGGCGCCGAGCCTTCCCAGTTTGATATGCGGGGACCGGGTGACCAGCCGCTGGGCTGCCGGGCTGCTGACCGCGCCCAGGCTGACGATGCTACCGTCCGGCCCGTTGACGGTCACGCTCAGTCCCTTGTCGGCAAGCATTTTGGCCAGGGGCCGGATCTCGTCCAGGGAAGGCACTGCTCCGGTGCGGAACGCATCCAGGCCATCGACGGTGATGCTGACCGCCGTGCCCGCGGCCTTCGCACTGCCGCGGGTGACGGAACCGGATTCGTCCTGGTAGGAGAAGTCCAGATTCATGTCCAACAGATAACCGGACATGGGAGTCATGCGCCGTTCTGGTCGGAACCTGGGGCATCCTTGTCGCTGGTGGTCACGCGCAGACTGCCGTTGAGCTTCCAAGTCGCGCGCGGAGCATCGGGGCCGATGTCCCGGGGAACTTCTACGGTCATATCGACGAACTGGTAATTGATGGCAGCGCCCTTGCCCGTGAGATAAGACCACATCTCCTCCGCCAGGTCGGCCCAGTCCCGAATGCTGCGGTCGGTGGTTGCGGTGCTGTCGGACGTGTCGAAGTCAGTCATGGTGGTTGTTCCCCTTAAGCGGCAGTGAAGCTGTGAGGCACTGATTTGAAGCGGGAAGTAGGCCCTGGCGGGGCCAATAGCCCCACTATATTCCCGCGCCCCCCCACCTGGGAACCCAAAGGCCGTGAACGTTCCGGACTGCAAATACGTTCCCGACGGCGCCTGCCACACTGGAAGAGTGAAGAAAAACATCAAGCGGGTTGTTCCCCTCCCCGGCCAGGAATCGGTATGGGACTACCCACGCCCGCCCGGCGTTGAACGAAGTCAGGAAAGGGTCGGGATCTTCCTGGGCGGTCTACTGATCCTGGACACGACGGACTCGGTCCGGGTGTTGGAGACAAGCCACCCGCCGGTCTACTACCTGCTCCGTTCCGCGTTCAGCCCGGGCATGCTGGAGCCGGCGCCCGGAAACAGTTTCTGCGAGTTCAAGGGCACGGCTAAGTACCTCACCGTCCGCTCCGGCGGGACAGTGGCGGAAGAAGCGGGCTGGTACTACCCCACGCCGGCCTCGGGGTTTGAGATTCTTGCTGGCCGCGTCGCTCTTTACCCCGGCCGGATGGACCGGTGTGAGATTGACGGCGAAAGGGTGCGCCCGCAGGAAGGCGGCTTTTACGGAGGCTGGATCACCGGCAAGGTGGTGGGCCCATTCAAAGGCGGCCCGGGTACGCTCGGCTGGTGATAAGGCCTCCAGCCTCCCCCGCAAAGCACAGTGAACATCCAGAAAACTCACAGATTCTGGGAGCATGATGGGAACATGAAGAAGACCGGCCCAGAAGCCAAGCTGCTAGTTGTTGATGACGAACCCAACATCCGCGAGCTGCTGTCCACCTCGCTCCGCTTCGCAGGCTTCGAGGTGGTCTCTGCCGCCAACGGCCGTGACGCGCTGGCCGCCGCCGAGCTCCACGCGCCCGATTTGGCGGTGCTGGACGTGATGCTGCCGGACATGGATGGCTTCACCGTCACCCGCAAGCTGCGGGCGTCGGGCAAGCACTTCCCGGTCCTGTTCCTCACGGCGAAGGACGACACCGAGGACAAGGTCACCGGCCTCACAGTAGGCGGGGATGACTACGTCACCAAGCCGTTCAGCCTGGACGAGGTAGTAGCCCGCATCCGTGCCGTCCTGCGCCGCACCCAGCCCCTGCTCGACGACGACGCCGTGATCCGGGTGGACGACCTGGAGCTCGACGACGACGCCCACGAAGTGCGCCGCGGCGGCACCGTGATCGAACTGTCCCCCACGGAATTCAAGCTCCTCCGGTACCTCATGCTGAACCCCAACCGGGTGCTGTCGAAATCCCAGATCCTGGACCACGTCTGGGAGTACAACTTCAACGGCGACGCCTCGATCGTGGAGTCCTACATCTCCTACCTCCGGCGCAAGGTGGACATTGATCCGGACGCACCGGCCCTGATCCAGACCAAACGCGGAGTCGGCTACGTGCTCCGGACGGCAGAGAAGCGCTGACCTTGCTCCAGCGGTGGAAATCGGCCTCGTTGAGGTCCCAGCTGGTGGCCATGATCATGGCACTGCTGATTGTTGCGCTGACCTCAACCGGCGCCGGCACCCTCACGCTGCTGCACAGCTACCTCCAGGGGCAGGTGGATGACAAGCTGTACGCCGCCGTCGACCTCGCCAGCAAGCAGCGCTCGTTCACCCAGCTGCAGGCACCCAACCCGATGGTCCCCACTGACTATTCGCTGATCCTTTACACCCCTGGTGAGGACCCCCAGCTGTTGGGCGGCGATCCGGACGACCACCCCGACATCTCAACCATCTCCGTTGAGGACGCCCAGGACCGGGGCACCCGCCCGTACCAGGTCAGGGGCACCGACGGCCAGAACTGGCGGGTGGTCGCGGTGACCGTGCTCTATATCGGCCGTCCCGCCGTGGTTGTCATTGGATTGCCGCTGCAAAGCGTGGACGATGTCCTCAAGCACGCCACCCTGGTGGTCACCGGCGTCGGCCTGCTCACCCTGCTGCTGGCCTCCCTGATCGCCAGTTGGACCGTGTCGCGGTCGTTCCGGCCACTGGCCAAGGTGGAAAAGACCGCGGCGGCGATCGCCGCCGGCGACCTGTCCCGGCGGGTGGACGTCGAGAATCCCGGCACCGAAGTGGGGCGGCTCGGCAGCTCGCTGAACGCCATGCTGGCGCACATCGAGACGGCCTTCGCCGCCAGGACAGCCTCCGAAGGCAGAATGCGCCGGTTCGCAGCCGACGCCTCCCACGAACTGCGTACCCCCCTCGTGACCATCAGGGGTTTCTCCGAGCTCTACCGCCATGGCGCGCTGGCCACCAACGAGGACGTGGCCACGGCCATGGGGCGGATCGAAAGTGAAGCCAAACGGATGGGTTCAATGGTGGAGGACCTCCTCCTGCTGGCGCGCCTGGACGAACAGCGCCCGCTCCAGCAAAAGCCCGTTGACCTGCAGCTGATCGCCCACGATGCAGTGGTGGACACGCAGGCAAGCGACCGCTCCCGTCCCGTATCCCTGACCGGCCTTGGTGACGACCGGGCCGCACCCGCCCCGGTGCTCGGTGACGAGGCCAAACTGCGACAGGTGGTGGGGAACCTCGTGGGGAACGCCCTGCGCTACACCCCGGAGGGCAGCCCGATCGAACTCGGCGTCGGGGTCCGGACCTCCGACGGCGGGCAGCCGCTCGCCGTGATCGAGGTCCGGGACCATGGCCCTGGCATCTCGGAAGAGGATGCGTCCAAGGTGTTCGAGCGTTTCTACCGGGCGGACACGTCCCGGACGCGTGAGACCGGCGGCAGCGGCCTGGGGCTCGCGATTGTGGCTGCCATCGTGGGATCACACGGCGGGTCCGTCAGGGTGGAAACGACCGACGGCGGCGGGGCTACCTTGGTGGTCAGCCTGCCTCTCAGGGACGACGCCACCAACGAGGCTCCCTCCGGCGATGAGCACCTAGCGGAAGCGCCTTCGGGCCGATCGGCCGGGCAGGATGGCGATCCTCTGGACGGAGGCCACGGAGATGGCAAGGTTATCCACATATAGCCATGGAGCGTGGCAAGGGGGCAGTGCCCGTCCGTAGGCTCGCTGTAGTGGCCCGGAGCAGCCGGGCGGGCAGCAGATGCTGTCCCACTACTTCGAGAGGCAGCAAGCCATGAGCATCATTTCCGTCGACACCGAACTCCTTCAGCTCAAGTCGGCCAACGTCAAAGCAACCGTGGACCGGATCAGCTCGGACGTCCAGACCATGAAGCGCGGCCTGGACGAACTGCAGTCCACCTGGCGAGGCTCGGCTGCCAACAACTTCCAGGCCCTGGTGACCGAGTGGACACTCACGCAGGGCAAGGTGGAGGCGTCGCTGGCATCCATCAACATGGCGCTGGCATCGGCAGCGTCCACCTATGCCCAGGCCGAACAGGGCAACACCCAGCGTTTCAGCTGAGTCCGTGGCCGAAATGCCCTCTAGGCCTCCGGCGTTCCCTGGCGGAACCGGAGCCGCCACCTGGTGCCGTCCAAGACCCACAATGAGCTATGGAGAACCGTGCCTAAGCGCGAGTAGCTTCGGCACGTCAGCAGGATCGCGCTGGTGCCGATGCGGTCCGCACCCAGGATCTCCAGGTCAGTGTGCTGGGCCGGTTCCTCTTCCAGCGCCATCATCGTGGCGTCACGGGTCCAGACTCTGCCCGACGTTCCGATTTCCATAAAATCGGGGTGGAGGAGGACGCCGGTACGGCCGATGTCGCCACGGATGTCGGCGCCCGACAACTCGCGTTCGAGGGCCTCGACGATCGCTTCGGGGCTCATCTCAGCCCCGGCGGACTCCGACGGGATGAATGAGTCGCTCTCCAGTTCGCTGAAGAGGTCCGGCTCGTCGTAGGGGCCTTGATTGAAGAGGTCCTGGCCGTACGAGCCCTGACCGTCGGAGCCGGTCACTACAGTGCCTGCCCCGGAGCTGACGGCGACCCGGCTATCAACCGCTGAGCCAACCGCTTCCGGGGCTCCCGCGAACCCTGGGCCTGAACGCGCTGCCACACCCTGCTGGTACGCGGTGGCGGCAGCACGCGCGCGGACATCGGCTGCCTCATTGAGGTCGTGGCCTGCGTGGCCCTTGACCCATTCGAAGGTGTATTTCCGCCCGGCGATTTCCCGGTCAAGTTCCTTGAGCAGCTCCACGTTCAGGACGGGTTTGCCGTCGGCCTTTCGCCAGCCCTTGCGTTTCCAGCCCGGCATCCACTTTGTGATGGAGTTGATCACGTACTGGCTGTCGCACAGGACCCTCAGGTCCTCCTCCGGGACGTGGGCCGTGGCGCGGAACAGATCCAGGACGGCCATCAGCTCGCCCTGGTTGTTGGTGCCGTGCGGCCATCCCCCGGCGCGCCAGCAGTCGTCGTTCACATACCAGGCCCAACCGGCCGGGCCGGGATTTCCTAAAGCCGAACCGTCGGCCGCTGCAGTAATTGTCACCTAACCATCCTGCCAGACAGCGGCGACAACCGGTTCAGACAGCATTCGGGAAACCGCTTACCGAAAAGCCTTGACGCCGAAGTCGAAGCGCGACACAATCGGGCCGACCTCGATGCGCTGATCCGCGACAAGGTCACCGAACACCGGCACACCCAGACCTTGCTCAGCATGGCCGGCTTCAGACCCGTCCTGGCGCCGAGTTCCTCGGTGCCACCGGCGGAGACCTCACGATTTTTCAAACCGCGGACCGGTTCGCCGACGTCGCCGGCTCGCCCCGGCGCCCAGGGACTCCGGCAGGAATACCGGCAACCACCACCGGCCCCGGCGCTACGACCGGCGGCTCCTCCGGGTCTTCTACCTCTCCGGGCCCTCGGCCCTGAAAAGCTGCCCCGCCTCACGGACCTACTACGACCGCAAACGCACCGAAGGAAAACCCACATCCAGGCCATGCTCTCCCTCGCACGGCGCCGTCTCAACGTCCTCTGGGCCCCGCTCCGCGCCGGCACCACCTACAACCCGGCCCCGGTAAGGGCAGCCAGGTGGCCGCCTGAACAGTCCAGCGATCCGGCTAGCAGACGGCGGGGATTCCGAACGGGGACCTCGCCCTTCCAGACGTTCGAGGCGTTGACCGTTTGGACGTCGCGGCATCGTTATCAGGACCGCCGGAGCACCGTACATCAGCGGCTACGGGACCACGAGTTCGCGAAGGACCGGCGCCGTCGTTAGCATCGCCCTTAGTGCGGACAGCTGTTGTGCCGGTCGGGAAGATTCCGAATCTCTCGGATTCACCGTCCCGCTTCGGATGACCGCGGACGCCCGGAAAGCCGCGCAGACCGGTTGCGGCGGGCCGCCTGTTGGGCGGGCAGCCGGTCCACGCTGCCCGCCCGGGCCTGCTATAGACGTTCCGCCAGGGCGAGGGTTTTTTCGCGCAGCACATCCTTGGCCCCGAGAATTTCCACGCCCAGAATGCGCCCTTCGGCATCAAAGTCAATAATGATCTCGCCTTTCCGCCCGGGTGTTTCTATCGAATGCACCTGCGTCGACGCTTCGTCATCGCGGACTTCATCGACGAGTTGGACGTATGCGGCGTCGGCTTCTTTGTCATAGGTAATTTTCATCGGCTACCCCTTTGTCACCGTAATGATATTGCCAGTCCTGTTGTCAACGATGACCCGGATCCGGCTCGTGCCTGATCCTTGGTAAAGACGGGATGTCCCCTGGTTTCGGGCGGACCTAACGCCGTTGCGGAATACTTGCTAGATGAGTGCCTGACGTACGCCGCGCTTGGCAGCCTGCATAGCCGCATGCCGGGTGACGTGGGCCAGGATCAACAGAACAGGAAGCCAGAACGGATCTGCGATAACAGGAAAAGCGGAGGTGGCGTTGAAATGGACCCTCTGAATCAACCGGTTGTTCTCGATCAGGAATTCTGTTGCATCAGTGACGACCCTTAAAGCCGCGCCGCTCCACCCGGTCTCCTGGATGACGCACTGGGACAGACCTCCCCAGATAAGAACACTCACTTTCCCCCTGCCGCCGCATCTACACACTGGCCGTTTCGGTGGAACGGGCTTCACCATCTGTTGCCGGCTTACCCCGACCAACATGCCTTCTATGCGGATCGTGTCCCTCGGTGCAGGGAATTGCCTCCGACTTCGTTGCCACCCCACCTCGCGATGACGCAGTTGCCATTGGCTAGAAGTTAACACCTTCTCCTTCAGAGGACTCACACCTCCAAGCGGATGCCCACGCTGGGCGTACAACAAATGCGGCCCCCTCCAGTGGAGGGGGCCGCATTATGGTTTGCGCGGAACGTAGTCCGGGCGCTGGGGACTAGAAGCCGCCCATGCCGCCCATGTCGTCGCCGCCACCCATGGCCGGAGCGTTCTTCTCCGGCTTGTCGGCCACAACGGCCTCGGTGGTGAGGAACAGACCGGCAATGGAAGCCGCGTTCTGCAGGGCAGAGCGGGTTACCTTGACGGGGTCGTTGATGCCGGCAGCCAGCAGGTCGACGTATTCGCCGGTTGCTGCGTTCAGGCCGTGGCCTGCAGGCAGGCCGCGGACCTTGTCGACAACAACGCCAGGCTCGAGGCCGGCGTTGAAGGCGATCTGCTTCAGCGGGGCGTCGATGGCAACGCGGACGATGTTCGCACCGGTTGCTTCGTCACCAGTCAGGTTCAGGTTCGCGAACGCCTTGGCGCCGGCCTGGATCAGTGCAACGCCGCCACCGGCGACGATGCCTTCTTCAACAGCAGCCTTCGCGTTGCGGACAGCGTCCTCAATTCGGTGCTTGCGTTCCTTGAGCTCAACCTCGGTTGCGGCACCGGCCTTGATGACTGCAACGCCGCCGGCCAGCTTGGCCAGGCGTTCCTGCAGCTTCTCGCGGTCGTAGTCCGAATCGGAGTTTTCGATCTCGGCACGGATCTGGGAAACGCGGCCAGCGATCTGGTCGGCGTCGCCGGCACCTTCAACGATGGTGGTCTCGTCCTTGGTGACAACAACCTTGCGGGCGCGTCCCAGGAGCTCCAGTCCGGCGGTCTCCAGCTTGAGTCCGACTTCCTCGGCGATGACCTGGCCACCGGTGAGTACAGCGATGTCGGCCAGCTGGGCCTTGCGGCGGTCGCCGAAGCCCGGAGCCTTGACGGCAACGGACTTGAAGGTGCCACGGATCTTGTTGACGATCAGGGTGGCCAGGGCCTCGCCCTCGATGTCCTCGGCAATGATCAGCAGCGGCTTGTTGGACTGCATGACCTTTTCCAGGACAGCAACCAGTTCCTTGACGTTGGAGATCTTGGAGTTGACGATCAGGATGTACGGGTCCTCAAGGACCGTTTCCTGGCGCTCAGTATCGGTAACGAAGTAAGCGGAGATGTAACCCTTGTCGAAGCGCATGCCTTCGGTGAGCTCGAGCTCCAGGCCGAAGGTGTTGGACTCCTCGACGGTGATGACGCCTTCTTTGCCCACCTTGTCCAGGGCTTCAGCGATCAGGGCGCCAATTTCGTCGTCACCGGCGGAGATGGAGGCAGTAGCAGCAATCTCTTCCTTGGTTTCGATTTCCTTGGCGGAGGCCAGCAGCTCAACCGTGACGGCCGCTACAGCCTTCTCGATACCGCGCTTGAGGGACAGCGGGTCAGCGCCGGCCGCGACGTTGCGCAGGCCTTCCTTGACCAGGGCCTGCGCCAGCACGGTAGCCGTGGTGGTGCCGTCGCCAGCGACGTCGTCCGTCTTCTTGGCAACTTCCTTGACCAGCTCGGCGCCGATCTTTTCGTAAGGGTCGTCCAGCTCGATCTCCTTGGCGATGGAAACACCATCGTTGGTGATCGTGGGGGCGCCCCACTTCTTTTCGAGGACGACGTTGCGTCCACGCGGGCCGAGGGTGACCTTGACGGCGTCGGCGAGGATGTTCAGGCCCCGCTCAAGACCGCGGCGTGCCTCTTCATCAAATGCAATGATCTTGGCCATAACGGCAGTAGTCCTTTCGGGACAGTCGTTAAGAATGAACCTCACTGCAGTGCCCGCGACGGACGATCCTTCACCGGCGGCCTCTGTATGCCGCGGCTGGGGATCTCACTCCAGCTAGGTATTTCTCTCGCTCCACGACCGCCACAAAGCCCCGATGCCGGACAAACCGGACGTTGCTTTAGCAGTCGGTACGTAGGAGTGCTAACTCAATAATTAGCACTCCCTAGGTGAGAGTGCAAGCGAAAGGTCCCGCAAATCGTCCTGTCAGGGCGGCCCGTTCGCCACCGGCGATCAGCCTGCGGCCCGGCCTGCCGCCTCACGGCCGCTGAGCACTGCCCGGTTGTCTGCGCCGTAGGTGAACACCATGTAGTTGGCCGTGGTGATGTCACCGTTGGCGTCGAAGGCAACCGGCCCCGATTCGCCGTCGTAATTAATGCCTGCCCCGGTCTTCAGGACCGCGAGGCAGTCGGTGTAGGACAGGCACGGTTTGGTGGCCGGGCCCGAGGCCTGCGCGGCGGGCTGCCCGCCTGCTGTCCCGCCTGCTGTTCCGCCGGAGACGGCGATCAGGTTGGCGGCGATGGAGCGGCCGGCATCGTCGTCAGCCTTCGCTGCCGCCAGGACCGCAAGGTTCACGGCGTCGTAGGTCTCTGCGGCGAACGAAAGGTCTTTCAGGGCAGGGTTGACCGACACAAGGCGGGCCTGGAAGTCCGCAGACGGCAACAGACCCGGCACCACTGCACGGGCGCCGTCGAGGGCCTTGGATCCCAGCCCCGAACCGTACTGGGCGAAGGCGCCGTCGCTCAGGATGATGCTCTTGCCCGAAAGCCCTGCGTTATTGAGCTCTGCGATGGCGCCCTGGGCGTCGTCCCTCGCAATCAGCACTACCGCGTCAGGTCTGGCGGCCTTGGCACCGGCTGCAGCGTTCCCGGCGTCGCCGGGCTTGAATGCGGTTGTGGAAACGGTTTCCAGGCCGGCGTTCTTGGCGGCACCGGTCACCGCGGCCGAAACGTCCTTGCCGTAGGCACTGTCCTGGTGGACCACCGCAAGGCTCTTGGCGCCGCCGTCCTTGGCCAGTTTCACCAGCACCGAGGCTTGGGCAACGTCCGCCGCGGCCGTCCTGAAGTAATAGCCGCCGCTCTTGTAGCGGGACAGTCCGGCTGCGGAGTTGGCCGGCGAGACGAGCGGGACGCGCGCGGCCGAGAGGACGTCGATGGCGGCGGCGGCGTGACTCGAATCCGTGGGGCCGATCACCGCATCAACCTTGGCTGAGGCCAGATTCCTGGCCTGGGCATCTGCGCCATCACCGGCGCCTACCACCAGATCAACAGGTCTGCCCTTGTGACCGCCGGCCGCATTGATTTCCTTGATGGCAAGTTGTGCCGCGGCGAGCTGCGAGTCGTTGAGGAAGGCCTGCTCCCCTATGCTGTCCTGGATCAGCCCGATCCGCAGCGTGCCGTCACCGGATGCTTCAGCGGAGTCAACGCGGGCGTTGCCGCCTGCCCCGGCGCAGCCGGCCAGGGCGAGCAAGAGTGCCGCCCCTGTAGTTGTGCGGACGATTGTTGAACGCAAGCTGCGGGAGATCACTGAGCGGGCCGGACGTTTTCTGCCTGCGGGCCTTTCTCGCCTTCGCCGACTTCAAGCTCGACGCGCTGTCCCTCATCCAGCGCGCGGTAACCTTCGCCCTCAATGGCCGACCAGTGCACAAAGACATCGTCCCCGGAGCCGTCCACCGTAATAAAGCCGTAGCCCTTTTCGGCGTTGAACCACTTAACCGTTCCCAATGCCATAATGTCCACTCTTTTCCGTCGCGCCGTCGGTCCCCGTCGGAAGTGTGCCGCTTGTTACGGACCGAAGCCTGAAATCACTCTAGCGACAAGCCATCCGGCGGGCCGAACCACACGGCCGCTCCGGTGCCCAAAAGTTATTCAGGCGTGACCCGAGGCACTACTGGTAGCCCGGCCCTAGGACAACAACCAAGGGCACCTGGAATTCCTGGCTCTCCACCAACGTGGGGATGTTCAGGAGTTCGGAGACTGCTTCGGCGTTGGCTTTCTGCGCCGGGCCCGCATAGAAGATTGCGGATGTCTGCTGCGGAGCGCCGGCCCAGTTTCCCACCTGGCCCAGCGTCCAGCCATCGGCCTGGACCATCGAGCTGATGCGTCCGGCGAGTCCGGCCGTACCGGCCGCGTTGTAGATGGCAACACCCTTGGTCTTGTCCAGCACAGCCGAGGAGGGAACGTTACTGGGCGAAGCGCTGGGCTCGGCGTCCGGGCTCTTAGAGGGCTCCGGGTCCGCGGTGGATTCAGCGGTGACCGACGGAGCCGCGCTTGCCTCGGGTGCCGCGGTTGCCTCGGGTGCCGCGGTTGATTCCAGGCTGGTGGAGGCTTCACTGCCAGCCTGGGTGAACCCAAGCTTAGGAAGGATCAGGAAGGACACCACTCCGATGGCCAATGCCACAATCCCCACAGCAAGGATGGGCCACAGCTTCCGGCGGGCAGGCGCTGATGCCGCCCGGTGGACGCCCTGCCGCGAGGCGGACTCCGGAACCTTATCGAATTCATCCCGAGCGTATTTGGTCATGGTGGGGAGACGTCCTTGTTGATTGCTGCTGATGGCTCAGCACGAGCGTGGTCAGGCGTCGGAACCCAGGCGTCGTGCAGTGCGTGCCCGGTGACGCGACGTACGTAGTCTACGCAATCTCTTGACCAGCATGGGGTCGTGGGCCAGTGCAGCCTCGGTGTCGATGAGGGCGTTGAGCAGCTGGTAGTAGTGGGTCGCGGACAGATCGAACAGCTCCCTGATGGCCTGTTCCTTGGCTCCCGCGTACTTCCACCACTGCCGCTCCAGTGCCAGCATCTGCTGGTCGCGCTCGCTCAATGGGGAGTCGCGGAGGGTAAATTCCGCCAGCCAAGAGCCGCGCTCCTCCGGCTCCGGCAAATGTTCCCGAGCAGGTTCCGCCACGGCACACCCCTTCGCTGGTCTCGCTGAATCACCGGTTGAGTTACAAATCTCCTCCTCATGCTACGGCGTGAATAACACGGTTGTCATTTGCTCCCCGGCCGCAGTGTCCGGTAACCCTGCGAGAATGGGAGCGTGTTTGATTCTGACGCGCTGTTCGAACTGGCGGCGGACCCGGCGGATCCCGTTGGCTTTGCCGAGATGGCCATTCTGCCGCTCAGTGAGCTGATGGCGGCCGACTGGGCGGAGGCGCTGGGCCCCGTAGAGAGTGAGCTGCGCGGTGTCCTGGGCTTCCTGACTGCCGAAGTTGCCGCGGGGCACCGGGTCCTGCCGGCGCCGTCGAACGTTCTGCGCGCCTTCCGGCAGCCGCTGGCCGCCGTGAAGGTCCTGGTGGTGGGCCAGGACCCCTACCCGACGCCGGGCCACGCGATCGGCCTGTCCTTCGCCGTTGACGGGCGGACCCGCCCCATCCCGCGGAGCCTGGCGAATATCTACCGCGAACTGGAGTCCGATCTGGGCCTTGCCCCGCGCGCCCACGGCGACCTGTCCGCCTGGGCCAGCCAAGGGGTCCTGCTGCTGAACCGGGTCATGAGCGTCCGCGCCGGGGCTGCCGGCTCGCACCGGGGCAAGGGCTGGGAAGCCATCACGACGGCGGCAGTCACCGCGGTTGCCAGCCGGCGCACTTCCGACGGCGGGCCGGCGCCGCTGGTGGCGGTGCTGTGGGGCAGGGACGCGGAGAGCGTCCGGCCCCTCCTGCCGGGGGCGGCGATCGTGTCCAGCGCCCACCCCAGCCCGTTGTCGGCGTCGCGCGGGTTCTTCGGCTCCCGGCCGTTCAGCACCATCAACCAGCTGCTGGAGGACCAGGGAAGCCCTGGCGTAACCTGGGAACTCCCCCCCGATCCCTTAGCTTAGGCTTGCCTTATGATCACTCTTCCGGCCGCCACCAACGCCACGAAAAAAACACGTCCGCAGATCGATCTCACGGTCATTCGACGGGAAGAACTCTCGCCACACATGGTCAGGATCGTGGCCGGCGGCGAAGGTTTTACCGCCTACGTGAACAACAGCTTCGTGGACCGCTACATCAAAATTGTCTTCCCGCAGCCCGGCGTTGACTATGCCCAGCCGCTGGACCTGTGGACCATCCGCGAAACCATGCCCCGCGAGCAGTGGCCCTTCACCCGCACCTACACGGTCCGCTGGGTGGACACCGAGGCGCAGGAACTCGCCATCGACTTTGTGATCCACGGCGACGAAGGGCTGGCCGGTCCGTGGGCGGCTGCCGCCAAGCCCGGCGACGCCTTCACCTTCACCGGGCCGGGCGGTGCCTACAACCCGGCGCCGGACGCTGACTGGTACCTCTTTGCCGGCGATGAAGCCGCACTTCCTGCGATCGCCGCCGCCATCGAATCGTTGCCTGCTGAAGCGGCCGGCCTGGCGTTCATCGAGGTGGACAGCGACGCCGACATCCAGCCCCTCGCGTCCCCGGCGGGGGTTAAGGTGACCTGGCTACGCCGCCACGGCGCGCCGGCCGGCGTAGGGGACCTCCTCGTCTCAGCGGTGGCCGACGCCGAATGGGCCGCTGGCCGGGTCGACGTTTTTGCCCACGGCGAGCGCGGCTATATGAAGGGCCTGCGGGACGTGTTTTTCGTCCAGCGCGGCCTGGAACGGAGCCAGGTTTCGCTGTCCGGCTACTGGGCCCAGGGCCGAGTGGAGGACGACTTCCAGGCCGAGAAGAAACTCTCCGTCGGGAAGATCTGACCCAGGCAGGCCTAGCTGGCCCCGCACCCTGCACCCCCAAACCCGTCCTGCACTCCCTAACCCCCTAACCCCTAACCCCTAACCCATCTCCTAATTGTTGGTCCGGAACCTTGCCGGGCACGGCACAGAGGCCTACGCTCACGTAAATGGCCCTCCGGCAACCGCTGATCAAGCTGCCGGTTGCGCCTTTCGAGCGTCCCGGAGAGCCGTCATGAATTCAACGACCAAACGTTTACTCAGCCAGGTTTTTGCCTTCTGCCTCGCGGTGGGTGGGACGGCTGTGGTCACCTCGACAGCTGCCCAGGCCGCGACCACCTACGGCATTCAAAGCATCAGCTACTCCGGTGTAGCCAACCCGCCCACATCCGACAAGCCGCAGAGCAAACTCTGGTGGAACGACGGTTCGTGGTGGGCCGACATGTGGACCACGGGCAGCGGGTGGCACATCTACCGCCTGGACCGCGCCGCCAAGAAGTGGGTGGACACCGGGTTGCGCAACGATAGCCGCGCAAACAACCTGGCCGACACCTTGTGGGACGGCTCCCACCTCTACATCGCGTCCCACGTCGTGACCGTGTCCGGGGATGCCGCACCCAAACCGTCGGTTTCCGGGCAGCCAGCCAAGCTCTACCGCTACAGCTACGCCGCCGGCAAGTACACCCTGGATGCCGGGTTCCCGACCACCATCACCAATAACAGCAGCGAATCCATGACAATCGACCAGGATTCAACCGGGGCGATCTGGGCCACGTGGACGCAGGTCGCGGGAAATTCCTCATCCGGGTACACGAATACGGTGCACGTGAACGCTTCCGCTCCCGGCGGAACCAGCTGGCCGGCACCGTTTGTGCTGCCCGTGTCCAACCCCCGTCCTGGCCCCGACGACATCTCGGCCGTGGTGTCCTACGGGAACAACAAGATCGGCGTGATGTGGAGTGACCAACCCAACGGGGCCATGTGGTGGGCTACGCGTACCGACGGCACCGCACCGACGGCGACCTCGTCCTGGCGGGTTCAGCCGGCCGTCAAGAGCACCGGGCAGGCCGACGATCACCTGAACCTCAAGGCCCTGCTGGCGGACCCGTCGGGGAGAGTTTACGCGGCAGCCAAAACCAGCCTGGACGTCACCTCTTCGGACCCAACACGGCCACAGTTGCAGCTGCTCGTCTTCAAACCCGGTACCGGCTCGTTCACCCAGTCCACCAACGCGACCGTGGGCGACTGTGTGACACGCCCCCAGATCCTGCTCGACACGAAGAACAACACGGTTCATGCATTCCACACCGCACCATCAACGAGCGGCTGCGCTTTCTCCGGGGCAGCAGGCAGCATCTACGAGAAGACAGCATCGATGGACGACCCGGTCTTTGGCGCCGGCCGCGGGACACCGGTGATCCAGGACGGCTCGTCGGCCAACATCAATGACGTCACCACCACCAAGCAGGCCGTCAACAGCTCCACCGGCATCGTGGTCATGGCAACCAACCACGTCACCAGGCGCTACTGGTACTCCGACCGGCCGCTCGGTACAGCGCCTGGACCGACCGCCCCGGTAGCCTCGTTCACAGCATCACCCACCTCGGGAACGGCTCCACTGCCGGTGAGCTTCACTGATGCGTCCACCGGTTCGCCCACGTCGTGGTCCTGGACCTTCGGTGACGGCGGCACGTCGACTTCCCGGTCGCCGTCGCACCAGTACTCCGCCGCTGGCACCTACACGGCGACTTTGACCGCGGCGAACAGCGCAGGGTCGACGTCGGCGAGCGCGACGATCACCGTCACCGCGGGAGGCAGCTCCGGGGCCGTGACCGCCGTCGGAACCTCCACCAGCTCCTCGACCACTGCCACACCATCTGTGGCGCTCACACGGCCGACGGCGGCGGCGGCCGGCGACGTCCTGGTTGCTTCCATCACGACGGACCTGAATCCGTCCGTCACCGCTCCGGCGGGCTGGACAGCCATGGTGAACGGTCTGTCCGTAAACAGCTCCTCCAGCTCCGGTGCCCGGATCTTCACCTATTACCGCGTCGTGGGTGCGTCGGATCCTGCCTCGTACACCTGGAACCTTGGCACGTCGGCCAAGTGGGGCGGGGGCATCACGGCCTACCGCGGGGTCAACCAAGCCACGCCGCTGGACAGCCCGGTGGTGACGGCCGTCGATACCAGCTATGCGGCCACCAGCATCACCCTTCCAAGCATCACGACGGCGAGCAACGGCGCTATGCTCATTGGCGGCATCGGCTACGACAGCGGTACGCCCGGAACCACCCCGCCCAGCGGCTGGACCGAGCGTTGGGAAGCCGCCGGCGGGCAGATAGCCCAAGCGGCAGACCGGCCCCAGGCCGCAGCGGGCGCCACGGGCACCGCAACCTGGACTTTCAGCACGGTAAAGGCGAGTGGTGCCTGGCGCGCCGCGCTGAAGCCTGCCGGCTGACATGGCTGCCCGGAAACATTCCGCCCAGGCAGCATCCGCGGCGGCCCTGATCTGGGCGGCCCTGATTTGCCTTGCCGGCTCGGGGTGCCAGCCAGCAGCGGAGCGCCCGCCCGCGCCACGGGAACAGTCGGCCTCGCCGGAACAGCCAGCCTCCGATACAGCGTCAGTTCACTTCACCGCAGCCGGGGACATCAGCATGGGCGGAGGCGCCAGGGCTGTGCTCGATGTGATCGCCAGTCTGCAGCCGGATCTCAATATCGCGCTGGGCGATCTCTCCTATCAGGCTGGCGTTGAGCAAGCCTTCTGCGACATGGTCACGCGGAAACTTGGCAAGGATTTTCCGTACGAGCTGATCACAGGCAACCACGAAAGCGACGGGCACGACGGCGACATCGGCACGTTCGCCGAATGCCTGCCCAACAGGCTCCCCGGGCTGCAAGGAGCGTACGGAATCCAGTGGTACGTGGACGTCCCCCAGGAACAGCCCTTGGTGAGGTTCATCCTCATTTCTCCGGGCATTAAATTCCCCGGTGGACAGCCCCTGGATTATTCACCCGGCAGTGACCGCTGGGTCTGGACCGAATCCGCCATTGACGGCGCCCGCGCCGCCGATATCCCGTGGACTGTGGTGGGAATGCATACGCTGTGCTTCAGCATGGGACACTACGGCTGCCAGCCCGGGGAGCAACTGACGAACATGCTGGTCAGCAGGAACGTGGACCTTGTGCTCACCGGCCATGAACACGTCTACCAGCGGACGCGTCAACTCGGGCTGAATGCCGGCTGCCCCGTTCTGGTGCCCGGAGAGGCCCGGGACGATTGCGTTGCCGACGCTGACAACAGCCTGGCCCAAGGGCAGGGCACGGTCTTTGTCACGGTCGGCGTGGGCGGCGCCGGGCATCACGACGTCCAGGCGGACGATCCTGAAGCTGGCCTGTTTGCCGTCTGGTCAGGAAAAAATCGCGATCGGGCCTTGGGAACCTTGGACGTGATGGTGACGGACTCGCGCCTGGACGCACGTTTTGTGCCGGCCGCCGGGTTCACCTTCACCGATGCCTTCGCGATTGAGCGTTAGCGGCGCCGGGCGCGTCGCCGTTCGTTGCTGGCCAGGCTGCGCGTCAACGGCCGGGCCAGGGTGTCGCCGAGGACAATGCCGGCCGCTGTGCCCAAAACGATCGCGCCGGCGTTGAGCATACCGCCGGCGCCGAGGAGGATTTCGGATTCCTCGATGGTCAGCACATACATGGACCGGAAAATGGTCAGCCCAGGCAGCAGGATCAGGGCCGCCGGGACGGCCACCACCAGCTGCGGTGCGCCCATCTTCAACGCCACCACCCGCGCCAGCAGGCCAATCACGACGGCGGCGAGCGCCGGGGAGAACCGGTCACCGACGCCGAGGGACGCGGCACCCAGCAGCACAAGATAGCCCACCACACCCACGCCCGCGGTAGGCAGCAGCAGCTCCGAGGAGGTCTGCTCCGTCACGCCGATGGCCATCACTGCGACGGCGATAAAGATCACCAGGACCCAGAGGTCGTAGGCCGGCGGGAATGTCTGGGTAACACTAATGGGCTGCATTCCGGTCATGGCGCCCACCACAAAGGCCACGGCAATCCCGGCCACAATCGCACCAAAGGTCAGCAAGGTGGACAGAAACCGGCCCGCTGCGGTCACGGGGAACCCGTTGATGGCATCCTGCACCGAGGAGACCAGGCGCCCGGTGGGCAGGAGCAGGAGGATGCCGCCCACCACCACAATCGCCGGTGCGTTGGTGAGGTCAAAGCGCCACAACAGCAACGCGGTGAGTGTGACGGCGAAGGAGCATGCCGCCGTCGTAAAGAAGTCCGGAACCCGCCACCGGCCCAGCTGGCGGGCGAGCAGGCTGACGCCGATGTTGGCCACGAAGGCAATGCCCGAGGACACCGGGCCGCCGCCAAGCACACCCACAAAGACTGCGGCGAACACGCCGAACGCTATGGTGACCATCCATCGCGGGAAGGGTTTGGGGCTGGTGATGGCCTCGTCCAGCCGGCGGATGGCTTCATCGCGGCCCACTCCCCCGGCCACGATGTCCGTCACCAGCCGGTGTACCTTGGCCAGCCCGGCATAGTTGTTGGTCCAGGACCGCACCACCCGAAGCAGCGAGATGGGCGTCTGGTCCTTGGGCGCATAGTTGATGGCCACCGACTGGTTGGTGATGTCCACTTCGATGTTTTTCAGCCCCAGCGCCGCGGTGACGGCAATAATGCTCGTCTCCACTTCCAGGGCGCCTGCCCCGTACCGGAACATGGTCTCGGCCAGGTGCAGGGAAAAGTCCAGGGTCTTGCGTGCGGACGTGTCCACGCCTCCCACCTGGATCATGGGGTTGGCGTAGGGGCTTCCGGCGAGCCTGTCCACAATGCTCAGTGGCGCCGTCGGCGGGTTCTCCCCCCGCACCAGGCGCCGCAGCATCCTCTTCGCCGCCGCATCCTGGTGGATTTGGGAGGGGGTGAGAGGCTCTGTTTTGGGCAGACCGTCGGTTGGAGGCCTGCGCCTTGGGTTTTCAGGTCGATCGTTCACCGTGGTGCTCCTCCCTTTCTGGCAGTTCGTGGTTTGGTGTTAGGCCTGGCGCTTCAGTGGCAGTTTGCCCAGCAGGGTGCGCGCCGCCGCGATGGCCGCTCGGAACAGGCGGTTGGCCTGGAAGGCTACCGGCCGCACCGGCATCACGAAGTCACCCAGCAGCTGGACCACGTCGCCGCCGAAGCCCTTCTTGAACTCGTAGCCGCCGTGGCCTTCCTCGTCCTGTCCCTGGATGCCGAAGGTGCCGTAGAAGTTGTAGCGCGAGTAGCCCTTGTCCAGCCCGTGCAGCATCATTCCCCAGTACAGGGACGTGGCGCCGTTGAAGTAGATGTAGTCCTGCTTGGTGCCGCCGATAACGCAGACCACCTCGTCGCCGAAGCAGACGAAGTGGATGGCGGCCACTGTAGCCACACCCACCGAGTCCGGGAACCGCTCGATGTCTTTGAGGCTGCGCTCGTAGCTGTCCACGAGGTCCTGGACTACTTTGAGCCGGTTGGCTTTCTTTTTGCTGCCGGTCTCTTCGACTTCACGGCGGAGTTCGGCTGCGGACGCGGATTCCGCTTCCAGTCGTTCGGTAATGGACTTCCTGTACGCGGGAATGTCGATCTTGGCCATCATGAGTTTGGTGAACTCGGCCGAGGTGGTCCGCAGGAGCTGTTCGTAGTATTCGCGTTCGCGGTAGAAGAAGCCCTTCTCGTCCCCCGCTGTGCTCAGCGCATCGTAGAACTCGTCGAGGGTCTCAAGCGTGGCCTGCTCCAGGAACACACCGTTCTTTTCAGCCTTCCGGATGGCCTTCCGTGTCCGGTAGCTGGTGCCCATAATGAGCTCCTCGACGTCCGTGAAGCCGTCGAGGTGCTTGATGAACATCCAGTTCACGTTGGCGAAGTTCATGTCGGAGCCTTGGTGATCAAGACCCAGTCCCGCCAGTTCCGCCACGAGCGGCCTGTTGTCCACGATCTCGGGGTGTTCGGCGCCGTCGGCATCGCGGGTGATGTACGTCAGGTTCGGAGAAATCCGCAGTTCGCCAGCCTTGCGTTCCGCGGCACGTTCCTTGAGGAGTCCGACGACGTCACGCACCAGTGCGGCGTCCGTGTAGTCCAGGAGGGGGCCCTTGGCGCACTCGCACACCTTGTAGCCCCAGCGGTTGGTGGTGTAGTTCAACTTGCCGGCGGCGACCAGATCGCCGTCGCGCCTTACACCGAACAGTTCCACTGACTGACCGCGGGCACGCTGGAAACGGGTGAAGTCAGCGGACTGGATGAAGTTGTTTTGCGGGTGCTTGTGGGAGAAAGACTCAAACTCGGCATCGCTGAGGACGCTGAGCTCGAGTCCGGCTCCGGCCTTGGTTGGATTCACAGAAATAACCTCATCTATGGCTGCGCTGCCGCTGGGGCAGGCGCTGGCCTCGTGGTGTGGGTGGTGAGAGTGGCTGGTGGGCTGTCAGTAGAACTGCTGGCCGGTGCGTGCGGTTTCAAGCCGGCGGAAGATCCGTTCCGCGCCCTTGACCCACAAGGTGTGCCTGACGGGCGACAGCACGTAGTCGTAGCAGCCGACGAAGTCCGTCACCGTCTTGGTGAAGCTCGTCTTGAACATGCCCATGCCGTACAGGTGGTGGGACTTGTCCTTGATCAGGCCGGACGGCGGCGTGCCGCAGAAGTCGTACTCGGTGCACCCGAGTTCCTGCATTCTTCGGATGGCCGACCATTGGACTAGGTGCGAGTCGCCGTACTGCTTCCTGTTCTGCGTGGAGCCGCCGTCCTTGTAGGTTGCCTTGGATCCGTAGTTGATCACAAAGGCGCCCACACTGGGTTTGCCGCCTTCGTAAACGAAGAAGAAGCTGCCTTGGCCGCGGGTGCAGAATTCGTCCCAGAACTGGGTGTAGTACTCAAGGCTGCGCAACGGCATGGAACCCTTGGCGTTCACCGTGTCTGCCATCAGGTCATACAGCGCCCGATACGTTTCCGGGCTTGGCACCTGCTGCACCACTGCGCAGCCTTCGCGTTCTGCCCGGCGGATCGCGTTGCGGGCGCGGGAGGAGATGGACCGGAACACCTGGTTCTCCGGTGCCGCGATGTCCAGCAGCGCCGTGGAATCGTTGGACTGGATGTTCGGTGCCTTCACCAGGCCGGCGGCGGCGAGCTGTGCCCGGGCTTCCGGGGTGCTCACGATGTCCGGTTCAATCTTGATGCTGAAGACATTGAGTTTCCGGCTCCGGGCGAATGCAGCGCATGCGTCCAAGACCGGCTTCAGGTCCTCGACGGCACCCAGGTCAGGACCTTTGATCAGGTACCACAGGCGGCCCAGAACCGGGAATTTCTTCTCCAGCACCAGGTTGTAGCTGGCGGTCCCGGCAGACTCCAGGACCAGGAAGCGGGCGGTCCAGCCGCTGCCGTTCTTCACGGACGCGTAAGCAGCGGACTGCAGCATGTTGCCGCCGTTCGGGTTGGCCGTGACGTGCTTGTCCCAGTTCTCAATTTCCTCCGCTGTGGCAAAGCGGGCGGTGAATTCTCGCAAGGGGGCCGTGTCCAATCTCAGGGGTTTGTGCGCGGTTCTGTACTCGTGGTTACGTGCGGACATGTAGCCACAAGTCTAAAGCCTCCGGTTAGGGCGGTAGGTCCCCGGCATCCTCTGAAAACTCCGGTCTGCCGGACACGGAATCTTAGTCCGTCGTGTTGCCAGGCAGGAACAGACCAGATTGCGGGCCCTGGCCGCCTCTTCCAGTTCAGCCGGTTCCAGCATGGGTGACTGGTCCAGCACACGGTCCTCCAGTCCCGGCCAGAGGTCCTTGCCCTGATTGAAGTCATCCACCTGTGGGGCCGCGTTGGTGTACGTGAAGGTGTCCTGGTTCGCACCTTGGCCGTTTCCTCAGCGCCCCACACGGGGTCAAGCCGGCGGACCAGGTGCCCGCGGTCCAGGCCGTTGTTGCGGTAGCGGTCCGCGCCGGCCTGCTGCTCCTTGGGGATCCGCACGTCCAAGTGCCAGCGGCCTTCGCGGGCCAGCGGACGAAGTTCCGGGCCGTTGATGTTGACGCCCACAAGGGCCGCGAGGCGCCGCGCCGGGAGCTGCCTGACCGAGAAAATGAACGTAGTCCAGAAGCACCGTAGGCTCGCCCGGAGCCGGCAGATCCAGGGGCACGCGCAGGAAGCCTGCGTCGTAGCCTGTTACATCCCCGTCCGCTTAGCCATCAACCCGTCGTGGCACGGTGGTCCCCTATATCCTCTGCATGCTCTGGGCCCACGCCGTCCGGGTTCCCTGACCGAGCTTGCGAGGATAGGGGGACGGTGGGGAGCATGCTGCCGGATACCGCGGACCCCCGAAGGATGCCGGCCACTCAGTGACCGAACCGCTCCCCAGTGATCGAGCTTGTCAAGATCCAGGGGTTTCGCTCCCCAACCGCTCAACCCCCGAGGGGCCGGCGGGCCGGGGTTTCGAAAGCGTGCGTCAAAGCGACGTGGGCCCACGCCGGCAGGGTTCCCTGGCCGAGCTTGCGAGGCTAGGGAGCCGGTGGGCGCAGCACGCGTGAAAACTCCGGCTTGCCGGCCGGCGGTCCTTAGTCTTCGAATTCCGACAGCGGCGGGCAAGAGCAGATCAGGTTGCGGTCCCCTGCTGCGCCGTCGATGCGGCCGACGGGCGGGAAGTACTTGTCCTGCTTGAGGTGGTGGACCGGGAAGGCGGCCTGCTCACGCGGGTACTGACGGGTCCAGTCGGAAGATACGACGGCGGACGCGGTGTGGGGTGCATGGCGCAGCGGGCTGTTCTCCACGCTGAAGTCGCCGTTGGCGACCTGGTCGATTTCCTTCCGGATGGTGATCATCGCGTCGATGAACCGGTCGATCTCCACCAGGTCCTCGGACTCGGTGGGTTCAACCATCAGCGTGCCGGCAACGGGGAAAGCCAGGGTGGGGGCGTGGAAGCCGTAGTCGATGAGGCGCTTGGCCACATCCTCGGCGGTGACGCCGGTCTTCGCCGTCAGGTCGCGGAGGTCCAGGATGCACTCGTGCGCCACCAGTCCACCCTCGCCGGTGTAGAGGACCGGGAAGTACTCGTTCAGGCGGGCCGCGACGTAGTTCGCCGCGAGCAGCGCCGACTTCGTGGCTTCGGTCAGGCCTTCGGCGCCCATGAGCTTCACGTAGGCCCAGGAGATCGGCAGGACACCGGCGGACCCGAAGCGCGAGGCGGAGATCGGGACGTCGTTGCCTTCGGTCCAGGTGGCCGCATTGCCTGGCATAAACGGTGCCAGGTGGGCCTTGGCTGCGACCGGGCCAACGCCGGGGCCGCCGCCGCCGTGCGGGATGCAGAAGGTCTTGTGCAGGTTCAGGTGCGAGACGTCGCCGCCGAACTTGCCCGGCTGTGCCAGGCCCACGAGGGCGTTGAGGTTGGCGCCGTCCACGTAGACCTGGCCGCCGGCCGCATGCACCGAATCGCACACCTCGCGGACATCGGCGTCGTAGACCCCGTGGGTGGAGGGGTAGGTAATCATGATGGCCGAAAGGACGTCCTTGTTCGCCTCGATCTTGGCGTTCAGGTCAACATGGTCAATGCTGCCGTCCGCAGCGGTGGCGACCACAACAACCTTCATGCCGGCCAGGACAGCCGAGGCGGCGTTGGTGCCGTGCGCCGAAGCCGGGATCAGGCAGACCGTGCGCTGGTCATCGCCACGGGACAGGTGATAGCCGCGGATCGCCAGCAGGCCGGCGAGCTCGCCCTGGGACCCGGCGTTAGGCTGCAGGGAGACCTGGTCATAGCCCGTGATCTCGGTCAGCTGGTCTTCGAGGTCGGCGATCAGTTCACGCCAGCCCACGGTCTGGGAGTCCGGGGCGAACGGGTGGATCGAGGCGAACTCCGGCCAGGAAATGGCTTCCATCTCGGCGGTGGCGTTCAGCTTCATGGTGCAGGAACCCAGCGGAATCATGGTCCGGTCCAGCGCCAGATCCCGATCCGAAAGCCTGCGGATGTAACGCAGCAGCTGCGTCTCGGAACGGTGCGTGTTGAACACCGGGTGCTGCAGGTAACCGGAGGAACGTTCGACGGCGGCATCCAGCGCGAACTCAGTGTTAGTGTCGGCGGCCGCGTCCACCGCTGCGGCACCAAAGACTTCCAGCACACCGGCGACGATGGCCGGGGTTGTGGTTTCATCGGCGGAGACGCCGATGGTGTCACCGTCGATGTGGCGCAGGTTGATGCCCTTGGCTTCCGCGGCGGCAACAATGGCCGCAGCCTTGCCGGGCACGGAAACCGTGACGGTATCGAAGAAGCTTGTGTGCAGGACGTCCAGACCGACTGCCTTCAGGGACGCCGCGAAGGTTGCAGCGTGGCTGTGGGTGGTCTCGGCGATTGCCTTGAGCCCGTCCGGGCCGTGGTAGACGGCGTAGAAGGAAGAGACGATGGCCAGCAGTGCCTGCGCGGTGCAGATGTTGGACGTGGCCTTCTCACGGCGGATGTGCTGCTCACGGGTCTGCAGCGCCAGACGGTACGCGGGGGTCCCGG